>NZ_CP187112.1:1695833-2014166 GCF_050613275.1 Anoxybacillus dikiliensis
AATCATATCGGTCAAAAGCAATTCAAGCTCAAACGGCTCCAACGTTGGCGTCCAAGCAATCATAAAATAACCACAAGTCAAGCCAGTGATCAAAAAAAGCCACATATACCTCCCTCCTTTTCTCACTATATGAAACGAGAGAGCATGTGGTCACTTATTTTCATGGTACAGTTGAATATCATATGTTTCTTTCATCCACTTATAAAGAATATGTCGTTTTTCCCATGTTTCTTCTTGAAGCAGCTCGCTACTTTTTTGAATAAGCTCGCAGCGGAGCGCATGGAAATCTTGCTCCGCTTTTTCGGTTTTCTTTTTATAAAAAAAGACGAGCCAGCCGAATGATGAAATAAACGCAACAAACCAAAAAATACGTTCGTCAATAAGAGCCATCACGACTCGCTCTATGGACGTACGATGTAAAGCGAAAACAGTTTGATATATATATATTCCAAATAAAGCGAGAGAAAATAAAAACAAACTGAATGACCACTTCATTCTTTTTTTCATATCGTCCCATTCTTTTTTGTGAGCAATTATGCGCTTTAAAATGACTTTTGTCACTTCATCTAATTCCATTGGGAAAATCATAGCCACCCCTACCGATCGTGTTTTACTACGATTGTATGTCCATCGGCAGAGGTGTATACCTTATTTTCCATTCATATTTGGAATTTTTAATACTTGTCCTTTTTGGAGCTTCGTGCTCGTTAAACGGTTCCATTCTTTGATAAGATCCATTCCTTTTTCATTTCCGTAATATTTCATTGCAATGCTATATAACGTTTCATTTTCTTGTACTGTATGATAAATAAAAGACGGCTCTGTTTCATCGGATACATCTACCTCTTGCTTTGCTTCATTTTCGAGCGGTTTTTGTTTTGGCATCTCTTCTTTTTGTTGATCGACGTCTATCGTTTCATAACTCTCGTCATCAATCGTCACAACTTGGATCGGACGTTTGTCGACTAAATGGTATATGCTATAAATCGAAATCGGCAATAAAACGAAAAAGAGCGCAAGAATGCGAACGAGCGGGTGTTTTATTTTCCATTTCGTTTTTTTCTTTTTATGCACTTCACTTCGTGGCGGCAAATGAAGTTCATCGTTTTCTTGTTGCCCATCGATACTTTTCATTTTTTTTCGCAAATTTTCTGCTTGATCTTCACGCATCGCTATTCACCTCTTTTGTCCGATATCGGATGTGTAACGCTAAAACAAAATCAATGAGAAAGTGGGCAAAAATCGTTACCCATAAATTGCCCGTCCATTCATATATAAAGCCAATCCAAAAACTTAAACTAACGACAGCAATAAGAAGAAGCCATCTTCTCCAATAACGAATATGCAATAAACCGAAAATGACACTGGCAAAAAGTAAGCCAACGTGCGTCTGAATGACACCGCGAAATAGCAATTCTTCACAAAACGCAATGATTGCAGTCATGATAAAAATGTGCGGAACAGGCCGAGAGCGAAATAGCTTTTCGTTCATCCCACCATCATCATACCACTGTTCAGGTACATGACGAATGAGTAAAAAATCGACAAAAAGAACGAGCGCTGCACAACCTCCGCCATATAATAATATTTCCCGCACATCCCATTGCCATATCGCAAAAAATGTTGCAGGGGTAAATAAATATATACCTAATGCGAACGCAACAAGAAAAAGGAGCGCTTGTGTGAAATACAAATGATATACTATTTCCTGTTCACTTATTTGATTGGCGGTCTCAATTTGTTTTTTAATCATTTGTCCTCCACCTTTATCGAAAACATTGCACGAAGCTCTTCGCGCCATGGGCGCAACTGCATTTGCCGAATATGTCTTATAGAGGCATTTACGTATATACGGGCACCACATCGATCACAACAGCGTTCATTCGGAAGTGGTTGTTGTTCAAAATAGGATAGCATCGCCCGCCGGCGACAAGCTTGTTCGTGTACCCATCGTTGCATAAATAGCCATTTATTCATTTTCTCTTTTTTTCTTTGCTCGATATAGGCATAAAGTTTTTTTGCTAATATGTGTATATCTTCTTGACCATTCATTTGTTCTAACCAATATAAGAGAAGCCGTTGTTGTACATCTGTTAATCCCGTCTCGTTCTGTCCATGACGTAAAGCATCTAGCGCATAAACGATTTGCTCTTTTGTCGGAAATTCCACATCGATCATCGCTTGCCCGAGTTGCTCGTCTCCTGGCGCATATAATAATATGGCTATGCTTTCATTTCCATCTCGCCCAGCGCGTCCAATTTCTTGCCAGTATGCTTCGGGTTGCGTTGGCAAATGAAAATGAATGACGAAACGAACGTTCGGTTTATCAACACCCATTCCAAACGCATTCGTACAACAAATGACGTCTAACTGATCATAAACAAACTGTTGTTGAATAAGAAGCCGCTGGTCGCCATCCATGCCTCCATGATAGTAGCCAACACGATGATCTCCATGCAACATGTTTGCTAACGTTTCTGCCCATTGCCGACTCGATACATAAACGATGCCTGGCTTAGGCAATATAGCGATAAGCTGCTTTAACACTTCTATTTTCTCTTCTAACGTATGAACGTATTGAACATATAAGCAAATGTTCGTCCGATCAAGTGGGTACATATGCTGTTTAACTTGATCAAGCTTAAGCGTTGCTACAATATCATCAATCACTTGACGGGTTGCGGTTGCTGTTAGCGCTAAACAAGGCGGGTTGCCGAGCGTTTCACGAAGAAGACCGAGCTTTAAAAAATCAGGACGAAAATCGTGTCCCCATTGTGAAATGCAATGCGCTTCATCTACAACAAACAACGAAATGTTTATACGCATTAGCGATTCAATAAGCAAGGGAGATTGTAAAATTTCAGGCGAAGCGTAAATAAAACGGTACGATGCTAATTCATGTAGCACGTCTTTTTTTTTCCGATAGGAAAGAAAGCGATTTAGTGCGACAACACGTTTTTCGCCGCGATTTTTAAGCTGTTGTACTTGGTCTTCCATAAGGGAGACGAGCGGTGAAATAATTAGCACACTACCGTCCAATATGTAGCCAGGAAGCTGATAGCAAAGCGACTTTCCCCCACCGGTCGGAAGCATAGCGACACAATTTCGTCCGTTAAGCACATCTTCAATAATTTCTTTCTGTCCGATGCGAAACGAATCGTAGCCAAATCGCTCCTTTAATATGTTAATCATCTTCCTTATCCCACCTTGCTAGTGCGAGCCGAATTTCGAAATAAGAAACGTCTGGCAGCGCTTCTTTCATTGCCCGCAATTTTTTCGTTTTTAATTGTCGTGCTTGTTGTATAATGCGCTTACGTTTATTTTCCTCTAAAAATGGCGCCGTCACAAATGACGGGATATATGTCGCAATCTCTACAATATGGTCTTCAATCGTTCCTTTTTTCAATCGACGCAACTCGGCAATTTGTTCAATTGAATATCCTTCTTTTAACATATCCCAAGTTTTTTGAGCGGAACTCGTTAATTGTGTGCGCGTTTGTTCACGCAATGAAAAGAGAAGTGGAAATGTTTCCTTTTCTTTTTCTATTGTCTCAAGTATAAAATGCAACACATTTTGAAACGATAGCCATACAGCTACATCATCTTCTTTTATCGCGTGAGCAATTTGTTCATTCGTCCATCCGATGCGCTCATGACTTGTCAACCGCCAAACAAAAATGTTTGCGTCTTTTTCTTCTACACGACTGAGTAGCTCATACATTTCTTCATATAACGACCGCGCAATCGTCTGCATATGTTTATGTTGAAAAAGCCATCGCTTTACAAATGATTGAATGCGCTCATCGCGATGTACGGGCTCAAACGACGTACGGTGAATGATGTTTGTGACCGTTTGAATAAGCAAAGAAAGTCTCTTCCAAAATAAAGAGGACTCATTCATATATTTCCATCCATTCACATAAGGAGGAAAGATAAAACGACGAAGTTCCTCTTTTCCGCTTAAAGTTGTACGATATATATGCTCGTCTACTTGTCTAATCCATCCGTTGCTTTCTAATTGGTGCGCCATATGAAGTAAACGAGAACGATCAATCGGCACTGTTCCGAATAGCCGGCTAACGTTATACCATTTACTATCTTGCAGCGTTTGCGCCGTTTTTTTCCCGTTCAGCAAATGGTCAATGGCAGCGAGTGATCGCTCGCCACGAAAACGATCGATACAAAATAAAACAATGTGTTGTAACATGCAACATTCACTCCATTTTCTCTTTCATTTTACCAGATTAAGCGAGAGGATGTGAGGAAAAACTAAGTACTGATAAGCATTTTCAATGGAGTTTTTTATTGAAAAGTTGTCGGAACACATTTATTATAAAAGTGTGAGGAATACGTTTCCAACGTTTCATATGAAGCGATTGGTTCCATATAATTAAGGAGGGTCATTGTATGCCAAAGTACACAATTGTTGACAAAGAAACATGTATTGCCTGTGGTGCATGTGGAGCAGCTGCACCAGACATTTATGACTACGATGATGAAGGCATTGCGTACGTTACATTAGACGACAACCAAGGTATTGTGGAAGTGCCAGACGTATTAATCGATGATATGATGGATGCGTTTGAAGGCTGTCCAACAGACTCCATCAAAGTCGCGGACGAGCCATTTGATGGCGATCCAAACAAATTTGAGTAAGAGCACCGAAGGGCAAACTTCACATGAAGCTTGCCCGTTTCTTTTGTTCAGTCATTGTCACTACTTGTCCAATCGACTATAATAAAAAAGTATACATAATGAAAAGGAGGAATTTGGCATGGCGTTTGAAAACAAAGTTGTTGAAGCGTTTATTGAAATTCCAACGGGCAGCCAAAACAAATACGAATACGACAAAGAGCGTGGTGTGTTTAAGCTCGATCGCGTCTTGTATTCACCAATGTTTTATCCAGCTGAATACGGTTATTTGGAAAATACACTTGCGTTAGACGGCGATCCGCTTGATATTTTAGTGATCGTCACAAATCCAACATTCCCTGGCTGCGTTATCGAAACGCGTGTGCTCGGCTACTTAAACATGGTAGACGGCGGCGAAGAAGATGCGAAATTAATCGGCGTTCCTGTTGATGATCCTCGCTTTGCTGATGTGCGTAGCCTCGAAGATCTTCCGCAGCATAAACTGAAAGAAATCGCTCATTTCTTTGAGCGCTACAAAGACTTAGAAGGAAAGAAAACAGAAATTGGCACGTGGGAAGGTCCGGAAGCGGCTGCCAAACTTATTGACGAATGCATCGCACGTTACAACGAGCAAAATAAATAATTTTCATTTTTTAAGCTGGCAACACGCCAGCTTTTTGTCTTTTTTCCGAACGTTTATATATAAAAACGTTTTCATTTGTATGACCTTTCCGAAAGTTATTGACACATGTATACGGTTATGTTAAATTATCAGAAATTTAAAAACTTATGATTTGAAAGGAGCGGATATTTGTGGTTCGCATTTTAGTATCTGATGCGATGAGCGAAGAAGGTCTTGCCCCACTTCTTGCTGATCCAACGATTGAAGTCGTACAAAAGAAAGTAACAGAAGTCGAAGATGAGCTTGACAAGTTTGATGCGTTGCTCGTTCGTAGCGCAACGAAAGTCACAGAACAACTACTTCAAAACATGCCGAATTTAAAAATTGTTGGGCGTGCTGGAGTCGGTGTCGACAATATCGACGTTGAGGCAGCGACACGACACGGTGTCGTCGTCATTAACGCCCCAAATGGCAATACAATTTCTACAGCGGAACATACATTTGCGATGATGGCTTCTTTAGTGCGCCGTATTCCACAAGCGCACATTTCGGTTAAATCACGTGAATGGAATCGTTCCGCTTTCGTCGGTGTCGAGTTGTTCGGAAAACATTTAGGCATTATTGGCTTCGGGCGCATCGGCTCGGAAGTAGCAAAACGAGCGCGTGCGTTCGGTATGCACGTCCATGTGTACGACCCATTTTTGACGAAAGCACGAGCAGAAAAAATCGGCGTCGATGTTTGCACGCTTGATGAATTGCTTGCGCAAGCGGATATCATTACGGTACATACACCGCTCACAAAAGAAACGAAAGGTCTTCTCGGTCCAAAGAACTTAGCAAAAACGAAAAAAGGTGTATATTTAATTAACTGCGCTCGCGGCGGAATTATCGATGAACAAGCGCTTATTTCGTTTTTAGAAAACGGACACGTAGCAGGCGTCGCCCTCGATGTATTTGAACAAGAGCCGCCAGGAGATCATCCGCTTCTTTCGTTCGACAACGTCATCGTCACTCCGCATCTTGGGGCATCAACGATCGAGGCGCAAGTGAATGTCGCGACACAAGTCGCCGAAGAAGTATTAAAATTTTTACAAGGGAAACCCGTTACGTCATCTATTAACTTACCGACATTATCAAAAGATGTGTATGAAAAAATTCAAGCGTTTTATACATTAGCTCGCAAAATGGGCATTGTTGCTTCCCAATATATGAGCGAACCAGTACAAGAAATTGCAATTACGTATTCCGGTTCCGTCGCCGATTTAGAAACGACATTTATTACGCGTAGCTTGCTCGCTGGATTTTTAAAACCGCGTGTCGCTTCAACGGTCAATGAAGTGAATGCGGCAATGATTGCAAAAGAACGAGGTATTGCTTTTAGCGAAAAATTTTCAGCAAACGGAAACGACTACAACAATAGTATTGCATTGACAGTATATGGTGAGAACAAAACGTTTACGATGAAAGGAACGCATATCGCTCATTATGGAGATCGTATCGTCCATTTTAACGGTTTTGCGATCGACTTTGCCCCAGAAGGACATTTATTGTACATTCAACATCACGACAAACCAGGAATGATCGGAAAAGTCGGAAATATTTTAGGTGACCATCAAGTGAACATCGCTACGATGCAAGTTGGTCGCCAAGAAGCGGGCGGAAAAGCGATTATGATGCTTTCGCTCGATAAACCGCTCGATGATGCACTCGTTGACACGCTTGAAAAAATTGACGATATTGATGTTGTAAAAAGATTGGAAGTATAAAAGGTTCAGCCACGCGGCTGAACCTTTTTTTATCCAAGCGGAACGGCTTTCCGTTCCCCTTTCGAAAATGTCATAATTTCGGTATAACCGACCTTTTTAGCAAGGGCAACTGCTTTGTCATAATCAGCGCCGACATCTTGCGGAACGTGCGCATCAGACGATAAAACAATCGGAATCCCTTTGTCGTAGCACATTTGCAGCAGGCGCGGATCAGGATATAGTTCCCCGACAGGTTTTCGCAATCCTGCTGTACTAATTTCTACGCACGTTTTCGAGTTTGCTAGTGCCGTCGTTGCACGATCGTACTGTTCAAGCAAAAATTCTTCATCTTTCGGTACATATTTAAAAATTTTCACTAAATCTAAATGACCGATGATATCAAATAAGTTCGATTCAGCTAACGTCACGACTTGGTCGAAATATTTTCGGTATGTATCGTATACGTCACGACGATCCCATTCTTTTCGAAACTCAGCTAAATCAATACCGAAGTCATCCACCCAATGAATTGAGCCAATGACATAATCAAAATCGTAAGCGCGAATAAATTTTTCCATTTCTTCATGCTTCCCTGGCGTGTAGTCCATTTCAATCGACATTTTTACATCTATTCCCGCATTCCACGCCTCGTGAAACAACCGAACATAATCAGCCATATCATAATAGCGGCGTTCTTCAATCCACGGGTTAGATAAAATGTTTTTCGTCTGATAAAAATGATACGCATGTTCGGAAATACCGAAATGTTCAATGCCTTTTCGCGCGGCTTCGTCCGTAAATTGCTTTAAATAATCGAGCGTCAACGTCCCGCGCTCTAAATGATTATGGTAATCTGTTAACATTGTTCTCTCCCCCTCTCGTATTGTTTTACATTATATAGCACATCTCTCTCTTTTTCTAGTTATTCAGTCCAACAAGAAACAATAAATGAATGCACGCTGCCATACCAACAACAACGAGCACTCGTTTCATCATATCTTCCATCGTCTATTCCCTCCCGTTTGCGATAACCATATATGTTGTATGCAAAAATACGAACGGTTAGAACAACGGGAAGCGATCGTTTACAATTCATTTACAATTGGATAAAAAAGCGTTTGAGCGAGTGACCGCAATACCGGCTCCTGTTTGCGATCATAACTGATTAATACACATGTCGCTGGACCAGCAGACGCATGAAGTGGTAAAGAACAATGAATAGGACAATCGCCGCAAACGAGTTCCCATTCATAGCGGATCCCCTTTGAACCAATTGGGACGATTTCATATACGCCATCTAATTGTAAAAGTTCGCGAAAAAGCGAAAGCGGTAGCACACGATTTTTTCTTTTTATCACGTCTTCGCCAACGAGCGGCTCACCGATGACCGCCCAACAAGCATCACGTGGCGTTACACCTATTTTTTTACGCTCTATTGTTACCGTTCCAGCAACGACAAAGCCGACAGCTGACTGCATAAGCGGCATATTCGACTCGCTACTTCCTACGATCGGGAACGACAATTGTAGCTCTTCCATCGCTTGTTCAATTCCTGAAATGAGCGCGCCCCATACGTCGTCAGACACAAAATTTTGCATGATGAACGCTTTCGGGATCGCACCGATACTCATGAGTTCCATAAGCGCTACACGAGCCCCATAATAACCGACAACATCGTACGGTACTCGAACAACATCGTGGCGTTTTAAGCCAATTCCCCCCGAACAATCCGCCGCAAAAACAAGCTCCGTCTTTTCGTCAAGCGGCACAAATAATACGTCACGCATGCCGCTCCCCCCATACACGTTGCAACGCTTTTGAAACAACGACAGCAATCGCTAAATTGACCCCGGTAGCTAGTGCAAGAGAAGGGATGATGGACAGTACAAATGCCGGACTCATGATCCATGCAAAAGGCAACGGTGCAATCAGTGCATTACCGATAAAAAAACATACATAACTAGAAATGAGCCATCCTCTTCTCATCAACAAGCCAACAACGTATAAAAGAGCTGCCATTTCAATAGCCACAAGTATATGAAAAGGTCCGAGTGGAAATCCGCCAAATAGCGCAGATACAATATGACCAATACATGCCACGAGCGCGGCTGCCGTTGGGCCAAGTAAAAATGCAGCAACAACGGCAGGCGCACTATCTAATGCAATACTTCCAATTGTAAAAGGAATTTTTATAAGCGAACCGATGACCGATAAACTGATGAACATAACGAGCAACGTGAAACGCTTCATCATGATTCACCCTTTTTTTCGTTTTTATCACGAAACACGATCGCGCTTCGTTCATATTCTACGTCTTTCACGTGTAAACGAGCATTGACAACACGTGCAATAGCAAATAAATAGTCTGATAAACGATTCATATATTGTAAGACGACTTCGTTCGTTTGTTGTTGCTTCATGAGCGCAACGACACAACGTTCTGCTCTTCGCGTCACGGTACGTGCCATATGCAATGCCGCTGCTTGCGGCGAACCTCCCGGCAAAATAAACCGTTCAAGCGGCGGTGCTTGTTGAATATATGCATCGATGCGTTCCTCTAAAAACGCGACCATATCTGGCTTTACTTTGTATGGGATTTTCTCACCAACAATAGCCAAATCACCGCCACAATCAAACAATTCATGTTGAATGCGTTGCAATTCTTCATAAATGTCGCGAAACTTCTCATCTTTCAATAACGTCATCGCCCAGCCGATGACAGAATTTGCTTCATCAATCGTTCCGTACGCTTCAACACGCACATCGTTTTTATCGACTCGCCCTCCAACTAAGCTCGTTTGTCCTTTATCCCCTGTTTTTGTATATAATTTCATGTTCTCCCTCCTACTTGATTCGTTCATTGATCCCACACCATACGTAATCGACACGGTTACATATGCTCGCTAGCTGTTGATACGTCCAGCCAACCATATCTCTCCATGCCCGTTCATGGACATCGATCGGCACGATACCTTGCCCAATATCGCAACCAATCCAAACAACCGTCCGTCCCCCCGCTTGTTCCCATCGCTTCCACGCGCACATATACGATCGGATCGCTTCTTTTTCATCGTCCGTATAAGGAAAAAAATATTCGCGAATCCAATGTTCTATTCCTTCAAGCACAACAACAGATGCGGTTTCGTCATGTGGGAGCGGAAACATATTTTCATATGCACAATACCAACTGTATGGCGTATGCCCGAATGAATAATGGGCATTTACCCATTTCCGCTTTCCTTGAAACGCACCGCCGCTAACGAAATGCATCGCTTTCTCTCCTTCCATCGTTCCTTCGTATTATAAAGCGTCACTCCTTCGCCAAACGGAACGTGCCATTCCCAAAACGGACGGATGTCCGGTGCGTACTTCGATAATATATAACGAATTACCCCGCCGTGCGTTACAACGACAACATGAGAAGCGGACCGATCAATCGCATTGCTAACAGCTTGTTCAATACGAGCTTCAAACTGAGCAAACGTCTCACCGTTTGGAGGCGTATAGCGAAACGAATCATCTAACCAACGACGATACGCCTTGACCGTTTGCAATTGTTCATACGTTTTTCCTTCAAAATCACCAAAATTCAGTTCCCGCCAACGATAAGAACATTCAATGACGTGATTCGGAAACAACAAATGCGCTGTTTGGCGACAACGGAGCAAATCGCTTGTAATCACGACATCGGCGTGTAACGAGTGCGACACATTCGGCTTTTTCACAATCGGTACATTCGTCCATCCGATATATCGTTTCTCCTCATTTTCCTTCGTTACAAAATGGCGAATGCATGTAATAGCCACATGACGAACCATAAAAACGTTTCGCTCCCTTCAATAAACGCTCCTAACACATCGCCAGTTACTCCACCAAACTGCTTCACAGCAAACGCACGCGCGACAACATAAAACAACATAAGTGCCAAAAACAATATGATCGTCTCATCCGATAATAAAACAATGAATGCGTACGCTATAACGAAAGGTACATAGCGGTGATCGACATGTTGACGAAATGCTGCGGCCATTCCTGTCTTTTTGGCGAGTGGCGTCGTCAATAAAAGCAACGTCATGCCAAGACGTGAAAGTAACGGAATACAAAAAAGAGAAAACAACGACATGTGCGCAACGGTCTCAAACATAAAAACGAAACGAAAGCCGAGCAAAAAGAAAAGCGAGAGCACCGCAAACGCCCCGACGCGCGAATCGCTCATAATTTCGAGACGTCGTTGTTGATCGCGATACGAAAAATATGCATCGCTACAATCCATCCAGCCGTCCGCATGCAATCCCCCTGACAAAAAGATAGATGAAAATAATAGTAAAAATGATAAAACAAGTAAAGAAACGTGACCGAATAATAACGCATGTTGGGCAACGAGAAGTGCCCCAATCATTGCACCGACGAATGGAAACGACAGAACAGCGGCACGCGCTGTCCGTTCATTCCAGTCCACTTGTATACGGAGCGGGACGACAGTTAAAAACTGTATAGCCAAAATGACTCCTCGCCACATGACTCTCTTCCTTTCTTTACAATCGGCAACCCGTAACGCATCAAAATCGCCACATCGCTTAATGTGACAAGATGTTGATGCAATAAACCGAGACCGTGCATATACATGTACGTTCCTCGTTCATCAGGTACACCATCATAAAACACTTCGTTACTTACAATAATTAATCCTTTAGCTTTATCAGCTAACTGTTTCATTTGTTGAACGATGCGCGGTACTTTTCCATGTACATCCCATATATGATCGCGAAACAACTCATTTGCCCATAAATTTGTTAAGCAATCAAGCAGCACGATATCACGTTTGGAAAACATAGAAATGATGTGATCGAGATCGTACGGCTGTTCCCACGTTTGCCACCGATCACGTTTTCGTTGTTGTTGATGATGAGCAATGCGCGCTTCCATTTCTTCATCTGTGCGCATCGCTGTCGCAATGTAATGAAGCGAATATTTTGCTTCCGCCATTGTTTTTGCCCATTGTTCTGCAAATGAAGATTTTCCGCTACGCACCCCACCGCTAATAAATACGATCATTTATGCCACCTCCTTAAATAAGAAAGGAGACGATCGTTCTCTTCTTTCGTTCGAATCGCAAAACGAACATATTTTCCGTCCAGTCCTTGAAAATTAAACGTATGGCGAGCGACGATACCTTGTTGCAACAAAAAAGGAAAAAGTGTCATCGTTTCATCATGCAACATATAGAAATTGACAACAGACGGTGAAAAGCGATAACCAAGCTCAGTAAGCTGTGAAAATATTCGTTTTCGTTCTGAAGCGATATACGTTCTTGTTCGTTGGACAAATGTCTCATCGTTCAATAATTGTTTTCCTATTTGTTGGGCGATCGTGTTCACGCTCCATGGCGGTTGTTTTTCCGTTAACTTTTTTACGACATGCTCATACGCTAACACATAACCGAGCCGCACGCCTGCCAATCGGTACATTTTCGTTAATGATCGTAGCACAATTAAACGATCAAATGTGTGTAAAAAGGACGAAACGGAATAACCATCGAGCCAAAAGTCGTAAAATGCTTCGTCGACAATAACATATACCCCTTCATCATGTGCTGCTTTTAATAGAGCATACATCGTTTCTTTCGGCCATACGGTACCTGTTGGGTTATTCGGATGACAGACGAATAGCGCCTGTAAAAACGGCAAGTGTTCTATCATTTGTTCAATCGGTGGTTGCCAATGTTCATCTAACATAAACGAGTGAACGGTACAACCGTAAGCTTCACATGCACGACGATATTCTGTAAACGTCGGCTCGAGGATGCCAATATGTTGACCGGCAAATTGTTCGGCAAGCAAATAAATACATTCTGCAGCACCATTGCCGACAAATACGTTTGATCGCGCTACATGTTCTCGCTCGGCAATGATCGTTCGCAGCGTTTCACTTCGCTCTTCAGGGTATATGCTCATCCAGCGAACCCATTGTTGTTCGGTTGGCATATATTCGTCTGGAAGCGGAAACGGATTCACATTCACGCTAAAATCGATATACGAACTTGGCGTATCCATTTGCATCGCTTCGTATAGACGATGCGGATTAGCCCCATGTGCAGGCAACTGCAAGCAAACTCCCCCCAATCGTAAAAGCTATTGTTGTACGTCGCATAATGGCTACCGCTCGCTTAATATGCTCACATTTCAGCGGAACGAACGCATCACCTATCGTTGGGCGAACAGATATAACGCCTTTATATGTATTCACCCCTCCGAGTTGAACACCTAATAGCGCAGCCATCGCTGCCTCGCACCATCCGCTATTTGGGCTTGGATGGTTGCGAGCGTCGCGAAATAATAGTTTCCACATGCGTATATTTGCGTGATGGATAAGCAACATCACACACGCTGTTAGTCGTGCAGGAACGTAATTGAACACATCGTCTAAGCGAGCTGAAGCCCAGCCAAATTGTGCATACCGTTCATTTTTATAGCCGAGCATCGAATCGCACGTATTTACAGCGCGATACAACATCGCTAACGCTCCCCCGCCAATAAAAGCATAAAAAAGAGGGGCGGTTACTCCGTCGCTCGTATTTTCAGCTACTGTTTCCACACATGCACGTACGATCCCTTCTTGTTGCAACGTTTTTGTATCACGCCCGACAATCATTCCCACGTTTTTTCGCGCTTCATCCATATCCCCTCTTTCTAACGGATCGAGAACATCGTACGCTGCGTTCGCTAAACTTGTCGGGGCAATGGAAGTAAAAATGATCGTTGCTTCAATGAATATGCCGAATATAAATGAAAGTCGATAGGCGCTAACAATCAGTCCGTAACTTATAATGAACGTCACCGTACAAACGACAAACAGCGTGAACATTCCTTTTCCTTTTCTCCATCTTCCTTTGTTCAAACGATGATCCATAAACGCAATCATTTGCCCAATCCAACAAACAGGATGAAAGCGCCGAGGATCAGCGAATATGCGATCGAGCAAAAGCGCAAGCCACACCGCCCATATGTGCGTCATCGACTTTCACCCTTTCGCTTTCGGTAGCGATCAATGGCTGTTTGCGTCGCTTCATATACAAGACGAGCGATTTGTTTACCGATCGATGTAATCGTTCCAGCGTATTCATAATACGTTCCTTGTTGAGACGCAGCGATAACCGTCGAATCTGTTGATGTTCCTGTCGCAATGGTGTCGGTTTGGGGATCGATGACTTGTTTATCGTACAGCACCTTTGCTTTTGCTTCTGTTGCGGTCATTAACGCCTGCACGAACGCAGCTTCTGATAAATGAGCATCAATAAAAACAAACGTATTAATCGTCCCCGGAGAAGCGACTACGTCTGTGCGCCGCCAAGCATTTGCACTATCTACCGCATTTCCGACTCCAGCAGTTACCGCAACAAAAAGACGAACATCTTCATCAACAGATGAAAACGCCACATCTTTTACATCGACGGCGGTCATCATTCCGACCGTCCATTGCTCATGAAAACCGTGTCGCCTCAAAAATTGAATCATTTCTTGCTCGGCATCGTCACAACGATAGTCAAGCGAAACGTGACGATTGACGAACGTCGTTGCCCAACGTATACCGCCACCAACAAGCGAAGATGAAAGCACTTTAAAAGGCTTGACTGTCTCTACGACGAGCATCGTTTCGTGTTCTTTCACGTGCCATAATACATCGTCTATATGCGGCGTGAAAAATGGAACGAATGTGACGAGCGGCTTCGGTAAAACCGGGTGCTCGTGACGTTTCATTTTTGTTTCAAATACGCACGCAATCATTGATTCGCTTAACAATTCCCGCGGCGTTCCACAAGCAACGGCTCTTCCGTCTTTCAATAAAAGAAGGCGATCACAATAAAGCGAGGCAATGTTTATATCATGAAAAATAGCTACAACGGTAAGCCCTGACTGTTTTAATAAATTGAGCAACTTAAACTGCTGCGCCACATCCATATGGTTCGTCGGTTCATCTAGGAGCAATACGCGCGGTTGTTGCGCTAACGCCCGCGCAAGTGCAGCGCGCTGACGCTCCCCACCGCTTAATTGTTCTAACCGTACGTGTCGTTTATGCGTTAATGTAACGGAATGGATCGCTTCAGTAACTGTTTGTTCATCCTCGCTTGTCCAGCGCGGCAAAAGCGATGACTGATAAGGATAACGACCGAGTTCAGCCATTTCTTTCACTGTATACCCAAACGAAATATCTGTATGTTGAGGTAACGTCGCAACAAGCTTTGCATATTGTTTCGGTTTATACGTCTGAATTGGCTGACCGTAAACAAACATAGCTCCTTGCTGCAAAGAAAGTTCACGGCTCAACAGTTTCATTAGCGTCGTTTTTCCGCTTCCATTCGGCCCTAAAATACCGAAAAACTCCCCTTCGTAAACGGTAAACGAAACATCTTCCAACACTTTTTTTTCCCCATATTGATACGAAACGTGCTGCACATCTATCATATTGATCACGTCTTCCGTCTTAAACTTTTAAATAACAATATCGCAAACAATGGCGCGCCAATAAACGATGTAATGACTCCAATCGGCAGTTCCCGCGGGGCAACGATCGTTCGCGCAACTAAATCGGCTAATACAAGAAACGTTCCCCCATACAAAAAAGAAAGTGGCAATAATCTTTTATGATTAGCTCCACAAATAAGGCGGGTCATATGAGGAATGACAAGGCCAACAAACCCGATCGTTCCCGATACTGCCACAGCTGCTCCTGTAAGTAGCGATGCGCTCAGCAAAATGAATAGCTTTCGCTGCAACACATGCACGCCAATATTTGCAGCTGCTTGTTCTCCAAACGAAAATGCGTTTAGTTCGCGAATGTGAATAAATAAACCGATAGAACCGATCACGAAAAACGGAAAAAACAACGAAACGTACGACCAACCGCGCATCGCTACGCTTCCCATAAGCCAGCCAATCACTTGGCGTAACTCTTCGCCGCTAAAAGCGACCATAAGCGAAATGAGCGAGCCGAAAAAAGCATTCATAATAATCCCAATTAAAACAATCGTCTCCATTGCCATATTTCGCTCGGCAAGGCGGGCGAATAACAAAACGAACAATAATGTCATGAGTGCAAATATAATGCTAACAATCGGCAACGTAAAACGCCCGAGAAGCGGCAGATGAAGGTGAAAGAAAAAAACGATGACCGCCCCGACAGCTGCCCCGGACGAGACACCGATCGTATACGGATCAGCAAGAACGTTTTTTAATAATCCTTGAAAAGCAACGCCTGCCATCGCTAAAGCTGCCCCGATGAAAAAAGCAAGCACAACTCTCGGTAAACGAATCGAAACAATGATTTGCGAATCGGTGGCGGGCACTGTCGGTATGTGAATCAATGTCCCCCATATAGAAGAAAAGGGAATCGATTGCGATCCAATCGATATCCCTAGCAATATTGTAGTCATGGCAATGATTAATGCAACGATGTAATTATTGAAAAATGTCTGGATAAACGGCTTTGGCAATTTCTTCGACCCCTTCAGCTAAACGTGGTCCCGGACGAGAAACTAAATCAGAATTGACATCGTATACTCGTTTATTTTTAATGGCAGGGACATCTTTCCAAGCTGGGCGAGCGAGCACTTGCTCAACTGCGTTCGGCGTGTAATAACCGTACGTCGTAATAATGACATCCGGGTTTAGTGCCACTGCATCTTCTTCCGTAAACATCGGCCATCCTTCTTGATCGCCTGCTGCATTTTTCGCATGAATGATCGTTAACATTTCATCCATAAATGTTCCTTTTCCAGCTGTATAAATTTCAGGTGCAGGAGAAACTTCCACCCAAACGGTCGCTTCTTCTTTCACTTCTTTTGCTTTTTCAGCAATGGCATCAATTTTTTGCTTCATTTGTTGCACAACATCGGCTGCTTCTTTCTCTTTCCCTGTCGCTTTCCCGATCAGTTCAATCGACGCATATACATCGTTGAGCGATGTAGCATTTGGTACAACAATGACTGTAATGCCCGCATCTTTTAATTGCTTTAATCCTTCTTCAGAATTGTGAGCACTTGATGCATGCGCAAGTACAACGTCTGGTTGAAGTGAAATAATTTTTTCAACATTAAACTCCATGCCACCAATTTTTTCTTTGTCTTTCACATCTTCTGGATAGTTATCAAAATCGCTTACACCGACAATTTTGTCGCCAAGCCCTAACGCGTATGCAATTTCTGTATTGCTCGGAATGAGTGAAACGATTTTTGCCGGTTCTTTTTCAATCGTGACATCGCCAATCGCATCTTTTACCGTAACCGGAAATGCAGCCTCCTCCGTTTTCACCTCTTGCTTCGTCTCTTTTGCCGGCTCTGCGTTATTCGCGCACGCCGCTAATCCGAGCGTCAATACGAGCGCAAGAAGCCACACATATTGTTTCCATTTCTTCATCGTTTTTCCCCCTATAAATGAGAATAATTATTTTTGACCTTTTCAAACATGTTGTGACGAGTCTCACCCGCTACAACATTTTATTCATTTTCATAACGATTTTGTCGTACAAACTATTGTATCGTTTCTTTATAAAAATAAGTATTGGTATTAAGGTTAACTGAATAGCGCTAATTGTAATTCCTGCTTTAAGAAAATTATTGAGCATAAAATAATCAAAATCCCATCTTAGAATAGTAAATGAAAATACTCCTAAGTAAATAGCTGAGAAGAAAAGCCCAAGTTCATAAGATGTATATTTATTCTTAAAATAGTAGATAATAAGTTTTGCAACTATTGATGCAAAAAAAACATATGTTATTGCTAAAATAACACTTTCTATAGCTTTCATAGGGAGAACCATCCTTTTAAAGAAAACTAGATCCTTTTATACGCACTTCTCGCATCTATATACGTTTGAGCATAGTCATAGATTGCATATAATGTACCAATTATAGGTATGCCCTTTCCCATCTTTTTGGCTATTGTCTTAATTAAAGTAAAGTTTAAAACTTGTCCTGATCGTACAGCATCAATTACTGCATCTGCTATACCTATGGCTCCTCCAATTAAGGTCAGTTCAATTTCTTTTTGTCTAAGGGAATCAGCATACACTTTGAAGACTTTGAAATCACCATTACTACTTCTAGTGTTTTTATAGTAAGGGTCATTTCCCGCCATTATGGCTCGAGCATGCCCATTCGAAAATACTTCGTATCTCGTATCAGTGATATACGATCCTCCTTTTTCTGATATATACCAGTAAGAATTTGTATGAAATGCATTAATAAAATGCATGAATCGTTCGGATTTAACATATTCTGAGTCTATAATTTCCGCAAACTCCTCATTGCCTAAATGTATAATTATCTCTTCATCACTTCCGTTTACTAGAGAACGAACAACTAAACTACTATCATTTAACTCTTTTATTTGTTGTATAGATTCCTCTATCAAAATCTTCTCATTGCCCTTGATTTCGTATTTTTTTATATTGACCTCTATGACCCCATCTACAATTTCTGATTCCTCTACATACTCATAAAGCTCCTCGCTCTCTTCAATCCGATAAACTATTAAATTATCTGTGTTCTCCACAAAATCAACAGAAGTTAAATCTGTATAATCCATATGTGCTGCAACATAACCAACGCTTACGTTTAAAAAAATTGTTGCAAAAAGGATCACACAAATAACTCCCGCAGAAAGTTTAGCCTTCACTGTTTTTCCCCCTTTTATGTATGTCAAATAAAAAAGCCCATTCCTAATGGAATGAGCTGGAAACAACAAAAGACAATAACTCTCCCCTTGTCGTTTCGCCGTCTCACTCCCCGAAGACGCGAATGACGGTGCAAAAAGGCAGGTCTACTGACTTATGCGTCATCCTACTTTGAAGCCTTCCCGTACGAATCGTACAGTGGCGATTTTCATTTCGTCAGCATTTACAGTTGCGGGGACAGTTCTGGACTTGCACCAGATTCCCTATTAAGTCTACTAGGTTTCCCATTCGACACCTTTTTGCAACGAATGTATGTAATTGTCGAACAATTTCCACGTTTCTATCATAGCGAAAAATATCGCTGATGACAATAAAAAATTTTTATTTCAATGGCAATGTAAACGTAAACGTCGTTCCTTCCCCAAGTTTGCTATGGACAGCGATCGTTCCTTTATGTGCTTCAACGATGTTTTTCGCAATCGCAAGACCTAAACCTGTACCTGAGCGACCGCGCGTGCGTGCTTTATCTGCTTTATAAAAACGCTCAAACACAAACGGCAAATCTTCTTCTGCGATGCCTGAGCCAGAATCTTGCACAGAGATGCGCACGACTTCTTCCCCCGCATCGACAATGACACGTACTTCGCCACCGTTATCCGTATGACGAAGCGCATTATCAATTAAATTCGTCAACACTTGTTCAATTCGGTCAGGATCGAACGAAACGATAAGCTCGTCGTTCATTTCAACAAGCAAACGAACTCCTTTTTCTTTCGCTAACGCTTGAAACTTATGAATGACGCGCTCGATATACGGTCTAAGCGGCACTTGTTCTTCATGAAGCGTTAAATGACCTGCTTCCATGCGCGCTAAATCAAGCAAATCGTTCACAAGGCGACCCATGCGCAACGATTCGTCATAAATGACTTTTGCCAATTCTTTTTTCTCTTCATCTGTCGCAGCAATATCATCGACGATCGCTTCGCTATACCCTTGCAACATCGCAATCGGCGTGCGCAACTCATGCGAGACGTTTGCGATAAAATCTTTGCGCAACTTATCGAGCCGTCGTTCCTCTGTCATATCGCGAAGCACCGCAACAGCTCCACGAATGACCTTGCCGTTGTATAACGGCGTCATGACAATGACCCAATTGCGACCTTGTAAAGCCATTTCTATCGCTTGTTCTTTTTCCTCCGCGACCGCTTTCATAAACAATTCATTTACTTCGGGAGGAAGTGGCAATAAATCATCGCTTTGCCCTTGCTCGTAATACCACGCTTGTAAAAATCGGTCAGCCGGTGGATTTGTAATGAGCACCTCGCCGTTTCGATTGAATGTAATGACACCATCGGCCATGCTACTTAAAATGCTTGCTAATTGCTCCTTTTCTTGATTCAACGCATTAATATGAAACTGCAACTGCCGTCCCATTTGATTAAAAGCCATTGCCAGCTCCCCGATTTCATCATGCGTGACGATTGGCACTTTTGAATCAAATTTTCCACGCGCCATTTCGAATGCCACTTGCCTCATTTTTCGAAGTGGCGCTGTAATGCGTGTAGATAAGAAAAAGGCAAACACAGTCGTTAATACAATGGCGATAAACGCCGCAAGAAAAATAAATTTTGTCGTTTGTCTTGTCGTTTCTTCTACCGCTTTTAAAGACTGGTATACAAATACCGCACCATTTCCATCCGATGTATGAAGCGGAACACCAACAATGAATAGCTCGTTATATTCATCGTTTCGCATCGTTTGATTTGGCATAAGCGTCCGTTTCACTACTTTTTTTCCATCGAATACGCGCCCTAACTGTTGATCTTGCTGAATGAACGAGAGCGGTAAATCAGGAAGTTTTGCATTTGGTGAATACCAATAATGACGATCATCGACAATGATCATTAACTTTGATACGTCATCCACCATCGTCCACGCAATCGAGCGCGCAAACGATTCGTCATGTTCGGCGACGACACGAGCCACTTTTGTCGCTTGTTGGGTAAGTTGATCACTTGTTTTCTCTAAATAATATTTTTCAAAAAAACCAAGCAATAAGACGGTTAAAATAAAAAGGACGAAAGCAACAAGCAACAAAATTGTCAGCCACAATTTTCCAACTACACTACGCCACAGCGCCATCATTCATTCACGACCTCAAATTTATACCCAACACCCCAAACGGTGACGATCATTTTCGCTGCAGCTGGCGACACTTTATTTAGTTTTTCACGCAATCGCTTGACGTGCGTGTCTACCGTGCGCAAATCGCCAAAAAATTCGTAATGCCATACTTCTTTTAGCAACTGTTCACGGTCAAACACTTTATCTGGCGATTTCGCTAAAAAGTGAAGCAACTCATACTCTTTCGGAGTTAAACTGACTTCATGTCCATCCGCTGTCACACGATGTGCATCATGATCAATTGTTAAATGTGGGAAAACAAGCACATCCCGTGCTGTCGTATCCGTTGGTACGTAGGAAGCGTTTGCTGTGCGACGAAGCAACGCTTTCACACGAAGTACGACTTCACGCGGGCTGAACGGTTTTACAATATAGTCGTCCGTTCCCGCTTCAAACCCTTGCACGCGGTTCGCTTCCTCCCCTTTTGCTGTCAACATAATGACAGGCGTCGCTTTTTTCTCACGCAACTGTTTGCACACTTCAATACCGTCTTTTCCAGGTAACATAAGGTCAAGCAAAATCAAGTCATAATCATTGTCAAGCGCTAATGCTAGCGCTTCTTCACCGTTTTCTGCCTCATCAATGACATATTGTTCACGTTCTAAATACATGCGAAGCAAGCGGCGAATCCGTTCTTCATCATCCACAACTAAAATTTTAATTTCCTTCTCCATGATGTCATACCTCCTCATTTTCTATTGTACAAAACCACCAAACTTTTTTCTACTTCTCAATCGAGTAGGAGGAGGTGATTAACCTCCGTCCTCTCACACCACCGTACGTACGGTTCCGTATACGGCGGTTCAATCAAGATCAATGACGCAAGAATTCATAACGTTCTTGTAGACTTTTGAGCCCTTGGTCATTCCAGTAGGAGTTTCCAAGGGTTCTGTGTAAGATGGGGCTATTTGAAATACGCCAATATCCTTTCCGACTATTTCCCCATTCATACGCTTTCCACGAAGGAACTCCCAATTTGATCAAGTTTCGTATCCTCGTTTTTGGTGTTTTCCAACTTTTCCATAAGCACATACGAAGTCTTCGACGAATCCACCCGTCCATTTTCCGAAAGATTGATTTCGTATCCGCCAGCGCAAAGTACCCACACCATCCGAATAAATACTGATTCAGTTTCTGAATTCGGTATTCCATGGAATATGGCATCTTTCTCGAGGTGATTTCTCGTACTTTCTTCTTCATTCGTTTGAGACTTTCTTCTGCCACTCGAATCTTGGGCTCTTCGGCATCGATAAAACTGAATCCAAGAAACTTTCGTTTCCAAGGACGGTCTACTGCCGACTTTTTCTCATTCACTTTTAGGCGAAGTTTACGTTCGATGAATCGTTGAACGCTTGCCATTGTTCGTTCTCCTGCCCTTTTTGATTTTACGTAAATGTTACAGTCGTCTGCGTAACGAACGAATTGATGTCCTCTTTTCTCTAATTCTTTATCCAGCTCATCAAGGACGATGTTGGAAAGGAGCGGACTTAATGGACCACCTTGTGGCGTTCCTTTCTCTGTACTTGAAACCACTCCATGAATCATGACACCCGACTGCAAGTACTTGCGGATTAATTTTAATAACGGTTTATCGTGGATTCTTTTCGCCAATGTGCTCATAAGTCTGTCGTGGTTGACCTGATCAAAGAACTTTTCCAAATCGATGTCTACAACCCATCGGTATCCTTCTTTGATATATCCTTGTGCTTTCCTCACTGCATCATGGGCACTTCGATTTGGGCGAAAGCCATAGCTATGTTCGGAAAACATCGGGTCATATATCTTCGACAATACTTGGGCAATCGCCTGTTGAATCAAACGGTCTGTCACGGTTGGGATACCTAGTAACCGAACACCGCCATCAGGCTTCGGGATTTCGACTCTTCGGACAGGCATCGGTTCATAGGTACCTTTGAGAATCGCTTCTTTGATGGACTGCCAGTTTTCGACGATGTGCGTTCGCAGGTTTTGTACGGGCATCATATCTACTCCATGGCTGCCCTTATTTTGTTCTACTCGTTTCAATGCGAGAAGCATGTTCTCTCGTGACAGGATTTGATTCAAAACCATCGTTATTCTTCCTTCCGTAAATAGCTGTTCTTCTTATGCCAGTCGTCACTCCACCCTCCAAAAGATCCCCCACGGGATTCACCGTTTCCTTTCTCTTGGGAGGTCCTATGTTTTCTGTGTTCATCGTGACGGACTGAATGCCAAGGGCTATTTTCTCTTGATTGTTCAGTCCTTCCGAATCGTTCTAGACCGATTCGTACTATGACCTCTGCTGACTTCTGATGATTCAGCTACTTATCGCTAAGTAGGTTGTGAAGGGTACTTCACGTATCCATCAGACCTCCTCGGGTAAGAGTGCAATCTTTCCTTCCATCTATCTGCTTCATTTACTCTGTATCACCTTCGGCAGAAAGGACTTTGTTTTGTTTAGCAAACTCATCCAATGATACCTAGCCTTATATGAAGTTCGTGTTCCTCAGACCGGAAGTTTGCCGCTCGCTTCCTTCAGATTCCGTGTCGCCACGGACACCCTTGCGTTAAGCTAACTGCTACTTCTGCCTTCGCAGTTCGGGACTTTCACCCTAGAGATTGCACCCATGCCGAGCACACTAAAAAAACGCCTTCATGGCGAAGGCGTTTTAAGAACCAGCATATGAGTGTAAACCGGCAATGACTAAGTTTACCGCAACCAAGTTAAACATAATGATCGCAAAACCGATGACCGCAAGCCATGCGGAACGTTCACCATGCCATCCTTTCGATAGTCGCAAATGTAAAAAGGCGGCATAAAACAACCACGTAATGAGCGCCCATACTTCTTTCGGATCCCAGCCCCAAAAACGCGTCCATGCGATTTGTGCCCAGATCATCGCAAAAATAAGCGCACCGAGCGTAAATACTGGAAAGCCGATCGCTACGGAACGATAGCCAATTTCATCAACTACATCTAAATTGACGTTTTTTACAAGCGGCTGCAATGCGGCTGCGATACGTTGGCGTAACAGCAAGCGAAGCAAGCCGTATAACGCAAGACCGGAAAATAAAGACCAAATGACCGTATTTAATTTCCGTGCGTTGATGATCGCTGGCATATCCACAAACGGCTTCATGCGTTCTTCCGTTTTTAGCACTCCTTCATGCGGGCCGACAAGCGCTGGCATATGGTATACCATTTCATCTTGCTTGCCATTTTTATCGATCCACTCAAACGTTGCTTCATAGCCTGCCAAGCGAAACGATGTTGTGACGATGACAAAGCCAAGCGTACTAATTAAGAAAAATAATACAAATTCAAGCCAAAACGTTCGCTTACTCGGCTTTGATTGATCGACAACGCGAATTAAATAAATGAGTCCTGCGGCAAAACTAATCGCTAAAATCGCTTCGCCAGCAGCTGCGGTTATGACATGAATATGCAACCAATCGCTTTGTAACGCTGGGATGAGCGGCGAAATTTCCCGTGGAAACATGCTTGCATAAGCGATGACTAAAATGGCAATCGGCAAAGTAAATAAACCGAGCAAACTCGTTTTGTAAATAAAATAAATGACGATAAACGCTCCGACAAGCATCATGCCAAAAAACGTTGTAAACTCAAACAAATTGCTGACAGGTGCATGCCCGGCAGCAATCCAGCGCGTAATAAAATAACCGAGTTGAGCAATAAATCCAATGATCGTCACAAAAATCCCGATCGTTGCCCAGCGGTCTACTCCTTCTTTCTTTTTGACTCGGATTGCTCCACCAAAGAAAAGCGTTGCAACTAAATAAAGAACAAATGCCACATATAGTAACGTGCTACTTAGCTGAACCACAATGTTTCCCCCTTATGACCGCTTGTCCGCTTGATCGATGGGCATGACAAACGGCGTATCGTTAAATATACCTTCAAGCTCTTTTTTCAGTCCAAACCAGTTTTTATTCGTATGTGCGGCAACAAGCACTTCGTCGTTCATCCGTCGAATCCATACGCGACGATGGTTCCAATACATCCCTTGAATAAGGCCGACCATAAAAATAGCACCGCCAAGGCCCAAAATCCAAAGTGTAAAATCACGACGCACCGTTAATGCTGATACGTTTCGAGTTTCAATATTCGCAAATGCCATCTTATATTTGTTATTACCAAGCGGCTCAATCGTTTGGCGAATGGCCGTGAAACTCACTTCGCCTTTCGGACGATCTGGTGCAAACATTTTAAATACGAACGCTGGATTGTTCGGTACTTTCGAGCGCGTATTCGGACTTCCATTTTCATCAAAATAAAAATCTGGAAAATAGCTTAATAGCTGTACTTTATATCCGTTACCAAGATCATATTCTTTTTCTGGTTGAATTAAATCAACTGTAATTGTGCCAAACGATTTGTTTGTTTCCTTATCGGTGAAATGAAACGACATACTTTTTAATTCATCTAGCTTAAAATCAACTTGGTATAACGCGTAATGATCATGTTTTAACGGTTCGTTAACCCGAATGGAAAAGCTTTTTATTTTTTTTAATTTCGGCTCTTCGCCCGTAACGACTGGACCAACACGTTCGTATAATACGACGTCCGTTTGATAGTTTTTCGCCATCATTCCGCTACCGACGCGATCAATCGCTGCTTGAAACGCTTCTTTCTCTCTTTCTTTCTCATATACTTCAAAAATAAACTTTTTATTTTCTAAAAAATATTTTCCGTTCGTTCCCGGAATTTCTTTTATTTCTCCTTCACGAATCCACATGCTTTCGTCCACATACATGCCCGGAACGAAACGAAGCATCGCACCGATTAAAAAAACGATAAGCCCAATATGATTCACATACGGTCCCCAACGAGAAAACCGCCCTTTTTCCGCCAAAATATTTCCATTTTCTTCCCGGACGCGGTAACCACGCTTTGTTAGCTTGTCGACGACGTTTCGAAATGCCGTTTCATCATGTTCTACTTTTGCGCGACTAAATAGACGTTGTCTTTGTAAAAATTGTTCGTTGCGCGTCACTCGTTGATTGTTTAACGCACGATATAGCGGTACAACACGGTCTAAACTACAAATGACAAGCGATACGCCAATGAGTGCAATAAGCAACATGTACCACCAAGAACTATACAAGTCATGAAAGCCAAGCGCGTAGTACCATTTTCCGAGCAACCCGTACTGCTGCTCATAATATTCCGCTGGTGATACGGTTGGTGGAATGTACATTTGTTGCGGATAAATCGTACCGATCGCGGAAGCAACTAGCGTAATGACGATGAGCCAAACCCCAACTTTGACAGACGAAAAAAAGTTCCAAATTTTATCAATGATCGTTTTATTGTACGTTTGTGAACGGCGCGCGCTCCCTTCATAGCGCATATCTAACAACGCTGGCACTTCTTCGAGCGGCTTACCACACGCTTCACAAAGCACTGTTCCAATCGGGTTGACATGCCCGCATTCACATTTTACTTGTTCCATATTGAAAACCCCTTACGGCTTAATTCGTTCCATATATTTTTTTACATCTTCTTCTGTCATCGTTCCTGTAATGATGTCTACAATCTTTCCGTCCTTGTCGATTAAAAAGGTCGTTGGCAACGGATTAATATCGTACGCATTCATCACTTGATCTTGTTGATCAATCACAACTGGGAACGTAAGCTGAAAGCGATCAACGAATGTTTGTACCGTCACTTTCGCTTCACCAACGTTAACCGCAATCACTTCTACCCCTTCATTTTTATATACGTTGTATTGACTATTGATGTGCGGCATCTCTTTTTCACACGGTTTACACCACGTTCCCCAAAAGTTTAAAAACACACCTTTGCCACGGTAATCGGATAGTTGAATTTTGTTGCCGTTTAAATCAGTAAGTACGAAATCTGGTGCTGAATCGCCCACTTGAATCGCTTTTTTCTCCACAAAAACGTTCGAATAAATCGTATAGCCAATAGCCAAAAGCATGATAGCTAAAATGACTGTTCGAAGCCAAAATCGCTTTTCTTTCATCGCCAACTCTCCTAATAAACCGTTTTCATCAACCTCATTATACAAGTTACCACTATATAAATAATGAAAATTATTTGAACAAACTGTGACAAAATTATGATACATACGGTGAACCAGCTAATGCAAGCGCGCGTAATTGCTTCACTTCATGTGGTGACAATTCGCGGTAATCTCCAGGATTTAAGCCTTTTAAATCTAAAAAGGCGTAACGTTCCCGCTTTAACTTTAAAACAGGGTGACCAATTGCTTCAAACATGCGGCGCACTTGACGATTTCTCCCTTCATGAATGCGAAGTTCAACGATCGCCGTCTGTTTCCGCTTATCAATCGATAGTACTTTCGCTTTCGCTGGCGCTGTTACCCCATCTTCTAGCGCAACACCTTTTTCAAGCTGTTTCACTTTTTCACGTGCTGGAATGCCTTTTACTTTTGCAATGTATACTTTTTCAATTTCATAACGCGGGTGCATTAATAAATTCGCAAACTCCCCGTCGTTTGTCAGCAGCAATAATCCCGACGTATCGTAATCTAAACGTCCGATCGGATAAATGCGCTGATTTACATGTTTAAAAAAGTCGGTCACTACTTTTCTTCCCTTTTCGTCTTTTACGCTCGAAATCACACCACGCGGCTTGTATAACAAATAATATACCGGCTCTTCGCGTTCAAGCGGAATGCCATCCACTTCAATGCGGTCTTGTGGACTAACTTTCACCCCAAGTTCCGTCACAACTTTTCCATTTACTTTCACTTTTCCTTCGACAATTAATTGCTCTGCTTTTCTTCGCGATGCGATGCCAGCATGAGCAATCACTTTTTGTAATCGTTCCATTTCATTCACCTCACTATATAGTTTTACCATATTCGGTACAGGAGTTCAAAAATAAGAAAGGAGAAAGGCGCACGACATGCAACTTTCTCCTAACTTGGCTTGTATAAAGAAAAAGAAAAAACAACAAACGAGGCAAAAAATAGCCAAACGATTTTCACTTGAAAAAGCATGTACAAAAGAAACAATAAAAAAAGACCAACAAAATAAAAAGCTATTACTTTGCTTACAATTGAACCCAACATTTTATTTACCAACAACATGTAATGTATCCATGAAATAAATAGGTGAAACATGTATAAAATTAAAAACAAAGTTGTAAAAACGACGGTGCTCCCTGGACTACTCATTTCGTTAGAAAAAAGATTGTGTTCAATTGTCAGAAGCAGAAAGCTATATACGAAACTTAAAAGAAGAGATAAAACTGTAACATTTAAAATAAATTGCTTATTTATAGTCATAATTCACATACCTCACACCACTCTGAAAATTATATTTTGTCATTCAAACCAGTCTACCCCATATACCCTCACCATATTCCCAATATATCTATCATGGGAAGGGGAACCATACCAATAAACTTTTTCATTTCTGACCACCCTCATCGAAGTCGAACCCGATCCATCTAGTACAATCGATCTTACAGGATCAAAGCCTATATTTTCGATGTATGTTTTTAAACTAGGTATATTCGCTGCGTTACCCTCTGTAACAATCATATACCCATATTCATCATCCCACGCCAAAACGGTTCTCCATGTAGCGAAATCGTATCCAATAACTATTAAGTCATCCCCCCAATTTTCCCTATTGTAGCCGTTCCCACCAATTACCGCCTTTGCGCTTGGATAGGCCTTAAGAACTTCATTGAGGTTTCTCGCGTACACGAAAGCCGCTCTCATATTGTTATTTTTATCAACATAAGAAACAAAGGTTTTCCTCCTAATTTGTTTATCTTTCGTTCCATTATATTCGTAGTATGAAGTATCTCCTTTCCAGTAGCTTATAGATCGTAACCCTGTTGGAGGATTATTGTAACCATTATCAGCAGCAAAAAAACCACCGTTTATACCGATATGGGGCTTTTGAGACATCTTGGCATTGATAATTTCAGGTTTTATATTCTCAATTTTTGTTTTAATTACAGCAAAATTAGGCTTTCCCATAGGCTGTACACTTCTCATCTCAAAGCTATATGGCAATCCTCTCATAAAGACTCTCCTCCTCAGAAATGGTGATATATCAGTTTTTTTCACCATCCCTCTAAGATAAAACTACCAACAATTAGAAGTGCCTCAGCAAACTCCTCACTCAAACTAATAACCACAGCCTCGCCTATTCAGATTGAGGAGGATAGCTCCGTTGCTTCCGTTCCACCTGTTGTCCTGTCGTCCATGCCAAATGACGTGCCATCCCATCCGACCTACTTCGTATGCAACAGGGGGGCTATAGTAAAATCTTTGTTGCACAGTATTAAATTAAATATTGTATCCACCAATGTCTCATGGCTCGCATCTCTAAAAACTCGATCGCATGATAGATCAGGTGTTTTGAAAAAACGTAGGTGGATTTTTCAATGTTTTTCTACTCGTCTAGCCATTCACTCGAGATTTTTGCCTTACGTTAATTATATCATAAAACACCTACTTTCGTGACATGCTCTGCTCTCCTTTCTAATCGTCGTTCTTTGCGTTCGATCACTTTCTCCGCTTGATGAAAAGCTTCCTTTGTCTTCGGGTTAATGTGCATCGTATCTTTTGTCACTCGTTTCATCACGGGCTCAGCTTTCTTTTCTGCGTGCTGAACGGCTTTTGAATGATCTCCCTTACTTTTTTGATGACGTCATCGGCGACATTCTTTACTTTCTGTCCTACTTTTTCTCGACCATACACCCTAATTTATTTAATGAACTCTCCAAAAAGATATATTCCTATTTCCTTTGTTTTGTCCTTTTGTTAGAACAACGTTCGTTGATAAGCCATAATCAATAAAAAAGCCACACCCCCACAGGTCATCGGATAATGATTGAATAATAAAAAACAGCAGTTTTGTAAATTGAATGTTTTTCATTATCTCTATGTTTATAATAAAAAATATTAATGTATAAAAATCCTATTTTGGTTGGAAATACACCAAAATTAAAACCCAAAGAATGTTGATTTTACAGCATTCTTTGGGTTTTCTTTTTTAGATTTCGGGATTAAATACTACTTTTCGGACAATCCCATTTTGCCAGACTGTTAAACACTTCACTTGCCAAACATCCATAATACAACGACAAATGATACAATAAAGCTAACAAAGTCAGCAAGCAAGCCGACTTTTAATGCATCGCCCATTTTACGAATGCCGACCGCACCAAAGTAGACGGTAAGTACATATAACGTCGTTTCTGTGCTTCCTTGAATGGTAGAAGCTAACCGGCCGATAAATGAATCGGGTCCATATGTGGCGATTAAGTCGGTCACGATGCCGAGCGATGCTGTTCCTGAAATTGGACGAATGAGCGCAAGCGGCACGACTTCGGGCGGCAATCCGAGCGGGACGATGAACGGCTTCATATACGAAATAAAAAAATCAAGTGCACCGGAAGCGCGAAAAACGGAGACAGCAACGAGCATACCTACTAAATATGGAATAAGGGAAAAAGCAATTTGAATTCCTTCTTTTCCCCCTTCAACAAACGCTTCATACGTCGGAACGCGCTTGTACGTCGCATGCAGTAAAATACAAGCGATGACGATCGGAATGAGCCAAAGCGATAAAAATTGAATGACGTACATTACATCCCTCCTTTTTTACGCCTCCGTATGTAAAATGCGCGGTCGATCATGATCGCTGATATCGTGGCAATGAGTGAGGCAACAAACGTTGTGCCAATAATTTCCCCTGGTGAAGCAGAGTGGTATGTCATCCGAATCGATATGACGGTAGCAGGAATGAGCGTAACGCTTGCGGTATTTAAAGCGACAAACGTAATCATTGAGCGGCTCGGTTCCTCTTTTTGACCGTTTAGTTTCTTCAATTGCTCCATTGCTTTAATGCCGAGCGGCGTCGCTGCATTTCCAAGACCGAACATGTTTGCGACCATATTTGATAATATATACCCAAGAGCTGGATGGTCGGACGGCACTTCCGGGAAAATTTTTTTCGCTATTGGACGGAACAAATGAGCAAAAAAAGAAAGCAATCCAGATTGCTCGGCGATTTTCATTAAACCGAGCCAAAAAACAAGCACGCTAATTAAACCAATGCTAATCGTTACCGCTTCTTTCGCCCCTTGAAACATCGCCTCGTTGACGTCTTTCATCGTCCCGTTTATTCCCGCAAACACAAGCCCAATAAGCAAAAGCGCCACCCAAATGAGATTAACCATCGCTGTCCACCCCTAACAACCAGTCAAAAAAAGAACGTGTTTTCTTTTGTTGCTTATAAAAAATAGGTGTTTCATCGACCTTTTCCTCGCCGATATACAGTTCCGCTTTCCCGACAATCGATGGCACGCCTGTCTCTTTCCATCGTTCTTGTGGACGAAGCAATTTTCGCTTTAAACGAATGCGTGCTTCTTCTTTTTTTGTGACCGGATATATAAAATCGCGTACAACAAATATATGTTTGTCATAAAACGGATCTCTAATCTGTTCCACAATCTCGTCCGCTTTTACCGTCACAAGTTCATAGTTCGCAAATCCATGTTCATACATGGCCATATGATCGTTCCAATCATCTCCTGCATCAATCGTCACCGCGATGAGATCAAGCTCATCTTTTGATGCTGTCGTCACTAATGTACGTTTCGCTCGCTTCGTATATCCTGTTTTTCCCCCGGTACAATATTTATACAAATGCGTTAACAACTTATTTTTATTGCGCCAAACGCGGTCCCAATCTTCTGTTGGATTTGGTGCCCGATACAATTTCGTTCCCGATACTTCGCGAAATTGCTCATTTTGCATCGCATACCGCATAAGTAACGCCATATCGTACGCAGTCGAATAATGATTTTCTGCATCATCTAACCCATGTGGATTCGCAAATTGTGTATTTGTCATGCCGATTTCTGCTGCTTTTTTGTTCATTAAAAAAACGAAGCCTTCGACGCTACCGCCAACATGCTCAGCGATCGCCACCGCTGCATCGTTTCCAGAACGAAGCATAAGCCCATATACTAAATGTTTGAGTGCAATTTTTTCGCCCGGCTTTAAATAAATCGAAGATCCTTCTGTCCGAACCGCCCGTTCACTTACCGTCACAAGCTCTTCCCATTTTCCTGATTCAATCGCTAAAATGGCCGTCATAATTTTTGTAATGCTCGCAATACGCCGTTTTGTATGCGCATCTTTCTCAAATAATACCCGTCCTGTCGTTTGTTCCATTAAAATCGCGCTTTTCGCACTCACCGACATCGCCTTCGCTTCATTCGGAAAAAGTGAACAAAAAAAACAAAGCACGATCATCCATACAAGCCATTGCCGTCGCATACACTCTCATCCCTTTGTCCGTTTTGTACAAGTGTATGCATAAATGCATGATGTATGACAAAAAGACCGCTACATGACGCGGCCTTTTGCTTTTATGAATCGCTGTTGCACATCATCCCAATTGACGACGTTCCACCATTGTTGAACGTACGTTGCGCGGTCGTTTTTATATTGCAAATAATACGCATGCTCCCACACATCTAACACAAGGAGTGGAACGGTCGTCCATTGTGTCCCATGTTGATGTTTTTCGGTTTGTAAAATTTCTAATCGCCCTGCAAACGGTGACCAAACGAGGAGCGCCCATCCGCTTCCTTCCACTTGCTTCGCCGCTTCGGTAAAATGTCGTTGAAACGCTTCAAAGCTCCCAAAATCGCGCACAATTTGTTGAAGCAACACACCCGTTGGACGTCCGCCCCCACGCGGTTTCATATTGTTCCAAAAAATTGTGTGCAAATAATGTCCCGAACCATGAAACGCAGCTTCACGCTCCCAATGTTTTAATAACGCATAGTCGTTTTTTTCACGTGCTTGTTGCATCATTTTTTCGGCGCGATTTAAACCGTCAACATAACTTTGATGATGTTTTTCATGGTGCAATCGCATAATCTCTTCAGCAATATACGGTTCTAATGCGTTGTACGCATACGGTAACTTAGGTAGCGTATGCCCTCCAATCGGTACGCGCTTACGTTGTAAATATATGTTTGTTACTTGCTCATGAATGCGCGCGACATCTCCACGCTCTAGCTCCACGTTTAGACGTTCCACCATTTCTGCATCAACATATGGCTTTACTCTCTCAAGCCATGCTTGCACGTTATAAATATATTGTCGCATACAAACACACCTCCTTCGGCATCATATGCAACAAAAAAAGAAGCTGACACACGCAGCTTCTTATTGCGATTGGATCATTTTTGTTCGGTAGTCTGTTTCATAAAATTCGAGTTCTTCCCGCATCGTTTGAAAATCGGCTTCAATCGCATGAAGCAATTGTTGTAACGATGGAGGAGCAGGTTGTCTCAATTTAATTGAATGTCTTCCTGTATACGCTGAGCGGCTATCTTCATACCATAAATCACGCTTTGGGGTAAAAAATTCTGCCACACATGAATGATAAATTTTATATAATGCTTGTTCGGCTGCTGCTTTCCGAAACGGTTCTTCTTGAAGCACAATGCGGCACGCATCGACACCTTCTTCACCATATACAGCTAAACGGCGCAAATCCGCAAGCACTCCTTCATAATAATGACGGTCGCCTGCGCATTCTTCTTGCATTTGTTCGATCGTCGTTTCATTTAAATAACGAGCAATTTGTTCTACAATGCGGCTTAACAACTGCTCCACTTGCTTCGTTTGGTTCAAAACAATAGTGTTGCCCATATGCATCCTCCCTTTACGGTTGCGCAATAAATAAAAGCGGTGATTTAACAGTATACGATTGTTTTTTTGCAAGCGACTCAAAAACTTCTGGCAGTTTAGCGAAGTCGATCGATGAAAAATAGCGACGAAGCTCTTCTTCTTCACTTACATATACACGTTTTCGCGTCCGAAGTGATGGATCGACGAGCAAACAGACGAGCGCGACAATATCTTTAAAATATACGTCTTTCCCACTCGCTTGAAATACAGGGTCTTGTTCATACGGCGTCCATTCAAAAAAACGTTCATCAAAATAACGAACATATAGTACGTGCAATGTACGTTCTACTCCATCATCGTCAACAAACGTTACTTCCGAACGGTTAAAAAAATCTTCCGACGTATTCGGCTGTGCTTTTTGCAATTCATATCCATGACACGAAACGATTTTCAAAGCTATACACCCCTTTTTCAACAACGAAGCTATATTTATTTTACCATAAATTACGAATCATGCGAAAAATTTTATCATTCTTAAAGAAAAGAAAAAACAGGCGCATAAAAGCACCTGTTTCCTTTCCTGGCAATATGCCGATTTCGTATAAAAAGATCGCTAAACATAACGCACCGAGCAAGCTTGGAAGCCATATGATCATTTTCACTTTTTTGTCTAGAAGACCGTAGCGCTTACTCACCTTGCCACTTAATATAAAAACAACAGCAACAAAAACTACGATAACTGCACTTTGTAAAATAGAGTGCAAAATATACATTTCTACATAATATTCAACTACTCTTCCAAAAACGAAAACAAAAAGAAGCCCAAAGAAAAAACGAAAACTCATCCTCCATCACCTTTTATTTACTCATTCGCTTCTTGCAGTTGTTCGTTCAGACGTTCGAAAAATAAGTCAGCTTCGCGTTCTTCCTCTTGTTCGTCCCATTCTGGAAGAGGGGGAAGTTCGTCTAACGTTTTTAAACCAAAGTAATCTAAAAACTCTTTCGTTGTTCCGTATAAAATCGGACGGCCTGTTCCTTCTGCGCGGCCTACTTCTTTAATTAACGCTTTTCCTAATAGTGTTTGCAGCGGCTTATCGCTTTTGACGCCGCGAATGTGCTCAATTTCTGCACGCGTAATTGGTTGACGGTATGCGATGATCGCTAACGTTTCAAGCGCTGCTTGTGACAACGATGAAGTCGTTGGAGACTCGACAAGCTTTTGCAAATACGGGGCACATTGTTTTTTCGTCACAAGCTGAAGCATTCCCGCCATTTCCACAATCATAACCCCGCGCTCATCTGCATCATACATATCTTTTGCTCGTTGAATAAGCTCGTATACTCGTTCTTCCTCTACATTGAGTACATCAGCTAATTGCTTATACGTCAATCCTTCTTCGCCTGCCGCGAACAATAACGCCTCAATCACTGCGAATTCATTCATCTCAATCACCTTTTCGTCGAATGTATAAATCAGCAAAATTGTTTTCTTGCTCGACAATGATTTCGTTTCGTTTCATCAGTTCAAGCAACGCTAAAAACGTCACGACAATTTGTTCGCGATCATCATACGGAAATAAATCGTAAAAGTTCATTCGCTCTCCGTTTTTTAATATTTGTAAAATTTCTTCCATCCGCTGTCCGATTGGAATTTCTTGACGTGCCACTTTCGTATGAAGCGGCTTTTGTAGCTTTTTGCGCCGTAACAACTTCGCCAGCGCCCCAAGCATGTCGTATATATCGACATCGAGGGCAAGTGGCGCACCGTTTTTCGCATAAGCGGTTAAATCGCTCGGCGGCTTCGTAAATAAAAGCCCCCGCTCTTCTTCCCGCTCGCGCAACTGCTTGGCTGCTTCTTTAAACTTTTTATACTCGATTAACTGTTGCATGAATTGTTCGCGCGGATCTTCTTCGATAAATAATTCATGATCCTCTACCGTTTCCTCATGTTTTGGCAGCAACATTTTACTTTTCATTTCAATGAGCGTTGCTGCCATCACTAAATATTCGCTCGCGACATCGAGCTGCAATTGTTTCATCGCATGAATGTAAGCCATATATTGCTCCGTAATTTGCGCAACAGGAATATCATAAATATCGATTTCATATCGATGAATTAAATGCAACAATAAATCAAGTGGTCCTTCAAATTGATCTAATTTCACATGATAATGCACATTGATCCCACCTTTTTTCACAACTAATAGTATAATACACGTAAGCATATGAAAAAAGGGGGCTTTCACTTGTATCCGAAAGCATATATCGAATATTTACTCCACTTTCACGCGACGCGCGATTATTTTGAATGCCACGAAGTGCTAGAAGAACATTGGAAACAAACAAAGGAACATATATGGATCGGTCTCATTCAGCTTGCGGTTGGCATGTACCATTATCGTCGAGGAAATATCGCTGGTGCAAAACGAATGTTAACGAAAGCAATGCGCGCATGCCAAAAAGAAAAACAAGCATACGAAGCACTTGGCATACATGTAGAGCAACTTGTGTCCCTTCTTCATGCATACGTGAAGCGAATAGATGATGGACATGCGTATGAAAGTATTTGTTTTCCAATTAATGAAGTTTCTTTGTTGCATATATGTAAACAACAATGCGATTTAAAAGGGCTTGTATGGGGAGAAAAAAGCGACATGTCAAACGAATATATCATCCATAAACATATGTTGCGCGACCGGAGCGACGTCATCGCTGAGCGAGAACGGCAAAAACAAAAAAGACAGGGACGTTGATCCCTGTCATTGTTCACATTTATCCAAAAATGGAGCGGTCATGTCATTAGCACATAACGACTTATTTGGATACAATTCTTTTAACGCTTTCACCATTTGCTTTCCAATTCCTTGATGGCGATGGGACGGATTGACGCTAATATGCTGCACTTCAACCGCATGTTCGCGCACAATTACGCCGATAATGCCAATAAAATCTTCTTCTTGCTTCCATAAAAACAGCTGCCAGTCGTCGTTTGTTTCATAGTTTTTCATCGTTTGTTGAAGCTGTTTTAAGTCTTTTTCATTTGGCATAAACGACAAAAGACCCATCGCAATTTTCTCATAGTTTTTTCGATAGCGAACTAGCATATGAATCCCTCATTATCGACAAGACTTATTGTTTACTCGCTATTGCTATTATAAACGGTCTTGCCGCTTTTTTAAACATTTTTTAAGAAAATGTGCGCATGACATTCGCCATTTCAATGGCGCTGAGCGCTGCCTCCCAACCTTTATTTCCTGCTTTCGTCCCAGCGCGCTCAATCGCTTGTTCAATCGTATCTGTCGTCAACACTCCAAAAATCACAGGAACGCCTGAAGAAAGGGCAGCATGGGACGTTCCTTTCGCCACTTCATTACATACGTAATCGTAATGGCTCGTCGCTCCGCGAATGACGGCACCAAGCGTAATGACAGCGTCATATTTTTTCGACTCCGCCATTTTTTTCGCCACAAGCGGAATTTCAAATGCCCCTGGTACCCATGCGACATCAATATGTTGTTCTTCTACTCCGTGACGTTTCAATCCGTCCAAAGCTCCGCTAAGCAATTTACTTGTAATAAATTCATTAAATCTCGCAACAACAATGCCGATCTTTAATCCTGTTCCAACTAAATTTCCTTCATATACGTTCATGTTTTTCTCCTCCTTTAAAAGTGCAACATATGTCCTAGTTTTTCGTATTTTGTCCGCAAATAGCGCTCATTATGGCGCTTCGCTGGCATTTGCAACGGCACGCGCTCAACAACTTCCAATCCGTATCCTTTTAATCCGGTAATTTTACGTGGATTGTTCGTCAATAAGCGCATTTTTGTTACACCTAAATCTTTTAAAATTTGCGCACCAATTCCATAATCGCGCAAGTCTGGCGCAAAACCTAATTTTTCGTTCGCTTCCACCGTATCGTATCCTTGTTCTTGCAACTTATAGGCACGCAATTTGTTTAACAAGCCGATGCCGCGTCCTTCTTGACGCATATATAATAATACTCCACGACCTTCTTCTTCAATTTGCGCTAACGCGGCATGAAGTTGAGGACCACAATCGCAACGATGCGAACCGAACACGTCCCCTGTTAAGCATTCCGAATGAACGCGCACGAGCACCGGCTCATCTGGAATAATTTCTCCCTTCACAATTGCGATATGTTCTTTTCCGTCTAACGTATTTGAATATCCGATCACTTTAAATTCGCCAAAATCGGTTGGTAACGTAATTTCGACTTCGCGTTTGACGAGCTTTTCTTTTCGATTGCGATAAGCGATTAAATCTTTAATCGTAATCATTTTCATATCGAATTGTTCTGCGATTTTCTTTAAGTCTGGCACGCGCGCCATCGTTCCATCATCTTTTATAATTTCACAAATGACGCCTGCCGGCTTTGCTCCACAAAGACGAGCTAAATCGACAGCTGCTTCCGTATGCCCCGCACGACGCAATACCCCGCCTTTTTTCGCAACAAGCGGAAAAATATGGCCTGGTCGTTTAAAATCGCTTGCTTTTGCTTCTGGGTTCAGCATTTCTTGAATGGTCAACGAGCGTTCAAATGCGCTAATGCCTGTCGTCGTTGCTTTATGGTCAATGCTGACAGTAAAAGCTGTTCCATGCGCATCTGTATTATGGTTAACCATTGGCGCTAAATCGAGCCGATCGGCCAATTCTTCGGTAATCGGTACACAAACGAGACCGCGACCGTGCGTAATCATGAAGTTAATGACTTCCGGCGTTGCTTTTTCTGCAAGCGCCACAAAATCACCTTCGTTTTCACGATCTTCATCATCGCAAACGATAATAATTTTTCCTTGCATTAAATCGTAAATCGCTTCTTCAATTGTATGGAACATCAGCACTCACTCCTTATATCCGTGCTCTTGCAAAAATTGCAACGTCAACCCGTCATGCTTACCGGCAACGAACTGTTCTACATACTTACCAATGATGTCACATTCAATATTGACGATATCGCCAACCTTTTTTGCCCCTAAAATCGTCGCTTCCCGCGTATGCGGAATGAGGGAAATCGTAAACGTTCGATCCGTTAAACCGAAAATCGTTAAACTTGTGCCGTCAACCGCAACAGAACCTTTTAAAATCATATATTTGCGCAAATGACCCGGCACTTCAATGTCATAATACACCGCGTTAGCGACAGGTTGTTTGCGAACGATACGTCCGACACCATCGACATGCCCAGAAACGAAATGTCCGCCAAAGCGACCGTTCGCCGCCATCGCCCGCTCTAAATTGACTTTCGCTCCTACCACAAGCGTTCGAAGTGACGTCGCTCGCACCGTCTCCGGCATCACATCGACAGTAAAAAAGCGATTAGTAAACGATGTGACCGTTAAACAAACGCCGTTGACGGCAATGCTGTCACCGAGCTGTACGTCTTGTAGCACTTTTTTTGCCTCGATCGTCAAAACGATCGCTTCCCCTGTTTGCTTCATTTGTTGAATCGTTCCGATTTCTTCAATAATCCCTGTAAACATCGCGATCATCCTTTAGCAACGATTTTTATATCTGGTCCGATCATTTCGACATGTTTCACTTGCAAACGGAGCGCATCCATCATTCGTCCAAACCCTTCTCCACCGATTGCCGAAGGGGCTTCGTTGCCACCGATCAACGTCGGGGCGACATAAGCGATGACTTGTTGAACAGAGCGAGAAGATAAAAAGCTTCCATGCACATGCGCTCCACCTTCAACAAATATGGACATGACGTTGCGCTTACCAAGTTCACGTAAAAGAGATGGAATATGAATCGTATGTTCATTCATACGAATGAATTGTACTCCCGTTTGTTCATACGGCTTCATTTGTTGTTCCGTGACGTGATGTCCAACGACGATCCATGTCGGAGCCATGTTGTCTGTTACGACGTTCGCTTGAAGCGGTGTGCGCAAATGTGTATCGAGCACAACACGAATCGGCTGTTTTCCTTCGTGACCAAAGCGAACGGTCAAGCTCGGATTATCGGCTAAAATGGTGCCGACGCCGACAACGATCGCATCGTGCATTCGTCGCTCGCGATGCACATCGCGACGCGCTTCTTCCGACGTAATCCACTTGCTTTCCCCCGTTTTTGTTGCAATTTTTCCATCTAAACTCATCGCATACTTTAACGTGACATACGGCATTTTCGTTGAAATATAATGAAAAAACATTTCGTTTAACGCATCCGCTTCTTCTTTCAATACGCCGACGGTCACATCGATGCCCGCTCGCTTCAATTTTTCAATACCTTTTCCCGCAACAAGCGGATTCGGGTCCGTTGTCGCCACGACGACGCGCCTTACCTTCTTTTCAATTAATAAATCAGCACAAGGAGGAGTTCTACCGTAATGACTACACGGCTCAAGCGTCACATAAACCGTCGATCCTTCTGCTTTCTCCCCCGCCATGCGCAACGCATGTACTTCTGCATGCGGTTCCCCTGCTTTCAAATGCGCCCCAAAGCCGACAATTTCACCGTGTTTGACAACAACTGCACCAACAAGCGGGTTTGGCGACGTTTGTCCACGTGCTGATTCCGCCAATTGTAACGCTAAGCGCATATACCGTTCGTCCATATCGCACCACCTTTCCACAATCAATAAAAAAACCCTAGGAACAACGTCCTAGGGCAAGATGTATGTAAAGATCGCCTTTTTTGCATAGCAAAAACAACCCATCGTCAATCCTATTTTTCCCAATAAGTGACGTGAGTTTTTGGCAATCCTTCTCCCATCCAGACTATACTGTCGGCTCCGGAATTGCACCGGATCATGCCTTAACGGCTCGCGGGCTAAGAAACATCCGTTTCATTACCGCCGGTCGGGAATTTCACCCTGCCCCGAAGGATGCGCTTATTCCATTTTTATTCATTATATCACAATAAAACGAAATGTCTATGACTTTGCAATAAACAACCAATAGATTGCTCCCCAAACGAAACTAACGAGTAAAAGGATGAAAAATAACGCCCAGTTTTTTTTCATCTCTTCATCCTTCCTTTAACTTTATTGTTCGTCCCACACTTTCACTTCTTTCATGACATCTCCGTTTTTCATCGCCTTGACAACGTCCATTCCTTCAGTCACTTGACCGAATACGGTATGCACACCATCTAAATGCGGCTGTGGTTCATGGCAAATAAAAAATTGGCAACTTCCTGTATCACGACCTCGATGGGCCATCGATATCGCTCCTTCGATATGTTTATGCGGATTGTTGTCTGTTTCACACGGAATGGTATAGCCTGCATCGCCTGTTCCATTTCCAATCGGACAGCCACCTTGACTTACAAATCGCTTAATGACACGATGAAACGTCAATCCGTTATAAAATCCTTCATTCGCTAGTTTTTCAAAGTTCGCTACCGTCTTTGGCGCTTCGTTTGGGAATAGTTCAAACTCCACCTTCCCACCGTTCTCCATGATGATATAACCTTTTTTCTTCATTGAAACCTTCGCCACCTTTCCATCGTAAAAACAAATGTAGCTTCATTTTACTACATTTCGCTTCTATGTTCACGCAAATGTTTGTACAATAGTACAGAAAGAGATTGAAGGAGGTTGTCAAATGAAAAAGTGGTTTACGATATTTATTTTATTGTTGTTTATGATTCCATCAGTTAGTTTCGCTGATGCGATTGAAGGAGACATTATTATTACGCTCGGAGAAAATTTAACAGAGCAGCAAAAGCAACAAATATTAAAAGAAATGAATGCACCTGAAAGCGCTGAAATCATTACGGTCACAAATGCGGAAGAACATAAATATCTCGGCGACATTATTCCGAAAGGACAAATCGGAACGAAAGCCATTTCGTCATCCAAAATTACGATTGGAGCACCAGGTTCAGGTCTGCAAGTCGAAACAAATAACATTAACTGGGTAACAAAAGAAATGTATATGAACGCGCTCATTACTGCAGGAGTGAAAGATGCAGTCATTTACATTACCGCACCGTTTCCTGTATCCGGAACAGCTGCGCTGACAGGATTAATGAAAGCGTACGAACTTTCATCGAATGAAACGATCCCTGATGAAGTGAAAAAAGTAGCGAACGAAGAAATGGTGAAAACGGCACAGCTTGGCGAATCAATCGGAAACGATCAAGCGGTCGCGCTACTCGCAAAAATTAAAGAAGAAATAGCGAAAAATCCGCCAAAAACAGATGCCGACATGCGTGCACTCATTGAGCGAATCGCTCAAGAACTTGGCATTACGTTAACGGAAGACGAAATCAATAGCTTGCTTTCTTTATTTAACAAAATGAAAAATGTCAACATCGATTGGAATCAAGTGAACGAACAGCTGGCTCAAGCAAAAGACAAGCTATCAGCCTTTTTGCAAACAGAAGAAGGTCGAACATTTATTCAACGCATCGTAGATCTTTTGCGTGAAATATGGAATGCGCTCCGCGGTGCATTTGGAGCAATCGAGTAGGAGGAGGTGATTAACCTCCGTCCTCTCACACCACCGTACGTACGGTTCCGTATACGGCGGTTCAATCAAGATCAATGACGCAAGAATTCATAACGTTCTTGTAGACTTTTGAGCCCTTGGTCATTCCAGTAGGAGTTTCCAAGGGTTCTGTGTAAGATGGGGCTATTTGAAATACGCCAATATCCTTTCCGACTATTTCCCCATTCATACGCTTTCCACGAAGGAACTCCCAATTTGATCAAGTTTCGTATCCTCGTTTTTGGTGTTTTCCAACTTTTCCATAAGCACATACGAAGTCTTCGACGAATCCACCCGTCCATTTTCCGAAAGATTGATTTCGTATCCGCCAGCGCAAAGTACCCACACCATCCGAATAAATACTGATTCAGTTTCTGAATTCGGTATTCCATGGAATATGGCATCTTTCTCGAGGTGATTTCTCGTACTTTCTTCTTCATTCGTTTGAGACTTTCTTCTGCCACTCGAATCTTGGGCTCTTCGGCATCGATAAAACTGAATCCAAGAAACTTTCGTTTCCAAGGACGGTCTACTGCCGACTTTTTCTCATTCACTTTTAGGCGAAGTTTACGTTCGATGAATCGTTGAACGCTTGCCATTGTTCGTTCTCCTGCCCTTTTTGATTTTACGTAAATGTTACAGTCGTCTGCGTAACGAACGAATTGATGTCCTCTTTTCTCTAATTCTTTATCCAGCTCATCAAGGACGATGTTGGAAAGGAGCGGACTTAATGGACCACCTTGTGGCGTTCCTTTCTCTGTACTTGAAACCACTCCATGAATCATGACACCCGACTGCAAGTACTTGCGGATTAATTTTAATAACGGTTTATCGTGGATTCTTTTCGCCAATGTGCTCATAAGTCTGTCGTGGTTGACCTGATCAAAGAACTTTTCCAAATCGATGTCTACAACCCATCGGTATCCTTCTTTGATATATCCTTGTGCTTTCCTCACTGCATCATGGGCACTTCGATTTGGGCGAAAGCCATAGCTATGTTCGGAAAACATCGGGTCATATATCTTCGACAATACTTGGGCAATCGCCTGTTGAATCAAACGGTCTGTCACGGTTGGGATACCTAGTAACCGAACACCGCCATCAGGCTTCGGGATTTCGACTCTTCGGACAGGCATCGGTTCATAGGTACCTTTGAGAATCGCTTCTTTGATGGACTGCCAGTTTTCGACGATGTGCGTTCGCAGGTTTTGTACGGGCATCATATCTACTCCATGGCTGCCCTTATTTTGTTCTACTCGTTTCAATGCGAGAAGCATGTTCTCTCGTGACAGGATTTGATTCAAAACCATCGTTATTCTTCCTTCCGTAAATAGCTGTTCTTCTTATGCCAGTCGTCACTCCACCCTCCAAAAGATCCCCCACGGGATTCACCGTTTCCTTTCTCTTGGGAGGTCCTATGTTTTCTGTGTTCATCGTGACGGACTGAATGCCAAGGGCTATTTTCTCTTGATTGTTCAGTCCTTCCGAATCGTTCTAGACCGATTCGTACTATGACCTCTGCTGACTTCTGATGATTCAGCTACTTATCGCTAAGTAGGTTGTGAAGGGTACTTCACGTATCCATCAGACCTCCTCGGGTAAGAGTGCAATCTTTCCTTCCATCTATCTGCTTCATTTACTCTGTATCACCTTCGGCAGAAAGGACTTTGTTTTGTTTAGCAAACTCATCCAATGATACCTAGCCTTATATGAAGTTCGTGTTCCTCAGACCGGAAGTTTGCCGCTCGCTTCCTTCAGATTCCGTGTCGCCACGGACACCCTTGCGTTAAGCTAACTGCTACTTCTGCCTTCGCAGTTCGGGACTTTCACCCTAGAGATTGCACCCATGCCGAGCACACTAAAATAACCGAGGCCATCGCCTCGGTTATTTTTTCACCTTCGTTTTCAGCGGCAAATCGAGTCGAATTAAGTCTTCGTACGTTTCACGTCTCACGACAAGCTCTGCCTCGCCGTCTTCAACAAATACGACCGCTGGACGCGGGATGCGGTTGTAGTTATTGGCCATTGCATAACCGTAAGCACCGGTACAAAAAACAGCTAAATAATCGCCCGGTTGCGCTTTCGGAAGCGGCAAGTCCCAGATGAGCATATCTCCCGATTCGCAACATTTCCCAGCGATCGCTACCACTTCTTCACAATGTTCATGCATGCGGCTAGCCAACACCGCTTCGTATTTTGCCTCATATAGCGCAGGACGAATATTGTCGCTCATTCCACCATCTACTGCAACATATTGACGAACGTTTGGTACTTCTTTACGGGAACCGATCGTATAAATCGTTGTCCCCGCATCTCCAACGAGCGAGCGCCCTGGTTCAATCCAAATTTCAGGAAAAGGTAGATCAAATGATGCGACATTTCGTTTCACTTCTTCAATAATTTGTTCGACATATTGTTCCGGTGCAAGCGGATCATCTTCTTTCGTGTAACGAATGCCAAAACCGCCACCGAGATTGACCACTTGTGCAGTAAAACTGTATGCATCACGCCATGCAGAAAGTTTTTCAAACAACTTTTTCGCTGCCAGTATAAAACCTGTCGCATCAAAAATTTGCGAACCGATATGACAATGGATACCGAGCACATGGAGATGAGATGAAGCGAGCGCACGCTGCAACGCTTCATCCGCTTGTCCATTATGCAAATCAAATCCAAACTTTGAATCTTCTTGACCTGTTAAAATATAGTCGTGAGTATGTGCCTCAATTCCCGGTGTGACGCGCAATAAAATAGGCATCGTATATTCATGAGCAGAACAAAGTTGTTGCAGTAGCTCTAATTCGTAAAAGTTATCGACAACAACACAGCCGATTTTCGCTTCAATTGCCATTTCCAATTCTTCTTTACTTTTATTGTTGCCGTGAAAATGAATACGTTCGACTGGAAATCCAGCAGCTAGTGCAGTGTACAGCTCCCCACCGGAGACGACATCGAGCGACAACCCTTCTTGTTCCATCAATTGCACGATTGCAATTGTCGAAAACGCTTTGCTTGCATACGCGACTTGCGCACGTACACGATGTTTATCAAACATTCGTTTAAACGCCCGCGCCCGCTCACGAATAAGCGCAACATCGTAAATGTAAAGCGGGGTTCCGTATAGGCGAGCTAAGTCAACGGTATCAACACCGCCAATTTCTAAATGCCCTCGGTCATTTATTCGCATCGTTCCGTGCATAATTATACATCCTCCTGATGTTTCCGAAATAATTAAAGAAAACGTACCATAAATTTTGGTACGTTTCAACCTTTTTATGTTGGTTGTTTTTGTTTATTTTGCGGATGTACGATGCTTGGCCGAATCGATGAACCGGCTACAGATCGCCGCACGATAATTTGCATAAACGCCCCCGGATCAAATGGAATAAACGGCCATAAATATGGAGTATTTAATGAACGAATGTTGGCAAGGAAAAGTAAAAAGATCGTGACGCCAATCATAAATCCAGGAACACCAAACAACGCAATGACAACTAAAAATAAAAGACGAAAAATTTTATTCGCAATGCTTAATTCATAGCTCGGTGTCGCAAAAGAACCGATCGCAGCGACAGATACATATAAAATCACTTCTGGCACAAATAGCCCAACGTCAATGGCAATTTGCCCAATTAATGCAGCTGCAATTAAGCCCATTGCCGTAGACAACGGTGTTGGAGTATGGATGGCGGCCATCCGTAAAAACTCAATACCAATATCAGCAATGAGAAGCTGCACAAAAATAGGGATATTTGTTTTTTCATTTGGCCCGATATACGCCAACTTTTCCGGTAGTAACGATGGGTCAAGCACAAACAAAAACCAAAGCGGGAGTAAAAAAAGCGAAGCAAAAATGCCTAAAAATCGCACCCATCGGACGAATGTTCCTACTGCTGGAGATTGTCGATATTCTTCCGCGTGTTGAACGTGATGGAAATACGTTGTTGGCGTAATAATGACGCTTGGTGACGTATCGACCATAATGATTACATGCCCTTCTAATAAATGTGTGGCAGCGACATCCGGCCGCTCTGTATAACGAACGAGCGGATACGGATTGTATCCTTGTTTCACTAAAAATTCTTCAATTGTTTTATCCGCCATCGTTAACCCATCAATTTGAATTTCGTTTAATTCTTTTTTAATAAGCTCGACAAGTCCCGGATCGGCTACGTCTTGAATGTATGCAATACAAATGTCTGTTTTTGAACGTTCGCCCACTTGCATCATTTCAAAGCGAAGCCTTTCGTCACGAATGCGACGCCGGGTTAACGCTGTATTGACGACAATGTTTTCAACATAGCCGTCTCGCGCGCCGCGTACAACTTTTTCCGTATCAGGCTCCTCAGGCGAGCGACCCGGATAACTGCGCACATCGACAGCAAATGCCTTCGTTTCCCCATCAATAAATAATAAAATGAGACCGGTTAATAAAAAATCAACCGCTTCATCTAAACTTTTCACTGGATTCACTTGTTGGTGAACGAGACGGTTTTCGATAATTTCAGGCAGCTTAGCGGATTGACGCTCGCGATCATTGACTTGAACAAGCATTTCAAGCAGCTCAATAATATATTGTGTATCACAAAGACCGTTACAATAATATAAGTGAACATCTGTTTTTAAAATATTCAGCTTGCGGACGCCTAAATCGAAGCTCGTTCCGACTCCGATCGCCTCTTTGAAAAACTGTTCAGTTTCATCTAACTTAGGAGAAATCGGTGTGTAACTTTCTGTTTTCATCGCGTTTGCTCCTTTCGAGAATATATTCAATCGCTTTGCGCGTAATCGGGCAACCGTTGCGAATATCATCACGACGTCTCATTTTTCCGATATCGCCAATTCCGACAACAATCGGGATATTTAATTCATCTAAACAATATACCGTATCCCCGTTCACCCGACCGAATTCCCACTCAGCAATTCCTTCTTTATCGACACCGTATGATGTGAAGTTCCCATCATAATCAACACAAATATTTACTTTTGTCCATTCTTGATTGTTCGTATCAGACGCAACCGCAATCGCGCCAAGCACATCGATTTGCTCATGCGTCGCAACGTAACGAAGTGCTTGTTCACCTGCTCCTTCGCCGATAATGCCACTATCATCAAACATGACAAAAACAGGATCATACGGCGTCCGCAAAATAAGTTCAACAAGCTGCTTTCCTGTTAGCCGTGATGGATTGCCTTGTGATTGGCTAATGCAGCGCGCGCCAAGTTGTTTCGCTAACCATTCAAGCGCACGTCGCACATGCTCATCTCCATCGGTCACTAAAATAACTTTCTTTTTTTTCATTCGATCCTTCCTCTCGGTTTACAAACCATAGCGGTCATCCATGCAACGAAGATTGGAAAAGAAAGAAAAAAGACGACATTTGTAAAGTCCCCCGTTTTTACCGCTTGTATACAAGATGCCCCAAGATGAACAAGTGTCGTTTCTACCCCTGCATGTGCAAATAACTGAATGGGACGGTATACACCGATCGATTCGGTCACCATACCAATAAATACAAATATCGTCATAACGCGAATAAACGACCACTTCCTCAACAACAACTGTCCGATTAGTGCCAATGTGCCACCGATGACAAATGCATATACGTACGTTTCCATCTTTACGTCACCGCTTCAATGGCAATCGCATGAGCGATCGCTGGAATCGTTTGATTTTGTTTCACCATCGTACTATTAAATAAAGCTCCTGTCGCAACAACGAGCATCGTCTTTATTTTTTTCTCCCTCATCTGTTCGAGAAAATAACTGTACGTGACAACAGCACAACACGCACACCCGCTCCCGCCCGCAAACGCTTGCTGTTGTGCATCGTAAATGAGCACGCCGCAATCGTCATATCGCTCGCTTATATTCATGTTGGCATCATGACATAACGACTTGAGTTCGCTGCTTCCGACTTTTCCTAAATCTCCTGTGACAATAACATCATACGCCTCCGGTGAAAGCCCGCAGTCTGCAAAATGTTGCGTCATTGTTGCAAATGCGGCCGGTGCCATTGCTCGTCCCATGTCCAGCGGATCCGTTATACCGCTATCAATTACTCTTCCAATTGTTGCTGTGCGAATGCGAAAAGGGGAGCGGATCGTACTTAATAACGCGGCTGCTCCGCCAGTCACGGTCCACGATGCACTTTCCCCCTTTTGAACACCAATTGTCGTCGGAAAGCGAAACTGACGTTCAGCTGCTCCGTAGTGGCTGCTCGTTGCCACTAATACACGATGGGCAAACGCCCCGTCAATAAACGTAGCAGCAACAAGCATCGCTTCCGTAATCGTTGAACAAGCGCTAAATACCCCTAAAAAGGGCACATCTAGTTCTCTTGCAACATAGTTGGCGGTGACTGTTTGATTGAGTAAATCCCCCGCAATAAACAAATCAACGTCTTTTGTTTGTACGTTTCCGTTTGTTAAACAAATCATAATCGCTTCTTTCATCAACCGCCGTTCTGCGAGCTCCCAACTTTGTTCATCGCAATATAAATCGTCATAAGCTCGATCAAATGACCGACCGAGCGGACCTTCACGCTCTTTCGGACCCACAACTGTGCCGACCGATTCGATATAAATGTCCGTATCAAATACAATTGTTTGTTCCCCTACTTTTTTCATGTAACCCCCCCTTTACAAAAACAATGATGCAACATATGATGCTACAACTAGCGTCACAATGATGCTCCCTCCAACAGAAAGCATATGTTCTGCCGCTCCTTCATTGCGATATTCGAGCGCACTTGCGCTCCATATGTTTGCTAAACTCATCATCGGCACAATCATTCCCGCCCCCGCAAACTGTGTGAACTGACGATACAATCGAGTAGGTGTCCATATCGCCGCACATACGATTAACGTTCCGTTCATCCAACGAATGGCTTCCGCCTCATTCATATGAAACCATATGCTGTACATATCGATGAGCGCTTGTCCAACGACCGCAATAAACCCTCCGAACAAAAATGCTTTTTCCATCTGTCTCCCCCTATCGATCAACAAAATATATCCAATGAAAAAGAGAACCTGCTACTTTGCCAAACACCATCGCCATTAATAACACGACAATTTGTTCATCAATGCCGAGTCGTTTCGCTAAAATGGGAAATACGTTTAATACTTCCGTTAAGGCCGCAGCAAGCATGCCGACAAATACGCCGCTAAGCAATCCAATGACGCTTGCTAACATAGGCGGAAAAGAAAAAAGGGGGTCGCGCAAGCTCACCCAACTGCTTACGATCGCACCGAGTACAACTCCCCATTCATACGTCGCAATCCATTTCATCGTTTTTGTGAGCTGCGTCAAGCGCGGAATGACACCAAGAACGGTTAAAAACGCCACAAAACCAGAACCGACAGCTAATCCTCCTGCCAATCCGACAAATGCTACAATTAGCTCACGAATCATCGTCCATTCGCCTCATCGCTTCTTTATTTTCATGCATAATGACATATTGATCGAGCGACTGTTGGTATTGAAACATTTCGACTTCAAGTGGGCTTGGTTCTTCGTTAATTCGCTTTTTAAAAAAATGATTGAAAAATAAAATCATACCAAGCCCTAATCCGAGTGAATACGGAATTTGAAACCATAACGGTTTGTCTACTTCTTTTCCTGTGATGACCCGATATAACCGTTGTTGTACTTGCTGCATGCTCACATCTTCGTGAAAATTCATAATTGCAAGCCCCGATCCGATAAATAAAAGAAGCCAAACGATTGGAACATATAAATAGCCCCATCGTTTTTTTTCATAAACGACTTCAACGATCGTTTGTGACGGTCCGAGCGATTGAATATCATCATGTGGCGCAACAGCCATTAATGCTTTCATCACATGCATGACATCAATGATAACAATGTTTCGATCTTTTTTTTGTACGGTATAAATCGGGGTTTGCACAATATCGTCAATTCGTTTCTTTGCGACGACTTGCGCAACATCCCCTACTCGAACCGTCGCATTCGGTTGCACTTGCACACGATGACGCATTTTAAAAAAAATCGTTTCTTTCATACTCACACCTTGCTTCCCTTATTGTATTTGTAGTATGAGATATGACCCTCCTCCATATGCATAAAAGCCCGAACGGACTTATTCATCCATTCGGGCTTTCATTTGTTGCAATATTTTTTTCTCTAAACGAGACACTTGCACTTGAGAGATGCCTAATCTAGCTGCCACTTCTGATTGTGTTTGATCTTTATAATAACGCAAATAAACGATGAGTCGCTCGCGTTCATCTAGTTCTTCCATCGCTTTTTTTAACGCGATTTTATCAAACCAAACATCTTGTTCATCCGCAATTTGATCAAGCAACGTAATTGGGTCTCCATCGTTTTCGTACACGGTTTCATGAATAGATGCGGGCGAACGAATCGCTTCTTGCGCTAATACAACGTCCTCAGGTGAAATTTGCAAAAATTGAGCAATTTCATTTACCGTCGGGACGCGACCGTTTCGCTTCGATAATTCATCTTTTGCTTTGCGAATTTTATTGCCGATTTCTTTTAATGAACGGCTCACTTTCACGGACCCATCATCGCGAATGAAGCGTTGAATTTCTCCAAGAATCATCGGTACTGCATACGTTGAAAATTTGACGTCATACGATAAATCAAACTTATCGACCGATTTCATTAAACCGATACAACCGATTTGAAATAAATCTTCTGGCTCATATCCTCGGTTTAAAAAACGCTGCACAACCGACCAGACAAGCCGCATATTTTTTTCGATAATCTCATCGCGTGCCTGCTGATCCCCTTGCTGGCTCCTCCGAATCAACTCTTTGATTTCATGGTCTTTGACAGCTTGTACCTCGACATCCATAGGCACGTCTCCCTTAATTGCATAGCGCTTTGCTTTTCGTTAAATGCTTAATCAACTCCACAGTCGTTCCTTCATTCACTTTTGAGTAAATGTTTACTTCATCCATAAAATTTTCCATAATCGTAAATCCCATACCGGAACGCTCGAGCTCTGGCTTCGTCGTAAATAACGGCTGTCGCGCTTCCTCCACGTTTTCAATCCCTTTTCCATGATCGCGGATCGTTAAATGGACCGTATGCCCTTCAATGATGACAGAAATATAGACGACGCCGCTTGGATCATTTTCATAGCCGTGAATAATCGCATTCGTTACAGCCTCGGATACGACTGTTTTAATTTCCGTGAGCTCATCGAGCGTTGGATCGAGTTGCGCAACAAACGCAGCAACTGTCACACGGGCGAACGATTCATTTTGGCTGAGGGCGGAAAATTGAAGATGCATTTCATTTCTCATTTACGCCACCCCCAACGTTTGTAATGCGTACTGTTCATTGACTTCTAAACGAATAATTTTAAACAGACCTGACATATCAAACAAACGCTTAATTGACGGAGAAACAGAGCAGACGACCATCTCTCCACCCAAGCGTTGAATTTGCTTATATCTTCCTAAAATGACACCTAATCCTGAACTATCCATAAACGTTAGCTCATTTAAGTTTAAAACAATCGCTTTTATTCGCTCTCGCTCTAATACATCCGTAATTTCTGCGCGCAACTGTTCCGCCGTATGATGATCTAGCTCGCCAGCTAGTCGCACGAGCAATACATGTTGTTTCACTTCTAATTGAATCGATAGACTCACGATCATTTCCTCCTTATCCGTTTAGGTTAAGGAAGAATTCGATTCGTTTATGCGTCAATCCTTCTTCCCGACAAAACTAGTCGCCATTCGCCTCGTTTCGTCAAGATGTGCGTGAGAACGAGCTAAACATCCGTTTAAACAACTCCCACATATTTGCTTCTTCCACTTGCTCTTTTGCCACTAAAGGACTTTTCGCGATCACCGCTCCATCTTTTTTCACAATGAGTGTACCGAGCACGTCACCTTTTTTCACTGGCGCTTTCACTTTTTTATTTAATTTCCACATCGTTTTCACCGCTTCTGATTTTTCTCCCTTTTTTAACAAAACAGAAATCGGCTCGGACGTCACAGCCGCAACCGCCTTTTTCTTTCCTTTGCTGACAGGAAGCATTGCAATCGTTTCACCTTTTTTATAAAGCGGTTTCGTTTCGTAATGGCTAAACGCGTAATCTAACATTTTTGTAATTTGTGCGTTTCTCGCCTTTGGCGTCTGCGCCCCAAACACGACAGCAATGACGCGCATGTTTCCTTTTTTTGCTGTTGCTGTTAAACAATATTTCGCTTCGCTCGTATAGCCTGTTTTTAATCCATCAACACCTGGATAAAATTTCACAAGTCGATTTGTATTAACGAGCCAAAACTTTTTGTTTGTGTTTTCTCTTAAGTAGTCTTCATATGTGCCTGTATATTTTGTAATTAAATCGTATTTTAATAGCTCTTTTGCCATCACCGCCATATCGTATGCGGTACTATAATGATTTTTTGCTGGCAAACCTGTCGTGTTTTCAAAGGCCGTATGCTTGAGTCCAAGCTGTCTTGCTTTTTCATTCATCATATGGACGAATGCTTCTTCCGATCCTGCAATTCGTTCTGCTAATGCAACCGAAGCATCATTCCCTGATCCGATGGCAACACCCTTCAATAAATCGTCAACAGTCATTTCTTCCCCGGGTTCTAAAAAAATTTGCGATCCGCCCATCGATGCAGCGTATTCACTAGCTCGCACCCGTTCGTCTAACTTCAGCTTTCCTTGATCAATCGCTTCCATAATAAGAAGCATCGTCATAATTTTCGTCATGCTCGCTGGTGGAAGCGGTTCATAGGCATTTTTTTCATACAAAATAGCCCCGGTGTCTCTCTCAATTAAAATGGCTGATCGCGCCTCAGGTGCTAATTCAACTTTCGGTTGCTCCGCGTGCACAAATGCGATCGGAATAAATAATAACGCGATGGCAAGCACATAAAAAAATCGCTTCATCTCCAACCCTCCATTTCTTTATACTTGCCATCTTTTCCATTTTTTATTTTTTTATACATAAAAAAACCCCGAAGGAACGAATCCTTCAGGTTACGAAATTTTATCGTAAATGAATGTTGGTGGTTGAACAGGTGTCGTTGAAATGCGAATGTTTTCATATAGTTTTTGTTTTACATCATCAATTTGTTCACGGTTGCTGTAAATCGTAACGAGCGATTCCCCTTTTTTCACCGCATCGCCAACTTTTTTGCGAAGCACTAAACCGACCGCTAAATCAATCGTAGACTCTTTCGTCGCTCGCCCTGCCCCAAGCCACATCGCCGCTGTGCCAACCGCATCGGCAACGATTTCTGATACGTACCCGTCTTCTTTCGCCTCAAGTTCAATCACATATTTCGCTTGAGGCAATTTGCTTGGATCATCAACAACAGACGCATCGCCACCTTGTGCAGCTAAAAACGTTTTAAATGTTTGAAGCGCCGAGCCGTCTTTCATCGCTTGTTCTAACATATGACGAGCTTCTTCAAGCGAAGATGCTTTTTCCGCTAAATATACCATATAGCTGCCAAGCACTAAGCAAAGTTCTTGTAGGTCTTCTGGACCTTCCCCTTTTAACGTATCAATCGCTTCTTTTACTTCAAGCGCATTTCCGATCGCATAGCCGAGCGGCTGGCTCATATCAGAAATAATCGCCATCGTTTTACGTCCAACGCGGTTTCCGATGTCAACCATCGCTTTCGCTAGCGCTTTTGCATCGTTTAAATCTTTCATAAACGCGCCTGCGCCCGTTTTGACGTCTAACACGATCGCATCTGCGCCAGCGGCAATTTTTTTGCTCATAATTGATGAAGCGATGAGCGGGATGCTGTTGACCGTTGCTGTGACATCGCGAAGCGCATACAATTTTTTGTCGGCTGGCGTTAAGTTTCCAGACTGACCGACAACAGCAATTTTATTTTTATTCACAAGGTCGATAAACTCATCGTTCGTAATTTCAACATGAAATCCTGGCACCGATTCTAATTTATCAATTGTTCCGCCTGTGTGACCAAGACCGCGGCCAGACATTTTTGCAACTGGAACGCCGACAGAAGCAACAAGCGGACCTAACACTAACGTTGTTGTATCGCCCACACCGCCCGTTGAATGTTTGTCAACTTTAATTCCTTCAATTCTCGAAAGGTCGATCGTATCACCTGAATGTACCATTGCCATCGTTAACTCAGCTGTTTCTTCTTCGTTCATGCCGCGGAAGAAAATTGCCATCGCCAACGCGCTCATTTGATAGTCAGGAATGTCACCTTTTGTATATCCTTCAATAATAAACTGAATTTCTTCTTTCGTTAATGCATGACCGTCTCTCTTTTTCTCAATTAAATCGACCATTCTCATTATGTTCACCTTCTCGTTCAGTTTTTAGCCATGCGGCGCACGATCGCTTTTACAAAGCGCAAAAAGTCAGCTTTTACTTTTTCCGTCGTTTCGATTACTTCATCATGCGTAAGCGGTTGATCTAAAATGCCGGCAGCCATATTGGAAATGCATGAAATGCCTAACACTTCCATTCCACCATGACGAGCAACGATTACTTCAGGCACAGTAGACATTCCGACCGCATCGCCGCCCATGACACGAATCATGCGAATTTCTGCTGGAGTTTCGTATGCTGGACCTGTATTGGCAACATATACCCCTTCGCGTACACGCAATCCAATTTCATTTGCCACATCTTTCGCGAGTTGACGAAGTCGTTTGCTATATGCTTCCGACATGTCTGGAAAGCGCACACCAAGCGCAGAATCATTCGGACCGATAAGCGGATTGCCACCCATGTTATTAATATGATCTGAAATGATCATTAAATCGCCCGGTTCAAACGATTCATTTACACCGCCTGCCGCATTTGTCACAATTAATTGCTTAACACCGAGCGCTTTCATTACGCGTACAGGGAATGTTACCTTTTCAAAACTGTATCCTTCATAATAATGGAATCGCCCTTGCATCACGATGACAGTCGCACCTTCTAACTGGCCGTATACAAGTTGACCGGCATGCCCTTCGACTGTCGATACAGGGAAATTTGGAATATCGCTGTACGGAATTTTAATCGCTTGTTCAATTTCATCGGCCAACACACCTAACCCAGAGCCAAGAATTAAGCCGATTTGTGGTGGATTCGGAAACTTTTCTTTTAAAAATTGCGCCGCTTGTTCAATTGCTGCTCGATTCATATGTTCACGCTCCTTATTTTAAATCACGTAAAAAGCTTGTTCCATGTGCTGGCATCGTCACACCAAAGTTTTCCGCAATCGTTGCACCGACATCTGCGAACGTCTCGCGAAGCGGAAGTTGTTTTCCACCATTCATGCTCGGACTATAAACGAGAAGCGGCACATATTCGCGCGTATGATCGGTGCCGTGATGCACTGGGTCGTTGCCATGATCCGCCGTAATAATTAATAGGTCATCGTCTTTTAAACGTTCAAACACTTCTGGTAAACGGGCATCAAACTCTTCTAACGCATCGCCGTATCCTTTTGGATCGCGACGGTGGCCGTATAATGCATCAAAATCGACGAGGTTCACAAAGCTGAGTCCTGTAAAGTCCATTCGTAACGTATCGACTAATTTATCCATTCCGTCCATGTTTGATTTTGTGCGTAACGTTTGTGTCACACCTTCGTTATCGTAAATATCAGCAATTTTACCGATGGCAATCACGTCATAGCCCGCATCTTGTAATTCGTTCATCACCGTGCGACCAAACGGTTTTAACGCATAATCGTGACGATTGGCTGTCCGTTGGAAACTTCCTGGATTCCCAATGAATGGACGAGCAATGACGCGACCAACCATATATTTTTCATCAAGGGTTAGCTCGCGCGCAATTTTACAAATACGATACAATTCTTCGAGCGGAATGACCTCTTCATGCGCGGCAATTTGCAACACGGAATCTGCAGACGTGTAAACGATCAATGCTCCTGTTTCCATATGCTCTTTGCCGAGTTCTTCGATAATTGCTGTTCCGCTTGCTGGCTTGTTTCCAATTACTTTTCGTCCCGTCTGCTTTTCAAGCTCAGCGATCAGCTCTTTTGGAAATCCGTTAGGAAACACTTGAAACGGCGTATCGATGCGTAGCCCCATTAACTCCCAGTGACCAGTCATCGTATCTTTCCCGGCGGATGCCTCTTGCATTTTTGTATAGTAAGCAAGCGGTTTGTCCGCTTTTGGAATACCTTTGATTTCACGAATGTTGCTTAAACCGAGTTTCGCCATGTTCGGCATGTTCAACCCGCCGCGATGTTCTGCGATATGTCCGAGCGTATCTGCCCCTTTATCGTTATATTTTTCAGCATCTGGCGCTTCACCAATTCCAACGGAGTCCATCACAATTAAAAATACACGTTTATATGTAGGCTTCACCGTTTTACCTCCCCAATCGTTTCATTCGCTTCATAGCATACCCACTATAAAGCAAAATCACGCATCATTCGAATTTGTCAGAAGTCTGACAACTAAATTATAAAACGTTTTCATAATAAATTGCAATAAAAAAACTGTGACAAATCATCGTCACAGTGTTATGCTCTCGGATGAAACTGCTTGTACACGTCTTTTAAGCGCGTTTTCGTGACGTGCGTATAAATTTGCGTTGTCGAGATATCTGCATGTCCAAGCATTTCTTGCACAGCGCGTAAATCCGCCCCATTTTCTAATAAATGCGTAGCAAATGAATGACGTAGCGTATGCGGGGTTAACGTTTTTTGAATGTTTGCTTCTTTGGCGAGCCGTTTTAAAATTTTCCAACATCCTTGTCTTGTTAAGCGCTCACCATGATGGTTTAAAAACAATGCATCTGTCGTTCCTTTTTTTCGTTGCAACAACTCTGGACGTCCTTGCTCCATGTACCGTTTTAATGCTTCTGTCGCCATTTTTCCGATCGGAACGATTCGCTCTTTCCGTCCTTTCCCATAACAACGAATAAACCCCATCGTTAAATGAACATCAGATATGTTTAATTGAATAAGCTCGCTCACACGAATGCCAGTCGCATATAACAATTCCAACATCGCCTTATCGCGAATGCTAAATGGGGTATTTTGTTTCGGTGCTTCCAATAACGCTTCTACTTCTGCCATCGACAACACGTTTGGCAATTTTCGCGGCAGTTGTGGCGTTTCAATATGAACAGTCGGATCTTGGTCGACTACTTTTTCACGTAATAAAAATTGATGAAATGACCGAACAGACGCCAAATGGCGCGCAATCGTTTTTGGCGAGCTTCCTTTTTCTTTTAAAAACTTTAAAAATTGCATAATATGAAAACGGGTTATTTCGTTCCAACTACATCGTTGCTCAACTTTTTGTAAATATTGAACATATTTTTTTAAGTCACGTTCATATGATACGATTGTGTTATGTGCTAAATTTCGCTCGACAATTAAATAGTGAATAAAATCTTTTACTTGATCTTCCACACGCATCCTACTCCCCGTTTTGATAAAAAAACAACAGTCGATCGAGCCAATTCGTTTCTTGTCGTTCAGTTGTCGATACTTTCACAGCTGATCCCATCGGCTCGTCGTAACGACGGTAATAGTTATATTCCTCGCTTATCCATACAATACTATAATAAAATAAAATCGTACATCCCGTAAATAAAAGAAACACTTTTAACACATCGACGATTCTTTTCATCGCATACCTCCGTAAACTGTCATATAGTAAGAGGATATGCCTGTTTGATTGCATTTTATACATAAATGAAAAAACCTTTTCATAGACGAAAAGGTTTACTGTTGTTCATGTTTATCTTGACAACGATGACAAATGCCGTGAAATGTTAGACGATGATCTTTAATTTTAAAATTCCAATCTCGTTCTACAATCGCTTCGACATCTTCTAATAAATCTTCTTGAATTTCATCGACCGCCCCGCATTCAATACACACTAAATGGTGATGAAAATGCGCCGCACCTTCCTTACGAAGATCGTAGCGGGAAACGCCATCCCCGAAGTTAATTTTATCGACAATTTTTAACTCTGTTAATAGCTCCAGCGTGCGATACACGGTAGCTAGGCCAATTTCAGGTGCTTTTTCTTTCACGAGGAGGTAAACATCTTCCGCGCTTAAATGATCTTCCTCATGTTCAAGCAACACGCGTACCGTCGCTTCCCGTTGCGGCGTTAATTTATAGCTTGCGGCATGCAATTGTTTTTTAATTCGTTCAAGGCGACTTTCCATTTTCATTCCCTCCCTCGTTACTCATTCTCATTATAACAAAAGAAAGGAACGTGTCAAAATAAAATGATTATAAACTGATAAATAAAATGATTATTAAATAATAATTATTTTTCTATTAATTGTACAACTTCTTTCATGAGTAACGGGGATACATATGCTTCAACCGATGAGGCAAATGCTAGAGCGATGCTGAATGACAGCATAATAAACGTGTAGCGAAGCATCGCTCGAAAAATTGGTTCGGACGTTCGTTTCACAAACTGATGGCGAATCATTTTTAAAGAAAACGAAATCGATATCGCTGCCATCATAATAAAAATAGGAACGAGAATAATATTTTGTGGGACGACAGAGACGAAAGCTAACAAAAATCCGTTCCATCCCATTTGATTAACTAAAAATCCAACAGTAAAACCGACAACAAGTCCTTTTAAAAATAATAAAATTAAAATAAGTGGCAACCCTACGAGCGACATCGCCAAAATCCACATGAGCCCAATATATTTTACATTTTGCAAAAAGCTTTCTTTCCACGCATCATGCGCACTCGCCATATTGCCTGCGGAAACTTGTCCAAAAAAATTCGTTAAATAATAATATAAGTCTTGTTTTTGACTGAAACTTAAACTATTGACAACAATCGCGCCAAAAACAACGCCCATCACAAAAAGAACGACGGTAAACACATATGTCGTATAATGCTCTTGTACATGCCGCCCCCATGTTGTCGTCCATGATCGCTTTCTCATCGCTCCATCCTCCTACACGTTCTGTTACTACATTGTATGGGAAAAGGAGCGCGATATGACAAAAAGCGGTCGCGATGACCGCTTTACGCCTGCAATTGCCAATATAAAAGCGCATAAATCGTTTTTGCGTCATAAATTTGTTTTTCTTCGACCATGTTTAGTGCTTCTTCTAGCGTCACTTCAAGCACATCGACAAACTCGTCATCATCAAGCATTTGCTTTTCGCTTTTTTTCGTTAATCCTTTCGCAAGAAATATATGTACTAATTCATCTGCAAAACCCGGCGATGTGTAAAAAGAGTGAAGTGGTTCCATTTTTTCACATACATATCCTGTTTCTTCTTCTAGCTCGCGCTTTGCTGTTTCAAGCGGTGCCTCTCCTTTTTCAAGCTTTCCGGCTGGAATTTCAACAAGCACGCGCTCTAACGCCTTTCGATATTGGCGAACGAGCACAATTTTATTTTCTTCTGTGATCGCAAGCACCGCAACCGCTCCAGGATGTTTGACAATTTCACGCTTGCTCGTCTCCCCATTTGGCAACAACACATCTTCTACATATACGTCAATCACTTTCCCAGAAAATATACGCTTTTGATTTATCGTTTTTTCATATAAATGATCCATCATTTCACCACCAAATTATTTTTCCTCTTCATTGTACTACATGAGCAAAGACAAATGGAAAACTTATTCGTTATAATGATTAAAAAGGAGTGATGACATGAAAAAACGGAAACTTGGACATTCCAACTTATATGTAAGTGAAATTGGCTTTGGCTGCATGTCGCTCGGTACGTCGGAAAGCGAGGCCATTCGCATCATTCATGAAGCGATCGATCAAGGAGTAAACTACTTCGATACAGCCGATTTATATGATCGTGGGGTAAATGAAGAAATTGTTGGTAAAGCATTAAGAGGAAAACGACATGATGTCATCATTGCAACGAAAGTAGGGAATCGTTGGACGGAACAAGGAAACGGCTGGACGTGGGATCCGTCAAAAGCATACATAAAAGAAGCTGTGAAACATAGCTTGCGACGATTACAAACGGATTATATTGATGTATATCAACTACATGGGGGGACAATTGATGATCCGGTCGATGAAACAATTGAGGCGTTTGAGGAGTTGCAACAAGAGGGAATTATCCGTTATTACGGCATTTCCTCGATGCGTCCAAACGTCATTCGCGAATATGTGAAGCGATCGCGCATCGTTTCTGTCATGATGCCGTATAGTTTACTTGATCGCCGCGCTGAAGAATGGTTTCCGCTTTTAAAACAACATCACATTAGCGTCATTGCACGCGGACCGCTCGCTAAAGGGTTGTTAACTGAACGATCGATTGACCAGGCAAGCGATGAAACGAAACAAAATGGCTATGTCGATTATTCGTTTGCCGAGTTAGTGACGCTCATTCCAAAATTAAAAGCTGTTGCCCCAAATGAAACGCTTACCGCGATTGCCCTTCGTTTTTGTTTAGCTCATGACGCCGTAGCAACAATCGTTCCCGGCGCAAGCCGATTATCACAACTGATCGAAAACGTCGCTGCCCAATCTGTGACATTAAGCGATGAACAAATGACTGCACTAAAGCAACTAACAAAACAAACGATTTTCACCGCTCATCGGTAACCGAGGGTGTTCGCCCTCGGTTATTTAAATTTTCGCCAATCTAAGTCACTTTCTTCTAACCATTCAGCAAACGTTTTATTTTTCTCGCGCTTACGTGCTTCTTCTTTGCGCTTTGCTTCCTCTTCTTCTTTTCGTTTCTGTTCTTTTTCTTGGAGTTCCTTTTGTTTTTGTTTTAACTGCTCAATCAGTTGCTCATTTAATCGCTCTTTTAGCATAAACATCTCCTTCTTTCTCCAAACTAATCATGACTAAAACGTAAAGGAGTGAACTTTTATGGCAAAAAATAAAAGCCAAAAAGGAAAGCCGACAGCTGATACCGTCCGTCCGATCATAGCAAAAGAAGAATTAGAAAAAGCCATTCATCCGACAAAACGGCAAAACTCCCCGCAATAAGCAGGAGGGCATCCCGCCCTCCTTATAAAATATCAGTAATATTGGGCATATGTTGTTCGATCCAAGCGAGCGCTTCATCTAACTGCACGAACGATTGTGTTTCAAATGTCATCTCATCTTGCAGCAACCAGACGTCGCGCTCATCATTTGAAAATCCTGCAACAGACCAATGAAGCAAGCTATATGGGTGGTTATTGTACAAAAACGACACCCACGTTTTTTCTTTTACTATTTTCCGAAGACGATTTACTTGATCGTTCACAACTATCACTCTTTCTATGTCAATTACGTATACATTCTTATTTTAACTCAATATCGGAAAATAAGAAAAGGGCACTTCCAAAACAAAATAAGTTGCGATCTTTATAATAACGAGATAGTATATACGATATAAGGTATACAAGGAGGTGGAATATATGGCGAAAGTGCAAATTAAAGTGATGGATAATGGCTCGTTTCGTGTAACCGGCGATGTCGAATTAATTGATATGGAAGGAAACAAGTTTGAAACAAAAGAAACGTTTTCTCTCTGTCGTTGTGGGCTCTCACAAAGCATGCCGTTTTGTGATGGAGTCCATAAAGGTAAATTTGAATCGGTCGTTCGCGCGCCGAAAAACGAATAAGCCCGGCTTTTATTCCGGGCTTTTTTATTTTTTAGCGCTCAACCAGCGACATGCGCGGATTCAATATTTGATTTGGACTTTTTAATTGAAAACATCCTGCTCCATCGACAACGTCAAGCGTCATTTGATCATCGAAAAAAATGAGCTGATGTTTTTCCATCCAAATGGGCACATCGTTTGTTTCGATCGCTACATCATGCTCATCTAGTTTATCGATGAGCAACAAAACAGGCACTCCATTTACGGCACATCCGCAACCATCTGTATCGTATATGAGTTTCACATGTTTATTTCCTTGAACACGACGAAGATGTTCAATCGCTCGTTTTGTCAATGTCACGTTCATCATTTCAACCTCTCTTACTTTTTTAAAAATGCTTGTTTGCCGATTTTTTCAATGAGCGATGGAAATAGTTGATATATACGGCTTCCCATATGCATCCAAAACGGCAAGTTCACTTCGCGCGTAGGGGTAAGCATCACATCAACGATGCGCTTTGCGACAAATTCCGGGCGAAGCATCCATCGCTTTACGTTTTTTACATATTCCCCAGACGTATCAGCAACGGTAAAAAAGTTCGTTTCGATTGGTCCAGGGTTTACAGCCGTCACATAAATGCCATACATGGACGCTTCCATTCGTAAACTATTTGTAAATCCGAGCACAGCATGTTTTGTCGCCGCATATACGCTCGATTTTGGCGTGGCAATTTTTCCGGCTTGCGATGCGATATTAATAATATGACCCGATCGTTTTTCCATCATATGCGCATACACTTTTTTCGTACAAGCGATCAATCCGAGCACATTGACATCAAACATTTGTTTCGCTTCCGAAAGATCAATCTGTTCGACATATCGAAATACGCCGAAACCAGCATTATTGACAAGAATATGGACATCGATCGAGGTGAGCAAGCGATCAAATACATCGTCTACTTCTTTGACGTTACTAACATCTAATTGCTCATATAGGCAAGAAATACTGTACGTTTGTTCAATCTGTTGCGCAATTTGCGCTAGCTTTTCTTTTGAACGTGCGAGCAATACAGGTATTCCTCCGCGTTTAGCTACTTCGTATGCGATTTGTTCACCGATGCCACTCGATGCTCCTGTAATAACAACGTATTTCCCTTTCAGTTTCATGATCTCACCGCTTCGTACATATATATTTGATCATCTTTTTCTTTTTTCACTGCACCTATCGCCTCTAAATAGTCCAGTTGGCCAATCGTTTCAGACATCGTCAACAAAAACTCTCGCTCATATACAGTCGGAAAAAGCGCCCGACATACGTCAAATGCCGTCATCGGCTTTTCACTTAACAATTGCCATACATATAGTGCACGCTCTTTTTGTTTTTCAAGCCGCTTTTCGACAAGTGATGCAACATCCGTCACATCTTCCCCATGCCCCGTAACAATTGTTGTAATGTCGTAATCCAGTAGCTTTTTTAATGAATCGTTATATTGCAAAAGTGGTTTTGGGCGCTCTTGTTCACCGACCGCAGGCGGCTCTAACAACGGATTAGATGAAATCGCAGCTAACAAATGATCTCCTCCGATCATCAATCCATCTGCTTCACGATATAATACAATATGACTTTGCGCATGACCTGGCGTTTCGATAACCGTCCAACCTTCAATCATATCCCCTTCTTTCACTTCTTGAGTGAGCGAGCGCTCGCACGAAAAACGGAGAGAGCGCCGAAAGTTTCCGAGTTTGGCGATCCATTCTTCCCTAATTCCACATTCAATTAAAAATTGCTCAAAATATTGTTGATGCCACGCAAAAAAAGCGGCATCTTTCGCAATCCAAGGCGCAGCTTTGCGATGGCCAATAACGGGAAGCGACGGCGGTAAATAATCGAGCAAACCGACGTGATCTGGATGATGATGTGTAATGATGACTTGCTCAATATCTTCCGGTTCATAACCGAGTTCGCGTAATTCACGAACGAAAACGTTCCATGCTTCCTCCGTTTTCACCCCGGCATCAACGAGCGTTAATCGCTCTCCTTCAAGAATATACATATTCACATCTCCAACGGCAAATGGCGTTGGAACGACAATGCGATGCAACTGTTCCATTTTTTTCGGCTCCTTCATTATATCATCATAATTTTCCGTCTCGTCTGTTTATCAGTTTACACTTATTTTTTTCGTTTGTCATTTATTTTTATTTATTTATTAAAAAATTCAGAAAATAATTAGGTGAAACCTATTGACAACACGCTCGTTTTTCGTGCATAATTGCAAACAAATCATATATGTGCGAAGCGATGAATAGGGCCAGTACATGATAAATGGTAACAAGAGAGTGAAACCCATAGGCTGAAAGGTTTCATTACCCTCTTTATCATGGAACCTACCCTATGAGCAGTTAGGCAAACCTAACCGTCTTGCCGACGATATCGGCATAAGAGGTGGGCACATTGTGCCAACAAAGGTGGTACCGCGGAAATAAAGACCTTTCCGTCCTTTATCGGACGAAAGGTCTTTTTATTTTGGAGACGAGGAGGAGAAAAAATGACGATCACATTTCTCGGTGCAGGGTCGATGGCAGAAGCGCTCATTTCGGGAGTTATACAAACGCTATATGAGCCAAAACAAATGATCGTAACGAATCGCTCGCGCGTGGAACGACTAACGTATATGCAACAAACGTATGGGGTGCGAACGGAAACGAATAAAGAACAAGCAGTAAAAGAAGCCAATATTATCATTTTAGCCATGAAACCAAAAGATGTTGCGGAAAGTCTTACGCCAATCGCACATGCTTTTTGTGAACAACAACTTATTATTTCATTGCTTGCGGGGGTGACGACGGATACGATTGCATCGCTCATCGGAAAACAAATGCCGGTCATTCGTGCCATGCCAAATACATCGGCGGCAATCGGACAATCCGCCACAGCATTAGCGCAAGGGGCATACGCAACGGAAGAACATATGCGCATCGCAAAAACGTTATTTGAAACGGTCGGGATTGTGACGATTGTTGATGAAAAGCATTTACACGCCGTGACAGGGCTATCGGGTAGTGGACCGGCGTACGTTTACTATTTAGTCGAAGCGATGGAAAAAGCGGCCGATGAAATCGGGCTTGATCACGATATTGCAAAAGAGCTCATTTTACAAACGATTATCGGTGCCGCCCATATGTTAAAAGCGTCGAACAAACATCCTTCCATTTTACGAAAAGAAGTCACAAGCCCAGGGGGAACAACGGAAGCAGGCATCGGCGTGCTCGAGCAATACCGCTATCAAGAAGCAATGATTGCTTGCATTAAACGAGCAACTGAACGATCAAAAGAACTTGGTGAAGCACTGCTTTCTTCCGTTCAATAGTGCAAATTGTTTTTGTTTTCCAAATACCCATGGTATCATTTGTGATGAAACATACTGTGGGAGGGATTAGACATGTTATTTTCACCATATACCATTCGGGATGTTACCTTTAAAAACCGCATCGTCATGTCGCCGATGTGCATGTATGCGTGTGATCGTGAAGACGGAACGGTACACAACTGGCATCTCATTCATTATGCAACGCGGGCTGTCGGGCAAGTCGGACTTATTATTGTCGAGGCGACGGCAGTTACACCACAAGGGAGAATTTCGGCACGCGATTTAGGCATTTGGAGCGACGACCATATAAGTGGATTGCATACGCTCACGACGCTCGTTCATGAACAAGGAGCCAAAATTGGCATTCAGCTTGCCCATGCCGGGCGGAAAGCGACCGTTTCTGGGGAAATCATTGCTCCTTCCCCTATTCCGTTTGATGATAACATGCGTACACCAAAAGAAATGACAAAAACGGAAATTGAAGAAACGATTCACGCCTTTCAGCAAGGGGCGCGGCGGGCAAAGGAAGCTAATTTTGACGTCATTGAAATTCATGCTGCGCATGGCTATTTAATCAACGAGTTTTTATCGCCGCTCACAAACAAACGAACAGACGAATACGGTGGAGAAAACCGCTACCGTTTTTTAAGCGAAGTCATTGAAGCAGTCAGAGAAGTGTGGGACGGTCCGCTATTTGTGCGCATTTCTGCTCACGATTACCATTCAGACGGGTTAACAGTCAATGATTACATTGACTATGCTAAACGGATGAAAGCGCAAGGCGTTGATTTGATCGATGTAAGCTCTGGCGCCGTCGTTCCGGCAAAAATTGATGCATACCCTGGCTACCAAGTGCCGTTTGCTGAAACGATTCGCCGTGAAGCAAATGTGCCGACAGGAGCCGTTGGGCTCATTACGTCAGGGTTACAGGCGGAAGAAATGTTACGGAACGGGCGCGCTGATCTTGTTTTTATCGGGCGCGAGCTTCTTCGCAACCCATATTGGCCAAAAACAGCTGCGAACGAACTCGGCATATCGCTTGAAGCGCCAAAGCCATATGTTAGAGGCTGGTAAATAAAACACACGCTTAGATCGTTGACTGTCTTCTTTAACTTTGGGAAAATTTATCATGAGATCGTGCAGATAAGAGGGGATTAAACAGTTGAAATAAATTTATAAAATTTCGTAAAAATCTATATACAATTGGCTCTTCACCAAAAGTTGTACTTGATTTTTTCATAACATACCTTATTTATACATCCAAGAAAGAACAGGGAACAAATGATTTTTTGCATACACTTGTTCAGAGAAGTGTACCGTCTGTCAAGTACATGTTGTGGTGATGAACCATACAATTTACAAAACTATGATGTAATTGTATATAGATGTAATGATTATGAAATACTACGGCATAGGACAATTTGCCAAGCTGATAGGGAAAACAGAGCAAACGTTAAGAAATAGAAAGTATTTGTAAAAAATACAGAACTGCCATTGAGGTAATAGACAGCACCGAAAAAACAGAGGAGCAAGAATTAGTTGAAGATTTCATTCAAATAATCACAGTGTTTAGCTGTAAATTGCAAGGAAAAAGAGCGAATAAAGCCAAGAAAATGATTCAGGAGTTGGTAAAAGATGATCAAGACTTATAAGGTCATGCTTTTGCCAAACAATAAGCAAAGAACAAAGCTATTTCAGTGTGCAGGCGTATCCCTCTGGGCATATAGTTGGACGTTGGCTACACAACAAGAAAACTACAAAAATGGCGGAACGTTTTTAAACGATAATAAGTTAAGGAAAACGTTGACGCAGTTAAAAAAGCAAAAAGAATATGCTTGGCTTAATCATTATTCAAACAATATAACAAAACAAGCGATTAAAGATGCTTGCCAAGCGTATAAAAACTTCTTCGAAGGCAGGACAGGGTTTCCAAAATTTAAGTCAAAAAAGTGAAGCAAACCAAGTTTTTATCAAGATACGGAAAAAATAAAAATCACAAAAACGCATGTGAAATTGGAAAAGTTAACGACTTCGAAGAAAAAGAATAAGCAAAAATTCAACTATGTTAAGTTAGCTGAAAAAGACAGAATACCAACAGGAAGCAATATAAAATACTTCAACCCAAGAATCACGTTTGACGGAATAAATTGGTGGCTTACTATTGGAGTTGAAGAAGTTGAAAACAAAAACCAAAATTATAATGACGGCATAGGCATAGATTTAGGGGTAAAAGATTTAGCCGTTGTCAGCAATGGACAGAAGTTTAGCAATATAAACAAATCAAAAAAAGTGAAGAAGTTGGAGAAAAGACTTAAAAGGCTACAACGTAAACTATATACATGCACTTTAAGATGATGACTTCTGTATGAACACCTTTTTCCATGGTTATACTGCTCCTAAATACCCACGTATAAAAGGAGCGGAAAGGACATGAAACGTCTTAAAATGACAAATGATCACGGTTGGACACCTCGAACACTTCGGAAACAAGAACGGAAAATCAAAGATGCTTCTCTTCGCGTTCGGGTGACTGCCGTTCGTCTCGTCATGGAAGGGTTTCTTGGAAAAGATGTCGCCAAAATGATCAATCCGTGCCGTCAATCAGTTACACTTTATGTGGCACGTTTTAATGAAGGTGGGCTCGATCATTTACTCGATCGCCGCTTGCCACCGGGTCGCGTGCCTTTTCTCACGGAAGAACAACAACAAGAGATCAGACAACTCGTGTTCACCACCCCCCTGTGGATGTCGGCTGGGGCATTTCTTCGTCATGGAACACACGTATATTGCAATCTTACATCCAACAAACTTATGGCGTTTCGATGTCACGGGAAGGCATCCGAAAGTTATTGCATCGTCTTCGCTTGTCATGGACACGCCCGATCTATAAGCTCGTCAAAGGCGATCCGGTACTTCAAGCATCCTTTGAAAAAGAACTCGAGTTTATAAAAAAACGAATCACGGACGAAATCGTTCTTCTTCATGCCGATGAGACGCATGTTCGCGCCTATCAAGCGCTTCGTACGACATGGGCAGAAGTAGGGAATCAAAAACAAGTCCCGAGCTACGGTCACCACGCTCACGTGTCCATTTTTGGCGCAGTCGACGTGCAACAAGGGGACGTCGTGTTTCATCGTGCTTCATCTGCCAATGCCGAGACGTTTCTAGACTTTTTACATCTGTTGAAAGAGAAATATGCGAATCGATTCATCGTGCTTGTGTTGGACAACGCGTGTATTCATTATGCCAAAATGGTGCGAACGTTCCTTGATAGCCAAGAAGGTGCTACTTTTCACTTTATCTTTTTGCCACCGTATTCCCCACAGTTAAACCCTATTGAACGGCTATGGAAGTGGCTAAAAGATGAAGTCATCGCCAACGTCTTGCATAGGGATCAAAAAGACATCGCCCAGTCGATTACTCGGTTTGAACAGCACGTCTTACAGCACCCAGATGAGGTGTTACGCCGCATCGGGTGTGCTGCGTGAATCAAAGGTTAAAATGCCAATTTGGATGTATATAATAAAAACCTCGAAAGGCTTATAGCCAATCGAGGTAATATAGGTTATAGCTCACGTTTAACTAAATCTAATAAGAAATCCCCGAAATCATTTGCAATTATTTCATACTTTTGTTTGTCTAAGTCAACTCCTGGAAAAAATGAAACAACCTTGGGTTCATTATTATCAATCTTGTTAAAGTCTAAGCAAAAAACTTCATCACTTCCTGTATCGTGAATTATTAATAAATTATTTGGCAAATTACTCTCTCTTCTCTCTGTTAAAGTATACCATATTGCATCTGGAACTGAAGAATTTTCAAAATCGCTACTAATTATCCCGAAAATCTCTTGAGAACCAAAGTTACCCGCACCAAAAGACAACAGAAAATCCAAATATGAACCTGTGAACTTTAACCCAAGTTTTTCTTCTGCTTGAATAATTAATTCTCTTGAGCGGGGACCCACAAAATCACTTAGTTCTGCATTAGACAAAATAATTTTTTTAGCTTGATTATATGCTTCCATACTCATATTTTCCCTCCTCGAACTATTTAAAATCACTAACTCTATCTTTCCAATAATCTTTGCGCCATTTATCAAATTCATTCCTGTTAATCCCACTAGGGATAGTATTAGGATTAATGTGGATTATCTTACTATTTTCTTTGTGAAATGTTTGTGTAACCTCAGCAATAGAACTTTCATTTCTTTGTGTCATGTGATGGAGATTTATAGGCTTTCCATCTGAACCTAACGGTGCTAACCCCTTTTCCATTCTTTCAAGGTTAGTTCTACCACGCGCATCTTTCATATATGGGTCTATAATATCATTTCTCTGATAAACTTTCACGTTCTTATATACGGTTGTCTTATTCCAATATTTATAACCATTACCCGTACCCTTAATAATACTCACAGCCTGATCTAATTTTTTCGGATCGACATCAAATGCTTTCTTAATGGCATTTGTTACTTTTGCAATGCTCTTTAGATCACCTAGTCCAGGAATAAAACCAATTAACGCTTCAGCCACATCTTTTGCATCGGATTTCGGATTGTTCAACACTTGATATAAGCGATAAGCATCTTTGATCGTGCCTATCCCCGGGACAACATCGGTCAGCGCATCGATCAGTTCCTTTGTTGCAGACCATCCTTTGTCACTTTTGTTTTTTGAAACCGTGTATATGTTCTGTGACATATTATGACCGATGACAGCACGAACATCTTCTCCCATACTGTAAAAAGATAGCTGAATTTGCCGAATTAATGCTTCTTCTTTTACTTTCTTTACATCGTTTGATTTTTGTGCTTGTTGAGACGCTTCTTGAACTTCTTTTCTCATTTGCACCGTGTCTTTTTCTGATAGTTTGAACGCAGCCTGGAGCGCATCTTTAATGCTCTTTACAGGGTTATAGAGCGCGGTTTCTGTTTGATTTCCTAAATTTCTTGAGGCTTCCCTTTTGATAAAATCAATAGGTTTATAAACTGTATTTCCAATCGTGTTTCTCACTGGATTAATCGCTGCGATCGATGTAGATGATTCATATGCCTTTCGTGCTCCTTGACTAATATGTACGGTGTCTTTTGAAATGGATGTTTGGCTCGATTTAGCTGAGCTATTTTGTGGATGGTTGACTTTTTCTATTTTTGGTGCCGTATTTGTCACATGAGTATTCACTGTACTTGAATAACTACTGCGTGTCATCACAGCACTGATCGATTTTGAAATCGGCATACTTCTCACCTTTCACACATTTTCTTGTCTCTTGCATCCATTACAATTATTATAAATAATTGAACATTTTTTTCGATATTTTTTATTCGACATTTTTCTATTTCAATCGACATTCCAAAATTGTTCTGAACAAGAAAAAAATCTTATGTCGGACGTACTGTACGACCATTATGAGTCTTCGTAAGGAGCTGGTCTGTATCATCGACCAGCCCTTTTTTTATTCCGCGCTTTTTTTCAGAACTGGAAACGATGAAAAATCGAAAGCAAGCGCAACATTCGGAAAAATGGTTTTCGCTTCTTCAACGAGCTTGTCACACATCTCCCCTTGATAACGGGAACTAATATGTGTCAAAATGAGTTGCTTCACTTCCGCCCGTTTCGCGACTTCTGCTGCTTGCCACGTCGTTGAATGATAGTAATCATGCGCTAAATGCGCTTCTTCTGCGCTAAATGTCGCCTCATGAACGAGCACATCTGCTCGTTTCGCAAGTTCAATGCTCGCCTCACAATAACGCGTATCTCCCATAATCACAACAATGCGTCCTTTTTTCGGTTGGGCAACAAATTCACGACCATCAAGGACTGTTCCATCTTCTAACACGACGGTCTCTCCGCGCTTAATTTGTTGGTAAATAGGCCCTGGCCTCACACCGCGAGCGAGCAGTCGATCGACGAGCAACGTGCCCGGTAAATCTTTTTCAACGATTCGGAAACCGTATGAAGGCAGACCGTGATCGAGCAATTTTGCTGTAACAACAAACTGTTCGTCTTCGAATATGACCCCTTCTGTAAATTCTTCAACGTACAAATCATATTTCAGCCGTGTGCCGCTAATCGTTAGAGCGGTTTCAATAAAAGCTCGAATACCTGCTGGCCCGTAAACGACGAGCGGCGTTTCTCCTCCTTGAAATGAGCGACTACCAAGCAATCCAGGCAAACCGAATATGTGATCACCGTGTAAATGGCTAATGAAAATGCGCTCAATTCGTCTTGGGCGAATAGACGTATGTAAAATCTGATGTTGCGTCGCTTCACCGCAGTCGAATAACCATGTCGCTCCTCTTTCTTCTAATAACTGAAGAGCAACCGCCGATACGTTTCTCCCTTTCGACGGGACACCAGAGCCCGTTCCTAAAAACAATAATTCCACGCTACAAACTCCTCTCTTTTCTTTAGTCGGATAAAACATTTGCGTTTACCACAATAAACCTCTAAAATTACATTATCATGAACCTTTCAAAAAATGAATAAAAGTGAGGTATATGGTCCGTGAATGACGTACAACCAAAAGCGACAATTGTTATTTTTGGCGCGACTGGCGACTTAGCAAAACGCAAACTATTTCCATCCATTTATAAACTTTATCAAAAAGGAAAGCTGTCTGAACAGTTTGCTGTTGTCGGTGTTGCCCGTCGCCCCCATACAGACGAATCGTTTCGTCATTACGTAAAAGAAACGATTGAAGAAGCGACAAAACAAGAATTAATAGATGATCCATTTATTTCTCATTTTTACTATCATTCATTAGATGCGACAAATACAAAGTCATACGAACAATTAAATGAATTATTAACGCGTGTGGAACAACAATTTCATATTCCGGGCAATCGCATTTTTTACTTAGCGATGGCACCTGAGTTTTTCGGAACAATTACGTCGCATTTAAAATCCGAAGGGCTGACGGCCACAAACGGCTGGACGCGATTAGTCATTGAAAAACCGTTCGGACACGATTTGCAAAGCGCACAAAAATTAAATGAAGAAATTCGACAATCGTTTTCTGAGGAACAAATTTTCCGAATTGACCATTATCTCGGAAAAGAAATGGTCCAAAACATCGAGGTCATTCGCTTTGCGAACGCCATTTTTGAACCGCTCTGGAATAACCGCTTTATCGCCAATATTCAGATTACATCAAGCGAAACGCTTGGGGTGGAAGATCGCGGCCGCTACTATGACCATTCTGGTGCGCTTCGCGATATGGTGCAAAACCATATGCTACAAATGGTCGCGTTGCTAGCGATGGAGCCGCCAATTAAGCTGACAACGGACGACATTCGCAGTGAAAAAGTGAAAGTGCTCCGTGCGCTTCGTCCAATGACGCATGATGATGTCGACAAATATTTCGTACGTGGGCAATACGGGCGCGGCATCGTACGTGGGCAACAAGTCGTCGGATATCGTGAAGAACATAGCGTCGATCCACATTCTAATACGGAAACGTTTGTCGCAGGGAAACTAATGATCGACAACTTCCGCTGGGCAGGAGTTCCGTTTTACATACGAACAGGAAAACGAATGACCGAAAAATCAACGAAAATTGTTGTGCAATTTAAAGACGTACCGATGAATTTATATTATCGTACGAGCGAATACGTTCATCCGAATTTGCTCGTCATCCATATTCAACCAGATGAAGGAATTACGCTTCATTTAAATGCGAAGAAAAGCGGCGAAAGCATGAAAACGACGCCGATTAAGCTTGATTACTGCAACAATTGCATCGACGGCATCAATACACCAGAAGCGTATGAAAAATTGCTATATGACTGCATGCGCGGCGATGCGACAAACTTTACGCACTGGGACGAAGTCGCTGCGTCATGGAGCTTTATCGACCCGATTTCTGAAGTATGGGAAAATACAAAAGCGGTTGACTTCCCGAACTACGAAGCTGGCTCGATGGGACCGAAGAAAGCGGATGAACTATTGCAAAAAGATGGCTTCCACTGGTGGTCACTAAATGGAACAATGTAAGGAGGAACGAAACATGAAACTATACGATGTCACCGCTCCAATTTTTGAAGGGATGCCTGTGTATAAAAATAAGCCGGAAAAACAACCGAAACTAACGACCGTCACGAACGATTATGTCACCGAATCGCGCATCGATATGGATGTGCATACCGGTACGCATATCGACGCACCGCTTCATATGGTAAAAGACGGGGAAACGTTTGAAACGATTCCGCTTGAAAAACTTGTCGGTTACTGCAAAGTATTAGACGTCACAAACGTCAATGATCGCATTACAAAAGAAGATCTCATTCATTTTGATATTCAAGAAAATGATTTTATCTTATTTAAAACAAAAAATTCATTCGACGATGCCTTTAACTTTGAATTTATTTACGTTGCCGAAGATGCGGCAGCGTACTTAGCCGAAAAACGCATTCGTGGCGTCGGTATTGATGCCCTCGGCGTCGAACGCAACCAAGCGGGACACCCAACACATAAAACGTTATTCGGTCACGGCATTATCGTCATCGAAGGGCTTCGCCTAAAAGACGTTCCAGCAGGCGAATATTGGATGGTCGCCGCTCCGCTTAAACTCGTCGGCACTGACGCTGCTCCAGCGCGTGTATTGTTATTTGAACAATAATAAGTACCCCCTAGAGTCTCTTGCTCTAGGGGGGTTGTTTTATCTCAACCATTCCGTATGGAACACGCCTTCTTTGTCGATGCGTTCGTATGTGTGCGCACCGAAGTAGTCGCGTTGGGCTTGGATCAAGTTCGCTGGCAATGTGTCCATTCGATAGCTGTCGTAGTATGCTAGTGCGCTTGCGAACGCCGGAACCGGGATACCGCGCATCGCTGCCGTTGCGACGATTTCGCGAAGCGATTGTTGATAGTTTTCAACGATGTCTTTAAAGTATGGGTCAAGCAATAAGTTAGAAAGCGCTGGATCGCGGTCGTACGCCTCCTTAATTTTTTGTAAAAATTGCGCACGAATGATGCAACCGCCACGGAAAATCATCGCGATATTGCCGTATTGCAAATTCCAGTTGTATTCTTCCGATGCAGCTTTCATTTGCGCAAAGCCTTGGGCGTACGAGCAAATTTTGCTCATGTAAAGCGCGCGGCGAACGGCTTCAATGAAGTGCGCACGATCGCCTTCGTACGGCTTCACAGCTGGGCCTGCTAATAGCTTGCTTGCTTTCACGCGCTCTTCTTTCATGGCGGAAATAAAGCGAGCAAATACCGATTCCGTAATAATTGGAAGCGGAACGCCTAAATCGAGCGCGTTTTGGCTCGTCCATTTTCCCGTTCCTTTTTGCCCTGCTTTGTCTAAAATAACATCAACAAGCGGCTTGCCTGTTTCTTCATCGATTTTTGTAAAAATATCTGCCGTAATTTCGATTAAATAGCTGTCCAATTCCCCTTTATTCCACTCGGCAAATACTTTATGAAGCTCTTGGGCGTTTAAGCCAAGCACATGTTTTAATAAAAAGTATGCCTCGGCAATTAATTGCATATCGCCATATTCAATGCCGTTATGCACCATTTTTACGTAATGGCCGGCACCGTCTGGACCGATATATGTTGTGCATGGCTCGCCATCGACTTTTGCCGCAATCGCTTCAAAAATCGGACGGACGAGTTCATGCGCTTCTTTTTGTCCCCCCGGCATAATGGAAGGACCTTTTAACGCCCCTTCTTCTCCACCAGAAACGCCTGTCCCGATAAAATGGATACCAAGTTCAGCAAGTTCTTTATTGCGGCGTTGTGTATCTTTAAAATACGTATTGCCGCCATCAATCACAATATCACCTTTTTCTAAATGCGGCTTTAGTTGTTCGATCGTTGCGTCTGTTGCCGCGCCTGCTTTTACCATTAATAAAATTTTGCGCGGCTTCTCAAGCGCGTGAACAAACTCTTCAATGCTGTATGTACCAACGATGTTTTTTCCTTCTGCTTCCTTTAAAAATTCATCTGTTTTTTCACGGGAACGGTTATATACAGCAACGGAATATCCTCGGCTTTCAATATTGAGCGCCAAGTTTTTTCCCATGACTGCTAAACCGATCACACCAATTTGTTGTTTCGCCATAGCAAACGTTCCTTTCTATATTTTGATTGTTCAAAAAAGAACATACCATAATCATCTTTTCTCGTTCAAGTGTTCTGTTTCTCATTCTTTATATGTTCTTTAATCGCACTTGACCCTTCTAAATGATCGAACAATATTGTCGGGTCAATGACGGTAATCAGCCGATCAGGCAAATTCGCAATGCCGATGAAATATGGCGTTTGTTGATAAGCGAGCATATTGACTTGCTTCATCATATGTGATGGGATATCAATAATTTCTTTTGCATCGTCTACAATAAACGCGACACGTACATCGTCTGTATGCACAATGATGAGGCGCGTTTTTTCTGTTTCCGTATATGGACGGCGATATAAAATTTGCGACGTATCAAGCACAGGAACGAGTTCGCCGCGAATGCGCACAACACCGAGCATATACGAAGGCATTCCCGGAATGATCGTCGGATGGCTCATTTTTTCGATGGAAACAACATGTTCAACCGGAATGGCATATTGTTCATTCGCAAGTTGAAAAACGACGACTTTCTCCATCGTTTCACCCCCTTGTCGCTACTTCCTCAATAATGGCAAGCACCATCTCCGTTGCTTTGACAAGTTCTTCAATTGGCATCCGTTCATTTGTTGTGTGAATGTCTTCATAACCGATCGCTAAGTTAACAGTTGGAATGCCAAATCCTGCAATGACATTCGCATCACTACCGCCACCGCTACGCAACAGCTCATGCGGGCGACCAATTTTTTCAGCCGCTCGCTTCGCTACTTCAACAACGTGATCCCCGTTTCCGAATTTAAATCCTGGATACATCACTTCGACGTGAACATCTGCTCGGCCGCCCATTTCCTCCGCTACTCGCTCAAACGCTTCTTTCATTTTTGCCACTTGCGCTTCCATTTTTTCTGGAACGAGCGAACGTGCCTCCGCTAAAATATCAACACGATCGCAAACGATATTCGTCTGTGTTCCACCTTCAAAACGGCCGATGTTTGCGGTTGTTTCTTCATCGATGCGACCAAGCGGCATTTGTGCAATCGCTTTCGCTGCGATTGTAATGGCTGATACTCCCCGTTCTGGTGCAACACCCGCATGAGCCGTCTTTCCGTGAACAGTCACTTTCAACTTTGCTTGTGTCGGAGCAGCGACGATAATTTGTCCAACTTTTCCATCGCTATCTAGCGCATACCCAAATTTCGCTTGAATGAGCGACGGATCAAGCGCCTTCGCCCCAACGAGCCCGGACTCTTCTCCAACGGTAATAATAAATTGAATTGTGCCGTGCGCGATTTGTTTTTCTTTTAATACTCGAATCGCTTCAAACATGGCGGCAAGCCCTGCTTTATCGTCCGCTCCTAAAATCGTTGTCCCATCTGTCACAATATATCCATCTTGAATCGACGGCTTCACCCCTTTGCCTGGCACAACCGTATCCATGTGTGATGTGAAGTAAATCGGATCGACCCCTTCTTTTGTCGCAGGCAATGTGCAAATTAAGTTTCCTGCCCCATGCCCTGTTTGCGCTGTCGTATCATCTTCAATCACGTGTAAACCGAGCGCTTCAAACTTCGCTTTCAGCACATCTGCAATGTCACGTTCATATTTTGTTTCGGAATCAATTTGTACAAGCTCTAAAAATTCATCAACTAAACGTTGCTCATTGACCATTATGCATCCTCCTATGTATGTACTCACTTTTAAGTATAACGGATTTTTCCCTCGTTTGCGAAATGTACGATTATTTTTCCAAAAACATATACCGCCAAACAGATGGCGGTATATGTTTACAACGGAATATTTCCATGTTTCTTTTTCGGACGTTCTTCCTGTTTATGGCGAAGCATATCGAGCGCTTGAACGAGCTTAATTCTCGTGTCGCGCGGGTCAATCACGTCATCGACCATACCGTACTTGGCTGCAACATATGGATTCGCAAACTTATCGCGGTATTCTTCAATTTTTTGCGCTCTCGTTTCTTCTGGGTTTGGACTATTTTCAATGTCGCTTGCGAAAATAATGTTCGCTGCCCCTTGCGGACCCATCACAGCAATTTCTGCATTTGGCCATGCGTATACAACATCTGCTCCGATCGATTTACTATTTAACGCAACGTATGCTCCACCATATGCTTTTCGTAAAATGACCGTAATTTTTGGCACCGTCGCTTCTGAATACGCATATAAAATTTTCGCCCCATGGCGAATGATGCCTCCGTGTTCTTGTTTGACTCCTGGGAAAAATCCCGTCACATCTTCAAATGTAATGATCGGAATATTAAACGAGTCGCAAAAGCGAATAAAGCGCGCCGCTTTATCCGATGAGTCAATATCAAGCCCCCCGGCCATAAACTTCGGCTGGTTGCATACAAGTCCGACAACTTCCCCTTTTATGCGGGCAAAACCGATGACAATATTTTTCGCAAAATCTTTTTGTACTTCCATAAACGATCCTTCGTCAACGACTTGCAACACGACGTTTCGGACATCGTATGGACGCACCGCATCAATTGGAATAGCATCCGCTAAATCGGGACGGTAATCACTTTTCTCTGGTGCAGGTGCAACGGGCGGCTTTTCTTGACAATTTTGTGGAAGATAGCTGAATAGCCGTCGCACTTGGGCAAGTACGTCTTCTTCTGTCGCTCCTGAAAAATGAGCATTTCCGCTAATCGTATTATGAACACGCGCGCCGCCTAAATCTTCTGCACTAATTTTTTCTCCTGTCACCGTTTCAATTACTTTCGGTCCAGTAATAAACATTTGGCTCGTTTTTTCGACCATGAATACAAAATCCGTAATCGCTGGGGAATAGACAGCCCCTCCTGCACACGGACCCATGATAACTGAAATTTGTGGAACGACGCCCGAATAAATCGAGTTTCGGTAAAAAATATGGCCGTATCCATCAAGCGACAACACGCCTTCTTGAATGCGCGCACCACCAGAATCGTTTAATCCGATGATCGGAGCGCCTGTTTTCGCTGCTAAATCCATAATATTCGCAATTTTTTTCGCATGCATCTCTCCAAGCGCTCCACCGAATACAGTAAAGTCTTGCGAAAAGACAAACACTGTTCGCCCATCGATTTTCCCGTATCCTGTGACAACGCCGTCACCCGGACCTTTTTTCCCCGCTAATCCAAAGTCGGTGCAACGATGTTCAATAAACGGATTTAACTCAACGAACGTCCCTTCATCTAATAAAAGATCGATGCGCTCTCTTGCCGTTAATTTCCCCTTTTCGTGTTGCTTTGCAATTTTATCGTCGCCACCACCGAGTTCAATTTCGCGGCGGCGGTCATATAACTCGTTTATTTTATCGTACATGTCCATTATTGCCCACCGACCTTTTCACAAAGCTCATATAACACGCCGCGGGCTGACTTCGGATGCATAAAAGCGATGCGTGCACCGCCTGCACCGCGCTTCGGTTGCTCGTGAATCATACGAATGCCGTTATTTTTTAACTCCTCGATGCGCTGTTCGATATGATCAACCCCAAGCGCGACATGATGAATGCCTTCGCCTCGCTTTTCAATAAAAGAAGCAATTGGGCTATGTTCAGAGAGCGGCTCAAGCAGTTCAAGCTTGACATCGCCAACTTTTAAAAACGCTACTCGGACTTGTTCCGATTCGACCGTTTCAATGCCGACACAAGGCAATCCAAGCGTATCCGTATAAAACGGCAACACCTCATCTAACGATTTGACTGCAATGCCAATATGATCGACTTTTTTTACTTCCATGACCCCCACCCCTTTGTTGTTCTCGGTTGCAAACCATCTGTGTATTTCGACATCTTTTTTCTTTTTCCTTCTTTTTTTGCATGTTTTCGTGCTTGTTTGTTAAACAACATGTTTGTACAATAGGAAGCAAGAGGTGAAGAACATGCGTTCAAAAAAAGTGCAAAAAATTGTTGTTTATTTAATGCTCGGCTCGATGCTTTTGACTTCTTTGCTCGCTGGATTAAGCATGTGGATATAGAACAAGCTGACCATTTTCGGCCAGCTTGTTCTATTTAAGTGCTCCATACTTTTTACCGAGCTGTTGAAATGATTGACTTGTTTTCACGATTGCTACCTTCGTTCCGAGCGGCACGTTCGGGTATAGCGCCTCGACATCTCGATTATGCATGCGTACACATCCTTCTGTCATATACTTTCCAATCGATGACGGTCGATTCGTTCCATGAATCCCATACGTTCGTCCATCTGTCCCGTGCGCATCAAACCCAATCCATCGCGTGCCAAGCGGGTTATTTGGCGCGCCTCCTGGGATGTTTTTTTTCCGATAGTACGGATTGACCGCTTTTACCGTAACCGTAAATAATCCTTCTGGTGTGAGCGCATTCGTCTTTCCTGTCGCTACTGGGTATATACGTTCAATTTTGCCATGACGAATAAAAGCAAGTTGATTCGTTTGTTTGTTAACAATAATCATTGGATCACCAACGCGCGGATTATCTCCAAGCGGCCAAAGCGGCGAAATAAGGAGAAAGAAAGCAAACAAAAGCGGCATCATCTCACCCTTTTTCAATTATTGTGCGTAAAAAGGGGGCGATCATACCGTTACAATTGACTTTTGATGATTAAATATTGTTCCATCTCTTTCACAAAATGCAAAAGAGCAGCCCGTTGTTCAAATTCCTCACGCGTCTTTGGGAGCGGCATTTGTTGAAACTGTTTTTTCATCGCTTCAAGTTGCTGAATAAAACGATCCGCTGTATTTCCCGGGTGAATCGCATCGCTTAGTTCATCGATAAAATCGGCAATCATATTGCGCTGTTCGACGGTGTACGTCATCGAGCTAATAAGTGGCAACATGCGCTCAATAATTTCAAATTGCTTCTCGCGCATTCGAAAATACCGATAATAATAATCTTCATTGCGTAAAAAATGATTTTCAATATTTTGCAACGCAAGCGCCTTCGCTTGCTTTAACGTATCGCCCACTAACGCAATTTCTTTTCCGTCCCATAAACTTTCATTCGTCCGTAAATAATGGACAATTTCTTTAAAAATAATACGGAATAAATCTTCTACAATACGCTGATACTCTTTCAAATCTTTTTCGACACTTGGCATGTACATATTCACAAGTAGTGCGATGCCAATACCAATAACAATGAGCATCAGTTCATTATATAAAAGTTGCCACGTCATCGCTTTCGCCATATATACGTGCAAAATAATGACTGCGCTCGTTGCAATTCCTTCCGTCACTTTCCATGAGACGGTCGTTGGAATAAAAAATAAAAGCAATAAAGCAATGGAGAGCGGATGATAACCAAGTCCTTCAAAGAACAAAAACGAAAACAACAATCCGATTAAACATGCAATGAAGCGAGCACGCGCTGTTTGCAACGACTTTTTTTTCGTCACTTGGATACAAAGCAGCGTAATGATACCAGCAGAAGCAAAATTCTCAAGATGTAACGACTGAGCAATAGCAATTGCAGCTGCTGTTCCAATAGCTGTTTTCGTTGTTCTATATCCAATTTTTAACATTAATATCACACTCCGCCCCCATTATAACACATTCTACGTAAAAAGTGCCCATCACGGACACCTTTTACGTTTGTTCATATAGGCGAATAAGTTGTTGAGCAGCCATCGTCACCGGCTGCTTTCCTTCCATCACTTCTTGTTCAATATTCGGCAGCTGCTGTTGAACAGCAGGATGATGAAAAAAGCGGATGTGTAAATAATCTTTGATCATCGTATGCAACCAATCTTTCATCTGTTCTTTTCTTCTTTCGGCAAACACACCCGACTGTTTTGTCGTTTGCACAAACTGTTCGATCACTTCCCAAATTTGTTCGATGCCCTCCCCATAGAGAGAAGAACATGTATAGGCTTTCGTTTCCCATCCTTTCGTTGCATGGCGTAAGTAATGTAAAATTTGATTGTATTCTTCTTTCGCTAGCTCTGCTTTTTCTTTATTATCTCCATCTGCTTTATTAATCACAATTGCATCGACGAGCTCCATTATTCCTTTTTTCATTCCTTGCAACTCATCGCCAGCGCCCGTTAAAGCGAGCAATAGAAAAAAATCAACCATGCCACGCACCGCCACTTCACTTTGCCCAACACCGACCGTCTCAACAATGATAATATCATAACCTGCTGCTTCACAAAGCAACATCGTTTCGCGCGTTTTTCGATGCACTCCCCCGAGCGTTCCACCAGATGGCGATGGGCGAATGAACGCACGCGGATGGCGCGCTAAATTTTCCATCCGCGTTTTGTCACCAAGAATGCTTCCTCCTGTCAGCGAGCTGCTCGGATCGACTGCTAACACCGCAACACGATGACCTTTATCGCATAAAAACTGTCCAAATGCTTCAATAAACGTGCTTTTTCCTGCACCTGGAACGCCTGTAATCCCAATGCGAATCGAACGCCCAACATATGGAAGGAGTTCATGCAAGATGCGCTGAGCTTTTTCGGTATGTTTTGATGCATTGCTTTCAATAAGCGTGATCGCTTGCGCTAAAATAGTACGATTGTTATTTAATACCCCTGCCACATATTCCTCAACGGAACGTTCTTTTCGTTTTATCGATCGGTCTTCTTTCGCTAAATGGGCACGATCGTTTCCTTTCACATAAGACGTTGCAAACATCTTTCCGTCATCAGCCCATTCAGGCCGAGATGTCCGTTCTTCGCTCATTCACTCACTTCCTCGTAACCGAGTCGTCGATAAATTTCATGCAATACTTTTTGTGCTGCTGTCGGAATGATTGTACCTGGCCCAAAAATGGCTGCAGCTCCATGTTCATATAAAAATTCGTAGTCTTGCGGTGGAATGACTCCACCAACGACAACAATAATATCCTCACGGCCTAATTTCCGCAACTCTTCAACAAGTTGTGGCAACAACGTTTTATGCCCTGCTGCAAGAGAGCTCATGCCAACGACATGTACATCGTTTTCAACCGCTTGTCGCGCCGTCTCTTCCGGTGTTTGAAAGAGCGGGCCAATATCGACGTCAAACCCTAAATCAGCAAATGCCGTTGCAATCACTTTTGCTCCGCGGTCATGTCCATCTTGTCCCATTTTCGCAATTAAAATGCGTGGTCGTCTTCCTTCTAGCTCGTAAAATTCATCGGTCATTTTTTTGACGCGGGCAATTTCTTCTTCGTTTGTAAACTCTGCGCTATATACGCCGCTTACGGAACGAATGACCGCTTTATGCCTGCCTGCTACTTTTTCAATCGCATCAGATATTTCCCCTAACGTCGCCCGAGCGCGCGCTGCCTCTACCGCTAATTCAAGCAAGTTTCCTTCACCGGTTTCTGCTGCTTTCGTAATGGCTTGTAACGCCTGTTGGACGCGTTCTTCATCACGAGAAGCGCGCAACTGTTTTAACTTTTCAATTTGCCGCTCTCTAACGGCCGTATTATCGACTTCTAAAATATCAATCGGTTGTTCTTTTTCTGGACGATATTTATTCACGCCGATAATCGTCTCCGCACCGGAATCAATTTTTGCTTGCCTTCTTGCAGCCGCTTCTTCGATGCGCATTTTTGGCAAACCTGTTTCAATCGCTTTCGCCATTCCTCCTAGATTTTCGATTTCTTCAATGTGCATCCATGCGCGCTTCATCAACTCATTCGTTAACGTTTCCACATAATACGAGCCTGCCCATGGGTCAATGACTTGGCAAATGCCTGTTTCCTCTTGTAAATAAAGTTGCGTATTGCGTGCAATGCGAGCGGAAAAGTCCGTTGGCAACGCAATTGCTTCATCAAGCGCGTTCGTATGAAGCGACTGCGTATGTCCCATTGCCGCGGCATGCGCCTCTAAACATGTGCGTACGACGTTGTTAAACGGATCTTGCTCCGTTAAGCTCCATCCCGATGTTTGCGAATGCGTCCGAAGAGCGAGCGATTTTGGGTTTTTCGGATGAAACGCCTTCATCATTTTCGCCCAAATGATTCGCGCTGCCCGCATTTTTGCTACTTCCATAAAATAGTTCATACCGATCGCCCAGAAAAACGACAGGCGCGGAGCAAATGAATCAATGTCAATACCTGCTTTTAGTCCTGTGCGTACATACTCTAATCCATCCGCAAGCGTATAAGCAAGTTCAATGTCTGCAGGTGCTCCTGCTTCTTGCATATGGTAACCTGAAATGCTTATGCTGTTGAATTTCGGCATATGTTTGGACGTATACGCAAAAATGTCTGCGATAATACGCATGGACATTTCTGGTGGATAAATGTACGTATTCCGCACCATATATTCTTTTAAAATGTCATTTTGAATCGTTCCAGATAGCTGCTCTTGTCTAACTCCTTGTTCTTCAGCCGTCACGATATAAAACGCCATAATCGGCAATACGGCACCGTTCATCGTCATCGATACGGACATTTGGTCAAGAGGGATGCCGTCAAATAACGTTTTCATATCTAACACAGAATCAATGGCTACCCCTGCCTTGCCAACATCCCCGATCACGCGCGGATGGTCGGAATCATAGCCACGATGGGTGGCGAGGTCAAACGCGACCGACAACCCTTTTTGCCCCATCGCTAAGTTGCGACGATAAAATGCATTGCTTTCTTCCGCTGTCGAAAAGCCAGCGTATTGACGAATCGTCCATGGGCGATTGACGTACATCGATGGATATGGTCCACGAACGTATGGTGGAATGCCCGGCATATAGTCAAGAAAATCGAGGTTTGCTATATCTTCTTTCGTATATAGCGGTTTGATCGCAATATGTTCGTTTGTTTCGAATACGAGCTTATCGAATGTTGCTCTTACTTTTTGTTCGATCGCTTTTTTCCACGTTTGTTCATCAACTGGCTTTCCATATTGTAACGGCCGATTAGCAAAATTAATTTTCCCCATCCACGTTCACCCCCATCTCTTTCATAAACGCCAAGATCGTCTCATAGCAATTTGAACCGATATGAATATACCCGTCGACACCTGCTTCCGTAAACGTTACCTCAACATCCGGTGACGGTTTTCCTGCGACATATATGCGAACATCGCTTTTTTCCGTTTTTACTTGACGCACAATATGCGGAACGGCATCTACATAATCATCATCTGTCCCGCAAATGATATAATGCGTTCCGTTTGCTTCAAGTATGCCGTTGACGGCTTCCTCTATCGCCATATAGCCGTCATTTTTTACGACTGTAAATCCTCCCGCTTCAAAAAAGCCGGTTATAAAATCGGCGCGCGCTTTATGTTTTGGAATGGAACCGAGATTTACAAGATGCACAGTTGGACGCTGACCGCTTGTTTCTTCATGGCGTTCCGATGCTTTGCGAAGCTGTTCAAACGGCTCAGATAAACGCCATTGTCGAATCGGTGAAACAGTCATGGCTGGACTTTCATTTTCATGTATAACATGTTGAGCGATCGCTCGACGTTTAACAAGCGAAAGCGCCTCTTCCATTGTTTTTACATCGATATACGTATGATTGCTTCCGTAAGAGGTATACGTATGTTTCGGTGCTGACGGCTCAGCGATGTTTGCGTATACGTTCGTTCCGATGATCTTTTCTTTTCTTTCTTTCACATGTTGTTCGCGTTGTTTTGCTACGTTCTCAATTTCCTTTTGCACAAATCCACATTGAAGTGCTTTTGTCATGCCGCCTTGTGCCTCGATTTGTTGAAATAACTTCCAAGCTTCTTCTGCTATTTGTGCTGTCAACGTTTCTACATAATACGACCCGCCAGCTGGGTCAATCACTTTTCCGATATGAGCTTCTTCTAACAAAATAAGTTGTGTGTTTCTCGCGATGCGCTCTGCAAATTCATCTTCTGTCGCAAACGGTTCGTTAAATGGTGAAACATGAAGGCTGTTTGCTCCACCGACGATCGCAGCAAACGCTTCTGTCGTTGCACGAAGCATGTTCACGTACGGATCATATATCGTTTTCGTAAAATACGACGTACGCGCGTGAATGGACAGTTTTTGCGCTTGTTCGCTTCCTCCGAACGCTTGCACAATATTTGACCAAATGAGTCGCGCAGCACGTAGCTTCGCGATTTCCATAAAGAAATGTGAGCCAACAGGGAAAGAAAAATCGATACGGTTGGCTACGTCGTCAATCGGCAATCCACGCTCGAGACATTCGTTTATATACTCTACCGCTGAGGCAAAAGCAAATGCAAGCTGTTGAATCGCATGGCCTCCCCCATTATGGTACGGATCAGCATGAGCAAGAATTGTTTTCACATGTGGCATATGTGTTTTCGCCCATTTCGTCACATCCGCCATTGTATCGTATAAATGGGAAAGTGGCATAGAAAGCTTTCCTGTTACTGCAAGGGTGCCAAGTGGATCCATGCCAATCGTTCCGCTTATGCGGTCAAGCGGTTGTCCACTTTCCTTTATATACTCGACCAATAACGGAAAAAACGGAAAGGAACATGCTCCTGTATCGATTCGAAGAGAGTAGTCTTCCAAACATATATTTGAAAACATTGCTTCAACTTGTTCGAGCGTTTGAACAGAAAAGTTTAGCTTTGGCAATACGACATGAATTTCTGTCTGTCCACGTTCAAGTTGATGTTTCATGAGCGCATTCCATCGTTCAGGTGTCGAAGCCTGGCACTGTTGACTGACTTCCCATGCCTTTTTTATATATCCTTCTACTTCTGTTCCGCGCACATATGAAGGAAAACCTGGATATTGTTCAATAGGCACCCCCTCTAAATCAGCGCGTGTATAAATCGGTTTTAATTGAATTTGCTCATATGTTGTGGCATATAATCGATCAAACGGTTTTCCTTTTAGCGATTTCTCAACTTCTTGTTTCCATTCATCATAGCTTGGAATCGGAAACGATATTTGTTTCATTGTGGCACCCCATCCCCCTTTGTTGTTAAAACGCTTTCTTTTCTTATTTTTGAAAATATTCGTTACATTTTTTATTGTAGTACATCGTTGAAAGGAAGAAAAGAGAAATCATTGATATAAGAAGAAGAGGATAACAACTCGTTACCCTCCTCATCATAAATTAGTAAATTGGTGTGTTTTCTTTTGTTACATGCTCTAAAATTTCTTTGACGCGCGCTAAAAAGCGACCGCAAATTAAACCGTCAAGTACGCGATGATCGAGCGATAAGCAAAGGTTAACCATATCGCGAACAGCAATCATGCCGTCTTTTACAACCGGGCGTTTCACGATCGATTCCACTTGTAAAATCGCTGCTTGCGGGTAGTTAATGATTCCCATCGATTGCACCGAACCGAACGAACCTGTGTTATTGACCGTAAATGTCCCCCCTTGCATATCTTCCGGACGGAGCTTACCTGCGCGCACTTTCGCTGCTAATTCAGCGATTTCACGCGCAATGCCTTTAATTGATTTTTCATCAGCATGTTTAATGACTGGAACGAATAAGGCGTCATCTGTTGCTACGGCAATTGAAATGTTAATATCTTTCTTTTGAACAATTTTATCTCCTGCCCACATCGAGTTCATTTGTGGGAATTCTTTTAACGCTTGAGCCACCGCTTTTACAAAAAACGCAAAATACGTTAAGTTAAAGCCTTCGCGCTTTTTAAATTCGTCTTTAATCGAATCGCGATAAGCAACTAAGTTTGTCACATCGACTTCAACCATCGTCCATGCGTGCGGTGCTTCATGTTTGCTGCGAAGCATGTTTGTCGCAATCGCTTTACGAACTGGTGTCACTGGAATTTCAATATCGCCTGATTGAACCGGTACGTTAGGCGCAGCGACTTGTTTTGGTGTTGCCGCAACAGGGGTTTCCGCTTTTGGTGCTTCTTGCACCGACTGCACAGACTCTTGAATCGGAGCTGTTGGCACTTGACTTGTCGTCGGGATGTTGCCGGATTCGATCAATTTCAACAAGTCTTTGCGCGTAATGCGTCCGCCCATGCCTGTTCCTTGTACTTGTTCAAGGTCGATGTTGTGCTCTTGGGCAAGGCGAAGAACGGCTGGCGAATAGCGGCCTTTTTCTCCCGCTGGTTTTTTCGGCGCTGCTGCTTGTGCTGGCACTGCCGGCGCTTCCGCTTTCGGTGCTTCTTCTCGTTTCGTTTCCGCCGTTTCTGTGCCTTCTCCTTCAACTTCAATCGTACAAATGACAGCACCAACTGGCAACGTTTCCCCTTCTTTTGCGATAATTTCTTTAATGACACCCGCAAATGAAGATGGGATTTCCGCATTTACTTTATCTGTCATCACTTCCGCAAGCGGATCGTATTTGTTCACACGAGTGCCAACCGATACGAGCCATTGGCTAATCGTTCCTTCCGTTACACTTTCACCAAGCTGTGGCATTGTAATTTTCTCAATCGCCATCGTGACTCCTCCTTAAAACTGCGCCAATTCGCGCATCGCCTTTTCGACTTTATCCGGGTTGACCATAAAGAATTTTTCCATCGTTGGTGCATATGGCATAGCTGGAACGTCTGGACCAGCTAGTCGCATAATTGGTGCATCTAAATCGAATAAGCAATGTTCTGCAATAATCGCCGCTACTTCGCTCATGACGCTTCCTTCTTTATTGTCCTCTGTCACAAGCAATACTTTTCCTGTCTTGCTTGCGGCTTCAATAATCGCTTCTTTATCGAGCGGATAGACAGTACGCAAATCTAAAATGTGAGCGGAAATGCCTTCTTGCGCCAATTTTTCAGCAGCTTGCAAAGCAAAATGAACGCATAGGCCGTAAGTAATAACTGTAATGTCTTCTCCTTCACGTTTGACATCTGCTTTACCGATCGGAAGCACATAGTCGTCTGTTGGCACTTCCCCTTTAATGAGACGATATGCTCGCTTATGCTCAAAAAACAGCACCGGATCTTCATCACGAATAGCCGCTTTTAATAACCCTTTCACATCGTATGGGGTAGATGGCATGACGATTTTTAATCCCGGTTGATTCGCAAAAATTGCTTCAACAGATTGAGAGTGGTATAACGCTCCGTGAACGCCGCCACCGTACGGCGCACGAATAACAATCGGACAATTCCAATCGTTATTTGAACGATAACGAATGCGCGCCGCTTCAGAAATAATTTGGTTGACAGCAGGCATAATAAAATCCGCAAATTGAATTTCCGCAATTGGGCGTAATCCGTACATCGCCGCACCGATCCCGACACCAACGATCGCAGACTCTGCAAGCGGCGTATCAATGACGCGCTCTTCCCCAAATTGATCATAAAGCCCTTGCGTCGCTTTAAATACGCCCCCCTTTTTTCCGACATCTTCCCCAAGTACGAATACGCGCGGGTCACGTTCCATTTCTTCGCGAATGGCCATCGTAACGGCATCGATATATGAAATGACAGGCATGTTTATTCCTCCTCTGCGTACACGTATTTCAACGCATGTTCTGGTTGTGCGTATGGTGCTTTTTCTGCGTAGTCTGTCGCTTCGTTCACTTGTTTCATCACGCGATCAACAATTTCTTTTTCCAGTTCATCCGTTAATACGCCTACTTCTTTTAAGTAGTTCGCAAATAAGTAAATTGGATCTTTTGCTTTCGCTTCAGCAATTTCTTCTGGTGTACGATATGCGCGATCGTCATCGTCTGATGAATGCGCTGTTAAGCGATAAGCGACCGTTTCAATTAATGTTGGACCTTCACCACGGCGCGCACGATCTGCTGCTTCTTTCACGACGCGATATACTTCAAGCGGATCTGTACCGTCTACTGTATATCCTGGCATGCCGTAGCCGATCGCACGGTCTGACACTTTTTCGCATGCTAATTGTTTTTCAATTGGAACAGAGATGGCATATTTATTGTTTTCGCACATAAAGATGACCGGCAGCTTATGAACGCCTGCAAAATTTGCTCCTTCGTGGAAGTCGCCTTGGTTTGACGACCCTTCACCAAATGTCACGAACGATACGAAATCTTTTTTCTCCATTTTTGCTGCTAACGCAATGCCAACCGCATGTGGCACTTGTGTTGTAACAGGTGAAGAACCGGTGACGATTCGGTTTTTCTTTTTCCCGAAATGCCCTGGCATTTGGCGACCGCCAGAGTTTGGATCTTCCGCTTTCGCAAATGCTGAAAGCATCAATTCTGTCGGTGTCATACCGAACGTTAATACAACACCCATGTCACGATAATAAGGCAAGACGTAGTCTTTCGTGCGATCTAAAGCGAATGCCGCTCCGACTTGCGCCGCTTCTTGTCCTTGGCAAGAGATAACGAATGGAATTTTACCTGCGCGGTTTAATAGCCACATCCGCTCGTCAATTTTACGCGCTAACACCATCGTTTCATACATTTGTAAAACGGTTTCATCGCTTAAACCGAGTTGTTTATGACGATTTTCCGCCATCATTCATTCCTCCTTTAAAAATGAATCGCTTTTCCATCAACAGCGAGCGCCGCTTCCATCATCGCTTCTGACAGCGTCGGATGCGGATGAATCGTGTGGGCAATTTCCCAAGGGGCTGCATTGAGCACACGCGCTAATCCAGCTTCGGAAATCATATCTGTGACGTGCGGACCAACCATATGCACACCGAGTACATCATCTGTTTTTGCATCGGCGACGATTTTTACAAATCCTTCAGCTTCCCCATACACAAGCGCTTTGCCGATCGCTTTAAACGGAAATTTGCCGACTTTCACGTCATATCCTTTTGTTTTTGCTTCTTCTTCTGTTAAACCAACACTTGCCGCTTCCGGACGACTGTAAATGCATTTTGGCACCATCGTATAATCAAGTGGATGAACAGTATGTCCAGCAAGATGTTCAATCGCGATGATTCCTTCATGTGAAGCGACATGGGCAAGTTGCAAACCACCGATCACATCGCCAATCGCATAAATATGCTTTTCTTTCGTTTGATAATACTCGTTCGTTTGAATAAACCCTTTTTCGACGACAATATCAGTATTTTCTAATCCAATGCCTTCAACGTTCGCTTGACGTCCGACAGAAACGAGCATTTTTTCAGCTGTAAACGTTTCGTTTTGTCCATTGATCTCTGCATGAATACGCACACCGTTCTCAACAACAAGCGTGTCAGGCAATACTTTCGCTTTTGTAACAATGCGCACCCCGCGCTGCTTTAATATTTTCTCGATTTCTTTTGATACGTCGCGGTCTTCTGTCGGCAAAATACGATTCGCGTATTCAACGACCGTCACATCGACACCAAAATCGTTTAACATCGATGCCCATTCAATTCCGATAACTCCACCACCGACGATGATAATGGAAGCTGGCAACGTTTCCATGCGCAACGCTTCATCTGACGTCATAACGAATTGTCCATCAATGGTTAACCCCGGTAACGTGCGTGGACGAGATCCTGTTGCGATCACGACGTATTTTGGTACAAGCATTTCATTTTCCGTTCCATCATTCATCTCAACCGAAATCGTTCCAGGCATCGGTGAAAAAATAGATGGTCCTAAAATGCGTCCTATTCCTTCATATACATCGATTTTTCCTTTTTTCATTAACATGTGGATCCCTTTATGCAGTTGATCAATAATCGCTTGTTTGCGCGCTTGTACTTGACCAAAATCTAAACGCACTTCCCTGGCGAACACGCCAAACGTTTCGCTTTGTTTCGTTTGAGCATACACTTCTGCGCTGCGCAATAATGCTTTGCTTGGGATACATCCTGCATGCAAACACGTGCCCCCAAGCTTTCCTTTTTCAACAACTGCTGTTTTTAAACCGAGTTGGGCCGCACGAATGGCGGCAACATATCCGCCTGTTCCACCGCCAAGTATCACAACATCGTACTCTTTAGCCATCGTTTCATCCCCTTAAACCGTTGTTTTGACCGCTTGTGGATATTGTTTCGCTTCTTCTTCTCCACGCAACACGCGAAGTGCCCCTTCAGCAAGTGCCTGCAATTCATTTTCCCCTGGTTGCACGATGACATCGGCAATCCATTGTACCCGATCAGCAATTTCTTTCACAAACTGTTTTCCGTATGCTAAACCACCCGTTAAAATGATGGCGTCGACTTTCCCAGCTAACACTGCACTTGCCGCTCCAATTTCTTTCGCTACTTGGTATGCCATCGCGCTATAAACGAGTTTCGCCTTTTCATCGCCATTTTCAATCATTTTTTCAACTTTCACCGCATCGTTCGTCCCTAAATACCCAACTAGACCTCCTCCTCCAACGAGCATGCGCATCACTTCTTCGCGATAATACTCACCGGAGAAACAAAGGGAGACGAGGTCGCCAGCTGGAACAGTCCCAGCACGTTCTGGGCTAAACGGACCTTCCCCGTCTAATCCGTTATTGACATCGATGACGCGCCCACATTTATGCGCGCCAACGGTAATTCCACCGCCCATATGTGCGACGATAAAATTGACTTCTTCATATGCTTTTCCCATCTGTTTGGCGACGCGACGAGCGACCGCTTTTTGATTTAATGCATGGAAAATGCTGCGACGCTCGATTAACGAAAAACCAGAAATGCGAGCGATCGGGTCAAGTTCGTCTACAACGACTGGGTCGACAATAAATGCTGGAATATTTAATGCGGAAGCAATTTCGTGCGCTAAAATACCGCCAAGATTGGAAGCGTGTTGACCTGAGTATCCACGTCTTAAATCTTGCAACATCACTTCATTGACAGCATACGTGCCACCTTCGATCGGACGAAGCAAGCCTCCGCGCCCACATACCGCATCAAGTTTTGAAATGTTGATCCCTTCATGATCAAGCGTTTCTAAAATCGTTTGTTTACGAAATTCATATTGGTCGATAATTTTTTTATACGCTCGCAACGCTTCCGTATCATGTCGAATCGTTTTCTCTAAAATGGAGCGCTCGTTATCAAAGACGCCGATTTTCGTTGACGTCGATCCCGGATTAATGACTAAGATGCGAAATGAATGTTCTTGCAATGTTTGACCCTCCATTTTTATCATCGACAAAGCGAGAACGATCCGTCCTCGCTTTGTTATGTTTAACGTGTGCGGCGACGGCTTAAAATGTGTTGACCGTTTTGTAAAAATTGGCTGCGTGATTGACGCATTTTGGCAATGCGCTCTTCAGCTAAACGGTCTGCTGCTTGGTATGTCGGAATGCCGTCACGCTTCGCAATTTCGATGACTTTTTCAATATTGTTATAAATTTGTTCAACTTTTTTCATCGCACGTTCGCGGTTGTATCCGTATAGCTCATCCGCTACGTTAATGACACCACCCGCGTTAATCACATAGTCTGGCGCGTAAACAATACCCATTTCATGAATGATGTCGCCATGTCTTGCTTCACGCAATTGGTTGTTCGCAGCTCCCGCAATGACTTTCGCTTTTAATTGAGGAATCGTTTGGTCGTTAATTACACCACCAAGGGCACACGGAGCGAAAATGTCGCAGTCTACGCTGTAAATATCGTTCGGGTCAACGGCTTGTGCGCCAAACTCTTCAACAACGCGTTGCACCGCTTCTTTATTAATGTCTGTAACGATAAGCTTCGCCCCTTCTTCATGAAGATGGCGGCATAAATTATAAGCGACGTTGCCGACCCCTTGTACCGCGATCACTTTTCCTTCAAGTGAATCGCTACCAAAAGCCTCTTTCGCTGCTGCTTTCATTCCACGATAAACGCCGTACGCCGTAACCGGAGAAGGATTTCCAGACGAACCGAACGCTGGTGAAATCCCTGTCACATAGTCTGTTTCTTCGTAAATAATATCCATATCAGCAACTGTTGTCCCAACATCCTCCGCTGTAATATAGCGACCGTTTAACCCTTGAATGAAGCGACCGAACGCACGGAACATCGCTTCGTTTTTATCTTTTCGTGGATCCCCAATGATGACCGCTTTTCCACCGCCAAGATTCAAGCCAGCTGCTGCGTTTTTATACGTCATCCCACGCGCTAAACGAAGCGCATCTTCAATCGCTGCATCTTCTGATTCATACATCCACATGCGCGTGCCGCCTAATGCTGGTCCAAGCGTTGTATCATGAATCGCAATAATCGCTTTCAATCCTGATTCTTTATCTTGGCAAAATACTAATTGCTCATAGTCGTATTGCTCCATATATTTGAAAATCTCCATCTTTCATTCCCCCTTGTTATTTGTTCGTTGCACAAATAGCTAATGCTAATGAATACAATTTACTTTCTGCTGAATCCGCGCGCGATGTTAATACAATTGGTGCTTTCGCGCCAGCGATGATCGCTCCTACTTGCGCGCGGGCAAAATAGACAAGCGATTTATATAGCACATTTCCTGTTTCAATGTTCGGTACAACTAAAATATCAGCCTGTCCTGCCACCGAACTTTGAATGCCTTTATGCTGAGCCGATTCAATGGAAATGGCATTATCTAAAGCGAGCGGGCCATCGACGATGCAATCTTTTAGCTGTCCGCGTTGATTCATAAGCGACAACGCTGCTGCATCAATCGTAGCTGGCATCGCTGGATTCACAACTTCAACAGCGGCGAGCGGCGCAACTTTCGGGGTATGAATACCAATCGCTTTCGCCACTTGTACCGCGTTCATAATGATTTCTGTTTTTTGTTGCAGATCAGGCGAAATGTTCATCGCTGCATCTGTGACGAGAATCGGCCGTTCGTAATGCGGTACTTGAAACAAGGCAACATGTGACAAAACTCGGCCTGTGCGAAGTCCATATTCTTTATTGAGCACCGCTTTTAAAATCGTTGCTGTCGGTACGTTTCCTTTCATTAGAACGCTTGCTTCTTTTCCATGTACCGCCTTGACGGCCATGTGGGCTGCTTCTTCTTTTGTCGAAGCATGAACGATGCGAATGGCATCGCGATTTTCGTCTTGAACATATTCGGGAATAAGACGCGATAAAACGGATTCATCGCCATATAAAATAAATCGCCCGAATCCTGCTTGTAACGCTTGTGCGACCGCTTTTAACACCTCTTCGTCTTCAGCTGCCGCAACAGCTACGGTTGCTTCAGGAAATTGGGTTGCTTTGGTGATTAACGATTGTAGCTTCATCTCATCTGCTCAACCCCTTTGTTTTTTCGTCACCTTTTATTCTTGCAAAAACCGTGCCAACTTTTTTGTTATTGAAAACGCTTTATTTTATTTATTTTTTATTGCATTTTTTTGCATACTATGAACATTATTGCATGCTTTTTTTATCAAGTCCATACTTTTCAAGTTTGTAATATAAATTTCGAATCGAAATGCCTAGCTGTTTGGCAGCCGCGGTTTTATTTCCTTGGCACGCTTGTAAAACGTTCTCAATGACTTTCGCTTCGTATTGCTCCATTAGCTCCGACAACGGTTTATCCCCATAAGGCAATTCAGAGGACGAAAGATGTTCTGGCTCTTTCGATTTGTGCAACAATGAAATATGCTTCCGCTCAATGATCACTTCATTATATTTCATAAAAATCATCGCGCGTCCTAGTACGTTTTCTAGTTCACGTACATTTCCCGGCCAATCGTAGGAGAGTAAATAAGCGAGGGCATCATCCGTAATTCCTTCCACGTTGCGCCCGTAATCTTGATTTAGTTTTTGTATGAGCCGTTCACATAACGCAGGAATATCTTGCTTTCGTGCACGCAGCGGAGGAATGTAAATCGGCATGCGATTGAGCCGATAATATAAGTCTTCACGAAATGTTCCATCCGCAATCGCTTTTTCCAAGTGAACATTCGTCGCAGCAATGACGCGCACATTAATTGGAATGGGCTTCGTGCCACCGACGCGCACAATTTCTTTTTCTTGTAACACACGCAACAATTTCGCTTGCATATTGGCGGATAATTCGCCAATCTCATCTAAAAAAATGCTTCCGTTGTTCGCTTCCTCAAACAATCCTTTTTTCCCTCCGCGCCTTGCGCCTGAGAACGCTCCTTCCTCGTAGCCAAACAATTCACTTTCAAGCAACGATTCGGAAATGGCTGCGCAGTTTACACGAACAAATTTATGATATTTTCGATCACTAGCATTATGAATGGCGTGAGCAAACAGTTCTTTCCCTGTTCCTGACTCCCCGCGAAGCAAAATCGTTGCAGGTGTTTTCGCTGCTAATTTCGCTTGTTCAATCGCTAACATCATCTCTTCTGATGTGCCGACAATATCATCAAATGAATATTTTGCCTCTAATGTACGAATAATTTGTCGGGCGCGTTGTAGCTCAGAAGTCAACTGTTCAATTTCTGATACATCATGAATAACACCGACACTTCCTTTTAACATCCCGTCGACGATAATTGGCGCAACATTGACAACGACATCGCGCTTTTTTGGGCCGACTTTCATGCGCACTCCTCTGACCGGTCGCCGCGTTTTCAATACTTTCATATGCATACTTTCTCCTTCAGAAATGTCCGCTGTCGCCGGCTTTCCGATCACTTCTTCTTCCGATAAGCCCGTTAATTTTGTATATGCAGGATTAATTAAAATACCGTTACCGTATTCATCAACAACAGAAATCGCTTCTTCTGAAGAGTGAATAATCGCTTCTAACATCGTGCGAATTTCTTTTAAATTCGTTATTTCTTCTGCTAGATGGACAACTTCTGTAATGTCTTTAAATACGGCGAAAGCGCCAAATAACTTTCCACTTTCATCAATAAGCGGGATGCGTGTCGTAATCATTTTTTTTCCGTTTTCTAATATTAATTCTTGATTCAACTCAACTTCTCTCGTTTGTAATACACGCGGCAAGCCGCTAGCCGGAATAACACGCAAAATATGCGTGCCAATGACTTCTTTTTTTCTTTTTCCAATCATTTTTTCTGCGCTCGGATTCATATGGGTGACAAAACCGCGTTCGTCAATGACGATCATTCCATCGTGCGTAGAATGAAAAATTAAATCGTGTTTCGTCGTTGCTGTTTTTAACGTCGCAATGAGTTGCTCTTTTTCTTCCACAAGCTGCGCAATAATGTAAGCGATATCACCAGGAATAACGACCGTATGCCCCGGACTTTCTTTGCGCAACGCAGTAAACACTTCGTCATCCCCTGTTACCTCAACAATAATGTCAAGATCATCTGTTAACACATCGCGCCAATGTTTGCTCGTTTGAATCCCCATGTCGCGCGCGGCTTTCACCCCTGGAGCATCTTCATTTCGATCCACAATCGCCACGACATCCATCAATTGTGTTTCGTGAAACATTTTCAATAATGCACTTCCACCTTTGCCTGCCCCAACAATTAATACTTTTTTCATTCCCATCACCTATTCGCTTGCAATTTTTTGCAGACGCTTTCATCATACATTGTTTTTCACTTCTTGACAAACAAACAAAAACATTTATGATGAAAACAGAACGAATGGAAAGGGTTTTGTTTTATGCAACGAATGATCGCCCTACTTATTTTACTTATTCCAGGATTTATTGCAGCGCTAGGAATGAAATGGATGCGCGATACGGTGTTTGGCATTTTACATACACCTATCCCTTCACTTGTTATTCAATTTTTGCTCGGTTTATTTTGTTTTATCATCGGTCTTGGCTTTATTGCGGGATTTATTTTGCACCGCGATCGAAAACGAAACAAAGTACAGCCACGCTTTCAAAAAAAGAAACGCTTCGATTCAGAATGATCGAAGCGTTTTTTCACGCACGTTTTTTGCTTTTTCAGGGAAATCTGTAAATATACCATCGACTTCATATTGAAACATCATTTTCATCTGTTCTTCTTTATTCATTGTAAAAGGACGAATGAGCAATCGATTGGCATGAGCCGCTTCAACAAACGATCGATCTACAGCGCGATAATACGGATGGAGCGCTGAAGCGTGTAAATTATGGGCATAATTCCACGGTTGATGCAATTTCTCCATATATAGTAGCGCTGTTTCAATATGAGGAGCTAACGTATGACATGTCGCCATACTTTCATGGTTAAATGAAGAAAAAATGACGCGCGATGCTAAACGATATTGCTCCACGAGTTCAATTGTTTTTTCTTCTAGTCGTTCATAAGGTACAAGATTGTTTTTTAATTCAATATTAATAAGCAACGACGTGTGTTGTGCCCACTCAAGCACTTCTTGTAACGACGGAATTGGACAAAACCCGTATTGTTTAAATTTATAGTTAGCGTTTAATTTTCGTAATTGCCGATACGTCATTTGTCCGACCCATCCCGTTCCATCTGTCGTCCGATTGACCGTTTCATCATGAATGACGACAACAACACCGTCTTTTGAAAGTTGTACATCAAGTTCAATCCCGTCCGCATGAACACGTGCTGCTTCCATAAAAGAGGCCATTGTATTCTCTGGACGCGTCCCAGCTGAACCACGATGAGCAAAAATATGTGTCATCCTTTTCCCACCTTTAAAAACGTTTTATACTTAACATATGAAAGGAGTGGAACTCATGCGACCGTTACAAATTTCGTTAGAAACAGCACAAAAACTCGCTAAAGCATTGAACGTGCCGCTAGAACAAATTATGCACATGCCTCAGCACATATTAGTCCAGAAATTGCTTGAAGTCGAAAAAAACGAGCAACAAAAAAGGTAGTCGCCCGACTACCTTTTTTAACTTGCTTTATGTTCAAGTCTTAACCGATCTGCAACCATCGCAATAAATTCTGAGTTTGTCGGTTTCGCTTTTGACATGCTGACCGTATGGCCGAACAAAGAAGAAATGGACTCTAAGTTACCACGGCTCCATGCGACTTCAATTGCATGACGAATCGCTCGCTCTACGCGACTAGCTGTCGTATTATATTTTTTCGCAATGTCTGGATAAAGAACTTTTGTAATCGATCCGAGCAACTCGACATCGTTATACACCATCGCAATCGCTTCGCGTAAATATAAATATCCTTTAATATGGGCTGGGACACCAATTTCGTGAATAATGTTTGTAATGCTCGCATCTAAATTTTTTGGCTTGCCGTCGCGAATTGGCGAAAGAAGTGGTCGTTTGAATACCGCTGGTTTTTTGCCACATACTTGACGAATTTGATTCACTAAATGTTCGATGTCAAACGGCTTTAAAATGAAGTAAGAAGCGCCGAGCTCAACCGCTTTTTTCGTTACATCTTCTTGTCCAAACGCCGTTAACATAATGACGTTTGGCAATGGCTGTTTCATCATACGCAACTTTTCTAGCACAGCTAAACCGTCTAAATGCGGCATAATAATGTCGAGAACGAGAACATCTGGATCGCGATCGCGCAACAATTGCAAGCAATCTTGCCCGTTATATGCAACGCCAATGACTTCCATATCCCCTTGGCTTGTAATGTATTCTTCAAGCAAATGCACTAATTCTCGGTTATCATCTACAATGCAAACTTTTATTGTACTCACGAAATCTTCCTCCCTAAAGCAATGATCTTTTGTCACATACGTGCTTAATTCGACGCAATGGACAAAAATCCTTTTTTCTTTGTAAAATTAGTCAAATAATTTATATTTTTCATAAAACATATGTGCACGTTTTTTCTTTCATTTTACACTACATGTTTACGCCGTGTCATGATAAAATATGACAAATTGCGTGGAAAAACAAAAAGCAAGCCAATATTAGCTCGCTTTTTGTTCGCTTTTATCATAAATGTTAATTCCGGCTTCGTGCAACATCCATTCAATGTGCACACCATACCCAGATGTCGGATCATTAACAAATACATGCGTCACAGCCCCAACAAGTTTTCCATTTTGAATAATCGGGCTTCCACTCATCCCTTGAACGATGCCGCCTGTTTTTTCTAACAAACGTGGATCTGTCACTTTAATGACCATTCCTTTTGTCGCAGGGAATTTTTGCGGAGTGACACTCACGATTTCAACATCAAACGCCTCGACTCGATCTTGTTCAACGACGGTTAATATTTTCGCCGGCCCTTTTTTCACATCTGTCGATAAAGCAATGGGCATCGGCTTATCAAAAATACCGTTTTGAATCGGTTGAGAAAGCTTACCGAAAATACCGAACGGGCTGTTTGTTTTAATGTCACCAATTACTTGTTTATCGCTCGAAAATCTCGCTAATTTTTCGCCTGGACTTCCATTTCTCCCTTTATCAATGGCCGTTACCGTCGATTTGACGATCGTTCCATCACGCACGACGATCGGCTTTCTCGTATCCATATCAGAAATGACATGTCCGAGTGCCCCATATATATTTGATTTCGGATCAAAAAACGTCATTGTTCCAATTCCTGCAGCTGAATCGCGAATGTATAATCCAATGCGATACGCTTGATCATGTTTATCTTTTAATGGGGTCAAGGTCGTCTCAAACGTGTGACGATCACGCACAACAGTGAGTCGTAAAGGTTTTCCTGTTTTCCCCGCTTCTTCAATAAACGGAGAGAAATCTGTCATCTTTTCGATTTTTTTTCCATTGATATGCGTAATGGCGTCTCCGACTTGAATGCCAGCCGTTTCACCGGGGGATTGTTTTCCTTGTTCCGTCTCCACTAGATGATGGCCGACGACAAGAACTCCAACTGTATTTAATTTCACACCAATCGATTGACCGCCAGGAACGACTTTAAAATCGGGTAGTACTTTTACGTTTACTTGTTTAATCGGGAATCCTGCCATCTGTAAAATGACATCGCTCTCTCCGACATGTTCCCCGCTAATCGCTAATTTTTCTTTTTGCTGAACAGAAACAGCGTCTGTCGTTATCGTTTGAATAGAACCAAAGACAGGTACATGAGCCGTTTGTCCTTGAAATAACATAATTTGTTTCGGAATGTTTACATATTTTTGAAATGATGTTGCCATACTTAGAACGATAAAAGAAACAAGGAGAAATGCACCTATTCCTTTTCTTAATTTGTCAAAATCCAAAGTCTTCACTCTCCTCGTTCCTACGTACACACCGAATCCTACACTATTTAATGTTGCCTGAAACAAATGAAATATAACCGAATAAAACGAAAAAACGATGCCAATGTTGGTATTCATACCGTCTCATTTTTGATTTTTTCCGCTAATTGTAACAACTCACGTGCATGCTGTTTCGTCAGTTCTGTAATTTCCACCCCAGAAATCATCCGGCTTATTTCGTTAATTTTTTCTTCCTCATTTAACGTCGCGACAGTTGTTTTTGTCCGTCCGTCGATCGTTTCTTTTGCGATAAATAAATGCGTATCTGCCATCGCTGCAACTTGCGGCAAGTGCGAAATGCATAATACTTGAGAATGACGTGCGACACGATAAATTTTTTCTGCAATGGCTTGAGCGACGCGTCCACTTACTCCTGTATCTACTTCATCAAAAATAATGGATGTCACACCTTGATGTTTAGAAAAAATACTTTTCAAAGCAAGCATCATGCGCGACAGTTCCCCACCCGATGCCACTTTTGCAAGCGGCTTTAACGGTTCTCCAGGGTTTGTCGAAATGTAAAACTCAACTTCATCCATTCCGTTTGCCTGCAACTTGACAGGTGTCCCATTGAGCAACGGATCATCGTACGATCCTTGGCGTTTTCGAAAAACGACATCAAACGTCGTTTTTTCCATGTATAAATCTTTTAGCTCTTGATGAATGTCATCGATGAGTTGTTTCGCATATTGCATGCGCAATTCGCTAATATGTTTCGCTTCAACGAGCAAATCAGCCGTAATGGATTGAAGTTCAGTCTGTAATTTATGAATATGATCGTCGCGATGCTGAATCGTTTCGATTTCTTCTTCCACTTTTGCAGCGTACTCTAAAATGTCGCGCACCGTTTGACCGTATTTTCGTTTTAAATGATTAATTTCATTTAAGCGACTTTCAATTTCGTCAAGTCGAAGCGGATCGTATTCTAACTGATCTAACTGTTCACGTAGTTGGTGAGCAACTTCTTCTAACAAGTAGTAGCAGTTCGATACGACTTCTTGTGCTTGTTTCACTGATGCATCGATATCGCTCACATGGTCTAAATGGTTCATCGCTAATCCAATCCAATCTAGTCCACGTTGCTCCCCATAAAGCGCCTCATAACTGCTTTGTAACGCCTCGTATATTTTTTGGAAGTTAACGATCTTTCGGCGTTCTTCCATCAGCCGTTCATCTTCATCTATTTGCAACTCTGCTTTTTGAATTTCATCTAACTGAAATGTTAACAAATCTAGTCGATGTGCCATTTGTTGCTCATTTTCATTTAATTTTTGCAGTTGACGCTTCACTCGCTCATATGTAGCATACAACGCCCCATATTCCTCCAACGCATCACGAATATGCTCCCCTCCATATTCGTCTAATAAGTGTAAATGTTTACTTTCATCGAGCAGCTCTTGATGCTCATGTTGCCCGTGAATATCGACGAGTGTTGAACCAATTTCGCGCAACGTCGCAATCGTTACTAATTTTCCATTTACCCGGCAAACATTTTTCCCATTTACTGTTAACTCCCGTCGAAGCACAATCATGCCGTCGCTTATATCGATGCCGAGTTCCGCGCATTTGCTGTAACACGGATGGTCATCTTGTTCAAGTAAAAACAATCCTTCAATTTCCGCTTTTGTTTCCCCGTATCGAACAAACTCTGCGGAACCTCGTCCGCCAATTAATAAATGAATGGCATCAATAATAATGGATTTTCCCGCTCCCGTTTCCCCTGTTAAAACCGTTAATCCTTTTTCAAACGAAAGCGAGAGCGATTCAATAATCGCAAAATTTTTAATGGATAACTCTGCTAACATGTCACATTCACACCTTTATTACAGCATGTCCAACAATCGTTTCGAAATGACTTCTGTATCTTCTGGCGTGCGGCAAATAATTAAACACGTATCATCGCCACAAATCGTTCCAACAATTTCATCCCACTCTAAATGATCAAGAAGCACACCAATGGCATGCGCATTGCCTGGCAACGTCTTCATGACAAGCAAATGACCAGCTCCATCAATTTTCACAAACGCATCCATCAACGCTCGCTTTAATTTTTGCAGCGGATTGAATCGTTGATCAGCAGGTAGGCTATATTTATATCTCCCATCCATCATTGGGACTTTCACTAAATGAAGTTCTTTAATGTCCCGGGACACGGTTGCTTGTGTCACGTTAAAACCTTCTTTGCGCAACATATCAACCAGTTCATCTTGTGTTTCAATATCATGATTTGAAATAATTTCACGAATTTTAATATGACGTTGTCCTTTATTCAACGAAAACACCTCTTTCGTGTGTATAGCATATGCATATTTATACTTCTATGTTACCGAACGATAGACGGGCAAACAAGAGGGAATAACCGATCGTTATTCCCCCGCATGTTCGTTATTTTGTTTCAGTTCATCATGCGCCCTAGCAACAACTTCTTCTGGAGAAACCGTCAAGCGATTTTCTCCTACTTCTTTGCCTTCCCAACGTAAATGAAGTAAAAATTCAATATTGCCATCCCCGCCTGTGATCGGCGAGTACGTTAATCCGATGATATCGTACCCTTCCTGTTGGGCAAATGCCGTAATCGTATGCAGCACGTGCACGTGAACGCGCGCATCGCGAACGATTCCTTTTTTTCCAACGAACTCTTTTCCCGCTTCAAACTGTGGCTTGACTAAAGCGACAACATCGCTATGCGGCACTAAAATCGTCTTTAAAACAGGGAGAATGAGCTTTAATGAGATAAATGACACGTCAATTGTTGCAAAGTTTGGCAAGCCGTGCTGAAAGTCGCTCGGCGTCACGTAGCGGAAGTTTGTCCGCTCCATCACTACGACACGCTCATCTTGACGCAGTTTCCACGCAAGCTGATTGTATCCGACGTCAAGAGCGTACGACAACTTTACCCCGTTTTGCAACGCACAGTCTGTAAACCCACCGGTCGATGCACCAATATCGATCATTATTTTATCTTCAACATGAAGCGAAAACGCTCGTAACGCTTTCTCTAGTTTCAGACCCCCACGACTGACATATGGGATCGCATGTCCTTTCACCGTCAGCGGAATGTCAACAGGTACTCTTTCCCCCGGTTTATCAAGCCGCATTTCATTCGAATATACAAGACCAGCCATAATCGTCCGTTTCGCTTTTTCACGCGTTTCAACCAATCCACGTTCGACGAGCAATACATCTAAACGTTCTTTCTTCCCTTTCATCTCTCATGCCCTTTTTCTTTTTTTTGGAGTTAATAAACAAATGCGTTCCATCACATGTTCTGTTGTCAATCCAATTTCTTCTAGAAGTTGCGACACATTCCCGTGCTCAATAAAACGGTCCGGAATGCCCATTCGATCAATGACTGCTCCATGATATCCATGATCATGAGCAAATTCGAGCACCGCGCTACCAAATCCCCCTTGAAGCACTGCTTCTTCAATCGTGAGTAATGGCATATTTTTTTGTAGTAACGTATGCAACATCTGTTCATCTAACGGCTTAATAAAACGAGCATTGACAACTTGTACAGAAATGCCGTCATTCGCCAAACGCTCAGCCGCTTGAAGCGCCATCGGAATCGTCGTACCAAACGTTAAAATGGCAGCGTCTGTTCCTTCACGCAACACTTCCCACGTGCCAATCGGAATGTTTTTTAATTGTTTATCCATTGGCACACCGAGACCGTTGCCGCGCGGAAAACGCATCGCAATCGGACCGTCATCGTATCGAATAGCAGTATATACCATATGTTGCCCTTCATTTTCATCTTTTGGCATCATTAATACGATGTTTGGAATGTGACGTAAAAAGGCGATATCAAACACACCTTGATGCGTTTCTCCGTCAGCACCAACAAGCCCCGCTCGATCGATTCCAAGAAACACGTTTAAGTTTTGGCGACAAATATCGTGAACGACTTGGTCATATGCGCGTTGTAAAAAGGTTGAGTAAATCGCTAAAAACGGTTTCATCCCTTGCGTGGCTAAACCGGCAGCCATCGTCGCCGCATGCTGTTCAGCGATACCGACATCATACATTCGCTCTGGAAATTCACTTGCAAAACCTTCTAATTTTGATCCAACCGGCATGGCTGGTGTAATGGCAACAATGCGACGATCTTCGCGCGCTAATTTACGCACCGTTTCGCTAACGAGCGCGCTCCAAGAAGGAGCAGATTGCTTTGATTGGATGAAATCACCCGTTTCAATTTTGTACGGTCCCGTTCCGTGCCACGTTCCGACTTTATCGTTTTCTGCTGGGTGATACCCTTTTCCTTTTTTCGTAATGACGTGGACAAGAACAGGCCCTTTCGTCTTTTTCGCATAATGCAAGTTTTCAAATAAATCTTCAAAATGATGACCATCTACCGGTCCAAAATACGTAAAGCCTAACTCTTCAAAAAACACGCCTGAAACGAGCAAATACTTAATGCTATCTTTCACTCGTTCCGCTGTTGCCGCAAGCTTTCCACCGACAGCTGGAATTTTCTTTAATAACATTTCTAATTCATCTTTTACCCAATGGTACTTCCCTGCTGTACGCAGACGCCCAAGCACGTTGTGAAGCGCACCGACGTTTGGAGCAATCGACATTTCGTTATCATTTAAAATGACGATCATATCTTTTTTCTCGTGTCCGATGTGATTTAACGCTTCTAGTGCCATTCCGCCTGTTAATGCTCCATCTCCAATAATCGGAACGATATATTCGTCCGTCCCTTTTAAATCGCGTGCAATCGCCATTCCCATGGCTGCGGACAACGATGTCGAGCTATGCCCCGTTTCCCATACGTCGTGTTCACTTTCACTTCGTTTTGGGAAGCCACATAACCCCTTATATTGCCGCAACGTATCGAATTGATTCGCCCGACCGGTTAAAATTTTATGCACGTACGATTGATGGCCAACATCCCAAATGAGCTTATCCTTTGGACTGTCGAACACTTTATGAAGCGCAATCGTCAATTCAACAACACCTAAATTCGGTCCAATATGTCCACCTGTTTTTGATAATTTTTCAATTAAAAACTGTCTAATTTGTTCGCTTAATTGAATTAACTGTTCGTTCGACATTCGTTTTAAAAATTTCGGGTTTTGAATCGCTTCAAGATCCAATGCGACCACTCTCTTTCATATAGGCTAAACAACTGATATAATACAGATTTTTTGTATTTTTAATTATACAAGTAAACATGTTTGCACGCAAAAAAGAGCCGCTTACACAAACGTGTGAACGGCTAACATTTCTTTTCCACTATACCACATGTTGTTTATTTCCTCAACGATATTAGTGATCACGCGTTTCAATAAGGTCGCAAATGTAATGTAACAGCGACGCGTCGATCTCTGCTTGCTCAAGAAGTGTGCGTGCCTTCGTCATATGATCGCGTAGTTTATGCTTTGCCCCGTCAAGCGTCAAAAGCGCTGGATAAGTCGATTTATCATTTTCGATATCGCTTCCTACTTTTTTCCCGATTTTTTGCTCGTCCCCTTCAATGTCTAAAATGTCATCGCGAATTTGAAACGCCAATCCGAGATGATCGGCAAAGGCCGTTAACAACGTTAATTGTTGTTCCGTTGCCCCACCTAGTATCGCACCTGCTCGAATGCTGTATTGCAACAGTTTTCCTGTTTTATGACGATGAATGTATTCTAGTTGCTGCAAGCTAATTGTTTTCCCTTCTCCTTCAAGGTCAGCTACTTGTCCTCCGACCATTCCTTCCGGTCCAGCCGCTTTCGCTAATTCCGAAATGAGACGAACTTTTACGTCAGATGAAATGGCTTCGTCATCTGCTACAACTTGAAAAGCGTACGTCAGTAGCGCGTCGCCGGCTAAAATGGCGTTCGCTTCGCCGAACACTTTATGGTTTGTCGGTTTGCCGCGCCGTAAATCGTCGTTATCCATGCTTGGCAAATCATCGTGAATGAGTGAATACGTATGAATCATTTCGAGCGCACAGGCAGTAGACATGCCGATGTGTACTGGCTTCTGGAACGCATGTAACGTTGAAAGCAATAAGAGAGGACGAATGCGCTTTCCGCCTGCTTGCAACGAGTATAACATCGCCTCTTTGATCGTTTGAGGCGCTTGTAACGATTCAATATACGTCGGGAGCCGCTGTTCGATTTGTGATTTATATTGTCGTAATAACGATTCCAATGTTTATTCCTCCTGCACCGTAAACGGTTCAAGCTGCCCATCTTCTCGTAAAATAAATTCCATTTGTTTTTCTACTTGTTGTAGTTTGTCATGACAAAATTTCGACAATTTCATCCCCTCTTGGAAAAAGTGAATAGCTTCTTCCAGCGGAACATCTCCTTCTTCTAACTTTTGCACAATTTGTTCAAGTTTACTCATCGCTTCCTCAAATGTCATACTTCTTCCTCCTCAATATTCGAAACAATGCAATGTGCACGTCCATCTTGAAAACGGATATGAACGCGATCTCCTTCTTGCAGTTGTTTCACTGTCTTAATGAGCGTTTCTTGCTCATCATATGCGAGGCTATATCCGCGCTCCATAATTTTTAGCGGGCTGAGCGCGTCGAGTTTTGCTATCGCTGTGGCAAGCGACCACTTTTTTTGTTTAATTATATCATTCATATGGCGAGCGATCGTCTGTTCTAACGTGCGGACACGATCGACCGCTTTTTCGATTCGCGATTGTGGATGATGAGCAAATAAAGTAAGTTGCAATTGTTGAAGCTTATGTTCTTTTTGTTTGAACATATCGTTCATTTGTCTTTGCAATCGATCAACAAGCATATCTAGCTGTTGCTCTTTTTGTTCATATAACCGTTTCGGATAGCGAAACGCATACGATGAACGTAACGATTGCAACCGTTTTTGTTCCGCGTTTATTCGCTCTTTCATCGCTCGAATGAGGCGAGCTTGTTGGTCCGATACACGCGAAAGCAAATCAGCGACATGCGGCACAGCAAGCTCTGCTGCCCCCGTTGGCGTCGGTGCTCGCAAATCGGCAACAAAGTCAGCGATCGTATAATCTGTTTCATGTCCGACAGCAGAAATAATAGGAATACGAGAAGCAAAAATTGCACGCGCCACGATTTCTTCATTGAACGCCCAAAGTTCCTCAATCGATCCCCCACCACGGCCGACGATGAGCACGTCGATATATCCGATATCATTCGCTTTTTGAATCGATTGGACGATCGATAACGGAGCTTGTTCCCCTTGAACGAGCGTCGGAAACAAAATGACTTTCGCTAACGGATAACGGCGACGAATCGTCGTTAAAATATCGCGAATGGCCGCTCCCGTTGGCGAGGTCACCACGCCAATATGCTGCGGAAATTTAGGAATCGGCTTTTTATGTTCCTTAGCAAATAATCCTTCTTGTTCTAGTTTCTTTTTTAATTGCTCATACGCTAAATACAGCGCGCCAACACCATCCGGCTGCATCTCTTTTACATATACTTGATACGTTCCGCTCGGCTCGTACACAGAAATTTCACCGCGTACAAGTACAGTCATTCCATTTTCTGGCTTAAACGTTAACTGTCGATTATATCCTGCAAACATAACCGCTTGAATACGCGCTTGTTCGTCTTTTAAAGTAAAGTACATATGCCCACGCGAATGATATGTAAAGTTTGAAATTTCCCCCTTAATCCATAAATCTTGCAAATGAGGGTCGACTTCAAATTTCCGCTTAATATATTTCGTTAACGCTGCAACTGTTACATATCTCATTTCTGCCACAAAAATAACCTCGCTTATTTATGTAGTTCCCGCGCAGCTTGTATCGTGTTGTGCAACAACATCGTAATCGTCATTGGTCCAACTCCTTTTGGCACCGGAGTAATGTAGCTTGCTACTTCTTTTACATCGTCAAAATCGACATCCCCACACAATTTTCCACTTTCTAATCGATTGACGCCAACGTCGATCACAATTGCTCCTTCTTTCACATGTGATGATGTAATCAGCTTCGGTTTGCCGACAGCGACGATTAAAATATCCGCTTGACGCGTGATCGCCGCTAAATCGTTTGTGCGCGAATGACAATATGTGACCGTTGCGTGTTCACGTAAAAACAGCTGTCCAACCGGCTTACCGACGATATTACTGCGACCAACAACAACGACATGTTTTCCCGCAATATCGACTTGCAAAGATTGAACCATATATAAAATGCCGTACGGTGTACAAGGCAAAAACGTCTTCTGCCCCGTCATCATTCGTCCAATATTTAGCGGATGGAACCCATCGACATCTTTTTCTGGTGCAATCGCTTCAATGATATGTAGTTCATTCATTTGTTTTGGTAGCGGCAATTGAACTAAAATGCCGTGTACCGAGCGGTCTTCGTTTAAACGGGCGATTTGCTCTAGTAAAAACGCTTCAGATATGTCGTTTGGAAAAGTAAGTAAAATCGACCGAATACCAATTTCTTCACATGCTTTTTGCTTCGCTTTTACATATGATTGTGAAGCGGGATGATCTCCAACGAGAATAACTGCTAATGCGGGCTCAACGCCTTTTTGTTTCAACTGCTCGACTTCTTTTGCTAATTGTGCGCGTTTTTCTTTCGCTAGTTCAAAACCGTTAATGATTTGTGCTGCCATAAATCCTTCTCCCCCTTATTCGTTTAAGACAATGTTTCTTTTATTTTCGCAAGTACGCCGTTAATAAAGCGACTTGATTTTTCATCCCCAAACACTTTTGCTAATTCAATTGCTTCATCCATGCTTACATTGAACGGGATGTCATCCATATATTTCATTTCAAATACAGCCATGCGTAAAATGGAACGATCGACATTCGCCACGCGCTCTAATGTCCATTTTTCTAAATGTTGACGCAATAAGTCGTCAATTTCTTTTTGATGTTCCACAACGCCGAAAACAAGCATTTCCATAAATGGATCGGTCTCTTCTTCAGCGACGTTTGCAATCGCCGCATGTGGTTCAATGCCTCCCACGTCAATTTGAAACAATGCTTGTAACGCTTTTTCTCTTGCTGTATGCCGTTTCATGACCAAAACCCTTTCTATTCGTAATGTCGAAAATTATACCATGATCATAACACATTTCGACGAAAGAAAACACTCACCCATCGAAAAAGGGCGATCTCATAAACGAGATTGCCCCTTTTCTTTACTCGACTTCTGCCTCTGCTTTGGATGATTCAAATTGAACGCCAACAACATGAACGTTCACTTCCGCTGTCTCTAATCCTGTCATCGTCAGCAACGCTTGGCGGACGTTTTCTTGAATTTTTTGCGAAACCATTGGAATCGATACGCCAAAATTCATTACACAATAAATGTCAATGATAATCCCGCGGTCCGTTAAGTCGACTTTTACGCCTTTACCGTGATTTTTTTTCCCTAATCGCTCGACGACACCTGCTGCAAAATTGCCGCGCATTTGTGCAACTCCTTCAATTTCAGAAGCTGCAATACCGGCGATGACTTCAATCACTTCCGGTGCAATTTCTACCTTCCCTAAGCTGTTATGGCCATTTTCCATTTCCAATACATGTTCAGACATAACGGATTCCCTCCTTTATCGTTATGAGTTCATTACATCGTATGTTTCTAAAAACTTTGTATTAAAGTTTCCTTCGACAAATTTTTCATGATCAAGCAATTTTAAATGAAACGGAATGGTCGTATGAACTCCTTCAATCACGAATTCACTTAACGCCCGTTTCATGCGCGCAATCGCTTCTTCGCGCGTCGGTGCATGAACGATAAGCTTTGCGATCATCGAATCATAATACGGTGGAATTGTATAGCCCGGGTAAGCAGCTGAATCTACCCGCACTCCAAACCCTCCCGGCGGCAAATACATTTGTATTTTTCCGGCCGATGGCATAAAGTTTTTCGCAGGGTTTTCCGCGTTAATTCGGCATTCGATAGACCAACCGTTAAAAGTGACATCCTCTTGCTTCAACGTCAATTTCTCACCTGATGCTACACGAATTTGCTCTTTAATTAAATCGACACCTGTCACCATTTCCGTTACTGGATGTTCAACTTGAATGCGCGTGTTCATCTCCATAAAGTAAAACTGACGATTGCGATAATCGTAAATAAATTCGACCGTTCCTGCTCCCGTATACTGCACGGCTTGCGCTGCTTTGACAGCTGCTTCTCCCATTTTTTGACGCATATCTTCGTCAAGCACAGGAGATGGTGTTTCCTCTAACAGTTTTTGTAAACGACGTTGAATTGTACAATCGCGCTCGCCGAGGTGAATGACATTTCCATATGAATCTGCTAACACTTGAATCTCAACATGTCGAAAATCTTCAATATACTTTTCAATATATACACCCGGATTTCCAAAAGCAGTGGCCGCTTCTTGTTGCGTAATTGTAATTCCTTTTCTAAGCTCTTGCTCATCTCGAGCGACGCGAATACCTTTTCCTCCACCACCTGCGGTTGCCTTAATAATAACAGGATACCCGATTTCATTCGCTAGCGCAATCGCTTCATCGATGCTTTCGATAATTCCTTGTGATCCAGGGACGATCGGCACCCCAGCCTGTTTCATCGTTTCACGTGCAACATCTTTCGTGCCCATTTTTGTAATCGCTTCCGGACTCGGCCCGACAAATATGACGTTACATTCTCTGCATAGCTCGGCGAAATCAGCATTTTCAGCTAAAAATCCATACCCGGGATGAATCGCATCACATTGAGTTAACGTCGCTACACTCATCATATTTGTGAAGTTTAAGTAACTATCTTTAGACGTTTTTGGACCGATGCAATATGCTTCATCCGCTAATTGTACATGAAGCGCTTCACGATCTGCTTCAGAAAATACGGCGACCGTCTCGATGCCAAGCTCTTTGCACGCCCGAATGATCCGAACTGCAATTTCCCCACGGTTGGCAATTAACAATTTTTTTATCATAACTATCGCTCCTTTATTCAGGCTTCACAAGGAATAAAGGTTGTCCATATTCAACGAGCTGGCCGTTTTTCACAAGCACTTCTACAATTTCCCCGTCCACTTCCGCTTCAATTTCATTAAACAACTTCATCGCTTCAACAATACATACAATTGTATCTTTTTTCACTTTATCACCAATTTTCACGTATGGTGCAGCATCTGGCGACGGCGCTGCATAAAACGTACCGACCATCGGCGATGTAATTGTATGTAAGTTTTCTGTTGCAACAACTTGTTTCTCCGGCTTTACTTCTTCTTTCACTTCTACCTTTTCAACAGCTTGTGCCACCGGTGCTTGTTGTTGAACAACAGCTGTCTGCGGCACGTCCACTTTTGGTACAGCAACGACAACTTGCTCCGTTGCTCCGGCTTTTTTCATTTTAATTTTTGAGCCATCATGTTCATAGACGAACTCGGCAATGTTTGACTCGTTTACTAATCGGATTAATTCGCGAATTTCTTGGATTTTCAACATTGACTTACACCCCTCGCCCCATCATTTGTAGAAAAAGATTATACAATACCATGATACGACACACCTTTTCCATTATTCAATAAAATGATAAGAAAATGTTAGAAAATTTATATCTGGTCATAAAAACAATTATTATTATATAGTATTATAAAATTCGTTTTCAACCGAAAAAAATAACCGGTTGTCCGGTTATTTTTGGAAGCGAACAGCTACATCTTGCACGCGGCCGATCTCACTTTGAACGAGCTGAATAATTTCATTCGCCGCTTTTTTCGAATGTTCTTTTGCTTTTACAGTAATATGCACTTGATTTTCATGAACACGAACAAGCGCATCATCGTATCCTTTCGATTTAATTAACGTTTCTAGCACCGCTTCTTTTTCTGCAATATTCGATAGTTGTTGTAATTGATCGATCGCTTTACTTTTTTCTTCAGCAGATACGTTATTGGAAGCGACAATCGCATTCAACTCTTGACGTAATTTGCTTCGTTCATCTTCAATTTCAAGGCGAAGGGCTGTAAATAAATCGTCGCTTGCAGTATTCGTTTGTTCAACTGTAACTTCTTCCCCGTTGGCAACTTCTTCTTTCATCGCTTCATCTGTCGGTTTTAAGTCTTTTTCATTGCTCGCTTCCTCTTTTTGCTCAAATGCTACTTGCTCTGTAAGTTGTGGGCTCGTGACGTAGTACACTGATAGCACGACAACTAAACTAAACATTGTTAATAACCAAACGGTTTGCTTTTTCAACATATGTTTTCCTCCTTATTTTTTTGGTAAAACAGCAACGCGATGGCTCGGAACATTTAACGTTCTCGTCACCGCTTCGACAATCCATTTTTTCACTTGCACTTGATCGGCTCCTTTAGCAACAACAAGTACCCCGCGAATTTCGGGTTTTTTCGTTTGTAAAACGAGCGGTGTTTCTCCGTCCCCTTTGCGTACGATCACAATTTTTTCGTCTGTTGATTCATCTTCAATTTGACGTTTTCCACCTTCTTTATCTTCTTCCATCGTTCGTTTTTTCTGAACGGTTGCGTTTTTTTCGAGTACGTTTTGTTCCGTCGCATCGACATTGACGATCACTTTCACTTCACCAACGCCAACAATCGCTTCAAGCGCTTCTTTTAATTGTTGTTCATATCGCTCTTCATAGTCTGCAATTTGCTTTAATTTTTTTTCTTCATCGGTTTGACGAAATACAGTTTGAGTCGTTTCCTGTTGGACGCGTTTTTCTGGCGAAAAGTTGAACACGTTGCCAAAGATCATAAATAATAAGCCGATGGCTAACAGAATGGCAATCAGTCCATTTTTTTCAATCCATCGTTTCACCCCTCTCTACTCCCTCCTTTCAAGATGAATCGTAATCATCTGTCGATCTACTCCCCACATTTGTGCTAAAAAGCGGGCGATGTCGTCGTGTTTTTCTGTGATCGACGGCGAAGATTGAATGCGAATCGGTTTAACAACAGAAGTCGTTTCTTCTGCTAACTCCACCGTAATCGCCTCAATCTGAGGGGGGATTTGTTCCGACTCCCCAATTGTTAATGAAATGTCCGTCACCGTTAAACCATATGTGCGCATCAACTCCTCAGCCGCTATGTTCTTTAGCTGGACAGCCATTTGTTCTAAAATATATGCACGTTGTGAGGCTTGTATTTCTTTTTTCTTTGTTTCAATGTCATTTTCAAGCGTTGCATGTTGTTGTTGCTGAATTGAGGCAAACCATGTATTTACATCCCCGTGAAATAAACGAAGAAGCGGAGAAAATAAAATGAAAATAAACAATAAACCGACAACCATCTTGACGTATTTTTGAAATGAACCGTTTGGCAAAATGAGTTCTATGACAACGGCGAGCAAGATGAATGTAATGATATGGGAAATCCACTCAGTCAACAGTCCCACAACGTCTATTCTCCTTTCAGCGAACCATCATCGTTAAATTCCCTGCTGCAATAATAACTGTCATGCTTAAAAAAAACATAAGCGATACAATCACAAGGGCGGTGAGTACATACATCATGCTTTTGCTGATCACGCTCAAGCAAGAGATAACGATGCCTCCCCCCATCGGTTGCAATATCGCAGCAGCTAGTTGATAAATGAGAGCGATGACTAAAATTTTGATCGCTGGAAACGCGGCAATAAGAAGCAATAAAGTGACACCGAACAAGCCGACTGTATTTTTTAATAAGACGGAAGCGGTCACAACTGTATCTGCCGCATCCGTAAACATTCGCCCGATAATCGGAATAAAGTTTCCTGCCACAAATTTAGCGGCTCGTATCGCAATCCCATCGGCAATAGCTGTTGTTGCACCCTTGACAGACAATACACCGAAAAAAATGGTGAGCATCACACCAAGCGAGCCGATGCTAATGTTGCGCAACAAATCTGCTAATTTTGTTACTTTATAATGTTCGCTCAATAAACTAACAATGCTTAAAATCGTTGCTAAAAATAGAAGCGGCAATGAAAAATGTTCAATGATCGTTCCTGTCATATTCATAAAAAACAACACAATCGGATGAAAAAAAGCTACGGATACTACACCACCTGATGACGCCATAAGCGCAAGTAAAATCGGTAAAAGAGCGATCATAAAACTCGTCATCGTTTGAATCGCTTCTTTTGCGTATGTCACAGCAACATGAAAACTATTTAACGCAATAATCATCAGCACCATATAAACAACCGCATGTGCGACTTTGCTGACAGCATGATGTGAAAACGCATTTTGTAGCGATTGTAAAAATAAACTAAACACCGTTAATAAAATGAGTGTGCCAAGCAATTTTCCATTCGCCATCAGCTCGTACAATAAAAATTTCATAAACGCTCGCAACCATTCGCTTAGCGACAGCTCTTTCTCCCCATTTATGAACTGCCAAAAAGAACCTTTTTGACTTTCTGGCAACAACCCTCCATACTGTTGCACGATATGATCCCAATATTGTTTAATAGACTCTACACCAACTTGTTCCGCTTGTTGTTTGACTAGCTCATTCGTCGTTGGTGATGCTTGTACAATACAAGGCAAGAAAAAAAGGAGAAAGAAAAATAAAATGGGAGCGCGCCTCATGTCATCACCCCTTCATCGGAAGAAAGCTTAAAATCGTTTCAATAAGAGCTGTTAAAATCGGGATGGCCATGGCTAAAATTAAAATTTTTCCACCCAGTTCAATTTTTCCAGCAATCGCTCCTTGCCCGGCATCTTTAGAAATTTGTGCACCAAACTCCGCAATATATGCGATGCCAATAATTTTTAATATCGTTTCAACGTATACCGTTTGAACGTGCGCTTCATTTGCTAACGTTTGAACCATGCGAAAAATGTCTTGAATGCGATCAATTAAAAATAAAAAAATCACTGTTCCGACAAAAACGGTCAGCAAAAGTGAAATATTCGATTTATGTTCGTTTAAAATCGTCACTAAAAACGTCGCGATAAGCCCAAGCCCGACAATTTGTAAAATATCAATGGGTACTCCCTCCTAACTTTGAAACAAAAAAACAGATTTAATTTTTTGAAATAAATCTTGAACGATGGAAATGACTAAAAACAAAATATAAATAAATCCTAGCAGCGTCACCCATTGAGCATATTCCTTCTTCCCAAATCCTTCTAAAACAGTATGCAAAAAAGCAACGACAATGCCTACGCCAGCTATACGAAAAATTAAATCTACGTCAACACCCATTTTGAATGTCCTCCTCTATATGAGTAAAAGCACGATGAGAATGCCGGTTAATACCCCTAAACTTTTCATCATTTTTTCGTAGCGTTGCTGTTTTTCCATGGCATCCCCTTCTTCTCGCTCTAAATGCACCATCGTTAAACGAATGTAATTTTGTTGAATCTCATGATCGTACTGTCCAAGCGTTTCGCCAAACTGTTTCATAATCTCAAACTCTCCTTCTTTTAAGGCGGTCATTTTCCATACTTCATGCAAGCTTTCTTCCCACGCTTGGCGAGCGTTCATCGTTCCTTCTTGTAACTTTTGTGCAAACGTTTCAAATAACCATGACAGCGGTCGTGATAGTTGTTGTGAAAGCCGTACAGCCGCTTCCGTTAACGGCGTATGTCCGTACATAATTTCTGCCTCAAGCGACTGCAACGCCATTTTTAATTGGCGCAACTGTTTTGTGCGCTCTCGTAAAAGTCGCGCCGCTTCAAATCCTGACCATGTCGTTGCTAATATAATACATATCGCTCCAATCCATTTCATTCACATCACGCCCATCTTTCGATATATATCGCGCCCATGTGAATCACGAATCGCTTGAATCGTTCCTGGACGTCCGACATTTGTTAACTCAACAAATCGTTCAAATATAGCTTGTTCCATAATCGGACGCAGCGCTGGACGTTTCACGATGTCAGCCATATGTCGACCGTGCGCTGTCATAAATAAGCCCACTCCTGCATGAACCGCTTCCAAAATGGCCGTACAATCCGCTTCACTTCCAATTTCATCAACAATTAAAACGTCCGGGCTCATGGAACGAATCATCATCATCATCCCTTCTGCCTTTGGACACGCATCGAGCACATCAATGCGATAACCGAATGTAAATTGCGGAATGCCTTTGACACAGCCGGCAATTTCTGATCGTTCATCGACGATGCCAACTTTTTGAGGAGCAATACGCCGATCTGTCACCCCGCTGCTGACGATGCGTGCAATATCACGAAGAAGCGTTGTTTTTCCTGTTTGTGGTGCCCCGATAATCATCGTATTGAGCCATCGTCCATCGTATAAATAAGGGAGAAGGGGAACAGCCATGCCGATTTGCTGCCGAGCCATTCGAATATTGAACGATGTAATATGTCGAATCGCTTTTACTTTTCCGTCTTCTACAATCACCTTTCCAGCTAAACCGACGCGATGTCCACCTTGAATAGTAATGTAGCCTTTTTTCAGCTCTTCTTCGATTGTGTAGAGAGAATATTGGCTTAATTTATTTAATAGTTCGATTCCTTCTCCCATTTGTACGACATGCGGACATATGTACGATCTCCCACCAACAATGACTTCAAGCGGTCGTTCAATACGAATGCGAATTTCTTCAATCGCAAACGGAGAAGCGATAGGCAATGATTGAATCGCATGAACGATCCCCTTAGGCAACAGATCAAACACCGCTTTCATCCTCTTCCCTCCCTTACTTCACGACATAAATACCGATTAATATACATACAACCCCAGCACCAATCCATACGAGCTTAAACAATGACAGCTCGTTTGCCACTGCAACAAGACCAATCATCATAACGACTAAAAAAATGGTCGGACCAACGACAGCAAGCAACGTATTGACCGCAATCGCCTTTTTTACATCATTGAGCGACAACATGACAATCGCTGCACATAATTCAATCGCCGCAGATAAAAAACGTAAACTCGCCATCGTCCAAACAGTTGCATCAATTTTCATCGCATCCTCCTTGTACAACGGTGCTAGTACAACGTATGCGGAAATAAGTGAATTCAGAAGTATAGAAAGGAAAAATTCATCAGGAAATGTGCTTGTAGATAAAAAGGATAAATCATACAATAATAGTGTGAAACGTCATAATTAAGTGAAGAAACTTTTTGCTAATTGTTTTAGTAAAGGATGGGACATCAAACGGTATGCTAAATAACAAATGAAGGAGATAATGAAGATGATATACATCATTCGTAAAATGAAACAAGAAGATATAAAACAAGTTCAAGATATAGCGAAAATAACTTGGAATGCTACTTACGAGGGTGTTATTCCTTCAGATGTGCAAGAAAATTTTTTAAAATCGGCTTACAGCGACGAGCGAATGAAACAACGATTACAACACTCTACTCTTTTTGTAGCTGAAGTAGAAAATAACATTGTAGGATTTGCTAATTTTTCTTCAGTGAGAGAAGATGGAAAGGTTGAATTATGGGCTATTTATGTTCATCCAGAACAACAAGGCAGAGGAATCGGCTCAGCCTTGTTACAAAAAGGGATGCAAATAAACGGTGTAAATGAAATTTATGTAAATGTTGAAAAAGATAATCAAATCGGAAGAACGTTTTATGAAGCTAAAGGTTTTGAAGCTGTGAAAGAGTTTGATGAGGAATTTGATGGTCATATGTTAAAAACGATCCGAATGGTGTTAAAACTTAAAACATCCCATATACGAAATTCAGCTTGTTGACTATGTCAACAAGCTGAATTTCCTCCTTTTTACGATTTTCCATTACGCACGTGATACGTATGTGCCGTCTGTTGTGTTAATAATTAATACATCGCCTTCGTTGACGAAAAATGGCACTTGAACGACAAGACCTGTTTCTAATGTCGCTGGTTTTGAGCCACCTGATGCCGTATCTCCTTTAATGCCTGGCTCTGTTTCAACGACTTTTAATTCAACTGTGTTTGGCAATTCGACACCAATCGTTTCGCCTTGGTACATCATAATGAACACTTCCATGTTTTCTTTTAAAAACTTTAATTCATGCTCAATTTGTTTTGCAGGAAGTTCGATTTGCTCGTACGATTCCATATCCATAAATACATGTTGATCGCCATTTGCATATAAATATTGCATTTTACGGTTGTCGATTTGTGCTTTGTTTACTTTTTCACCTGCGCGGAACGTTTTTTCTTGAATCGCACCTGTTCGCAAGTTGCGAAGTTTGGAACGAACGAACGCCGCCCCTTTTCCTGGTTTCACATGTTGGAATTCAATAACACGCCAAATGTCACCATCTACTTCAATCGTTAAACCTGTGCGAAAATCGTTTACTGAAATCATGTTCATTTCCTCCTACCGTCTATAAAATGATCAGTTCTTTTGGCGAAAGAGTGAGCCGTTCATTGCCGTTTTCTGTAATGACGATGTCATCTTCAATGCGAACACCGCCTAATCCCGCTATGTAAATACCCGGTTCAACCGTCACAACCATCCCCGGCTGTAGCACAGTATCCGAACGCATCGACAGCGCCGGCATTTCATGTACTTCCATACCGAGTCCATGGCCTGTTGAATGCCCAAAATACTCGCCAAATCCGCAAGCAGAAATGTAATCGCGTGTGAGCGCATCTGCCTCTCGGCCTGTCATCCCTGCACGAATATGTTCGACACCACGAAGCTGGGCTTGTAACACGACATCGTATATGCGTTTCAACTCATCGCTTACTTCGCCAACCGCAACGGTTCTCGTAATGTCCGAGCAATACCCATTGTAATATGCGCCAAAATCGAGCGTGACGAGCTCGCCTTTTTCAATGACTTTATTTGTTGCCACCCCATGTGGCAACGCTGAACGCACACCAGATGCAACAATGATATCAAATGATGAACTTGTCGCTCCTTGTTTGCGCATAAAAAACTCTAGCTCATTCGCCACATCCATTTCGCGCACACCCGGGCGAATAAAATGAAGAATATGACGAAAGGCGGCATCGGCAATCTCGGCTGCTTCCTTTAATATCTTAATCTCTGCTTCGGACTTAATCAAGCGTAACTTTTCTACCGCACCGGAAACCGGAACGAGCGTTGCTTTCACTGCTTTCGCATATGATGAAAACATCGCATACGAAACGTCGTCTTGTTCAAAGCCAAGTTTTTGGATGCCTAATCGCTCAACTTGTTTTGCTACTTCTTCAATGAGCGTTTGCGTATGTTGCACAATTTCATATCCTTCAATTTGTCTTGTCGCTTGTTCGACATAGCGAAAATCTGTAATAAATACAGCATCCGTTTCGCTAATTAAAACGACGCCCGCTGTTCCTGTAAAATTTGTCATATAGCGACGGTTATATTCGTTTGTAATAAGAAATCCGTCAATGCCGTACTCTGCAAATTGCGCACGAAGTTTTTGTACTTTATCCAATGTTATTTCCCCTTCCCTTCAACCATATCAAGCAACGCTAAAATCGCCAACCGATATCCGTTTGTACCAAGTCCGACAATTTGCCCTGCTGTCACCGGGGCTAAAACAGATTGATGACGAAACGGCTCTCTTGCATGAATGTTTGAAATATGTACTTCAATGACTGGCGTCTGTACGCTTGCGATCGCATCACGCAATGCATAACTATAATGCGTAAACGCCCCGGGATTAAAAACGATCCCGTCATATAACGATTCCGCCCGATGAATTTGGTCAATTAACGCCCCTTCATAATTGCTCTGATAGCACGTTAATTCTGCCCCATATTCACTAGCAAATTCCGTTAATTGTTTTTCTAGTTGGGCAAGTGTCGTATGCCCATAAATGTGCGGCTCCCTCATACCGAGACGATTTAAGTTCGGACCGTTTAAAAGGAGGAATCGAACCATTCCCCCTCTCCCCCCTTTACTGATGAAAATACATATGGTTATTTTACCACATCGACCTGTTTTTGTCGCCTCATCTCTGCAACTTCAAATGAAATGGAATAACCGATGAACATCCCATATAAAATGTAAAAGCATACCGTCGTTACAATTGTATTTCGTTCAAGTTGTGGAACAGCTTTTAATTGCGGAAAAATTGGATTTAATACGTAAAAAACAAGCACCCATAGCCCGATGCCAAAAGCAACCCCCGGCCAAATGCCTTGACGGTTTTTTAAGAAAGCGTAGTACAGAAGCGCAGCAATGACCGAAGCGAGCCCAATGAACAAAATAGCAATCGCCTGACCAAGTGCCCCGTTTTTCCAATCACCGATCGCCCACGGTTGCAAAATAAAATTTGGCGCCACTTCTGTAAAATGAAAAAAATAAGCACAATATGCGAGGAAGCTCCAAAACACGCCCCCAATAAAACCGATCAGCGCGACTTTTGCTAAAACGGGCATTGGTTTTTCTCTTTTGTTTTGTTCAAGTTGTGCGTCTTGTTTTGTTTTTGTTTGCACAGTAATCACCTCCGTTTTTATCTTGTCCAAAATGTTGGATCTCATGTGTATCGTTTCTCATTTTTGGAAACAATACAAATACAAACAATACATCGACCTAGAGGTTTTTATCGTTTTCTTGTAGAATATAAGAAAAAAGAAAATAGGTTGGTGTCTTCTCATGAGCAAAAACGTATACGGTGGGCAAGCGGTCATTGAAGGTGTCATGTTTGCCGGACGCCATCATTCCGTCACAGCCATTCGCCGCAAAGATGGGTCGATCGAGTATTTTCACGTTCCACGCGAAACAAACAAAACGCTTGCTTCATTTAAAAAAATTCCGTTTCTTCGCGGCATTTTTGCCATTATTCAAGCAAGTGCGAACGGGTCGAAACATTTACAATTTTCGAGCGAACGATATGATCTCGATCCAAACGAAGATGAAACGTTACAAGCTGAACCTCCGTCCAAATGGACGATGATTTTAGGTGTTGCACTGATCGGCGTGTTGTCGTTTCTATTTGGAAAGTTTGTTTTTACCCTTATTCCTGTATTTTTGGCTGAATTAACGAGACCGATTTTTCCATCGGATACAGCTCAAATACTTGTAGAAGGGTGTTTTAAACTTCTTTTACTTTTAGGTTATATTTACTTTATTTCGCTCACGCCACTTGTAAAACGACTGTTTCAATATCACGGAGCAGAACATAAAGTAATTAATGCCTACGAAAATGGGTTGCCGTTGACGGTTGAACATGTACAACAACAATCGCGCCTTCATTATCGTTGCGGCAGCAGCTTCATTTTATTTACCGTCATTATCGGCGTATTCGTTTACATGTTCGTCCCGACCGAACCGCTTTGGGTGCGCGTGCTAAACAGACTAGCACTCATTCCGGTTGTACTAGGATTATCTTTTGAAGTATTACAGCTAACAAACGCGTTGCGGCATGTCCCAGTGTTGCGTTGGTTAGGTTATCCTGGTTTATGGCTACAACTATTAACAACGAAAGAACCGACTGACGATCAAGTGGAAGTAGCTATCGCATCATTTCAACGTTTGCTTGAGTTAGAGGGAGAAGCGACGAACGAGCAAGAAGAAGTGGTGTAACATAAAGGAGGTGGATCGATTGCGTCGGCGCCCATTCCCGCTTATCACTTTGCTTATTGTGTTCGCTATTTTTGGGTTTTCTTATCGTCTATGGAACGATCCGATTCAATTGTTGAAACAAGTATTTCTCATCGGATTTGTTCTAGCTGCCTTTTATGGCATATATAAATGGATACAAAGACAAAGCTTTAGTCGTTCGTATCAAAAAGCGGTAAAACAATCGAAAAAGCTCCACCACCAGAAAACGAAGCCGACGTCGAAAAAACAACCGCGCCCAACCGCTTTAAAGAAAAAGCACGCTACTCATTTAACAGTCATTGAGGGAAAAAAAGGAAAGAAAAAAAATCGGGCTTCTTTTTAACCCGATTTTTTCTTTTAATACGTCCACGTTTTTAAAAACTGTTTGGTGCGCTCTTTTCCAAACGAAATGAGCTTCTTTTTTTCTTCATCCGTTACGGAGAAATCAGTCGCCACGACATGTTTGACAGGCAGGAAAATAATGTTTTTTTCATGGCGGCGCGAAATGTATCGTTCATCGTGCGCCTCGCGCATCGTTTGAAACAACGCTTCATACAACTCAATGGCATTATTAATTTTCTTTTTTGCTTTTTGCGCTTGTCTTGCGCTTAGTTTGATGCCAAGAACAGGTCGCTTTTTTCGCTCTTCATCAAATAAAAAAATCGGGAAATTGCTTAGTAAGCCGCCATCAACGACAATATGCTTTCCTTCGTCCGTCTTTAACCGTACAGGCTCAAAAAAATAAGGGATGCCTACGCTCATTCTTACTGCTTTTGCGACTGGAAAACGAAGAGGGTCGATGCCGTATTTCGGCAAATCATCTGGCAAAATAAGCATCGTCCCATTCGTTAAATCGGAAGCGACAACGCGCAATCGTTCGTGAGGCAAATCGGCAAACGTGTACACTCCTTTTTTACTTAACTGATCCGCGATCCATCGTTCGAGCTTTTCTCCTTTATATAACCCCATTTTCCAATAAAGGACGAGCCATTTTAACCATGCATACGGGATGATTGTATGTCTTTCATCGAGAAAGTCCATTAAATTCATTTCTTCCATCAGGTCCACGATTTCCTTGCTTGTAAATCCCGCCGCAATAAACGAAGCAATAAGTGCCCCTGCACTCGTACCAGCAAGCCGCTTAAAACGAAAACCTTTTTCTTCGATCGCCTCATATGCTCCAATTAACGCAAAACCTTTGACTCCTCCACCAGAAAACACACCGTCAATCTCCATGCCCTTCCCTCCCTCGCCATATATGTATGAAAAATGGGAGAGATTGAGCATAAAAAAACAAAAAAGAACAAGCGTTTATGCCTGTTCTTGCTCGTTTTGCTTTTGAATGTTGCGAAGCGCTTCAAGACGTGACCGATCTTCCTCAAAGTATTGTACTAAGTCACCTATCCGGTCAATAGCGTTCCAGCTTAAATGATGTTCGATTCCCTCAACGTCACGATAAATGTTTTCTTCATCTACACCAATGAGACGCATAAATTGTTCAAGCAACTCATGGCGATACACGAGTCGTTTACCGATTTTTTTTCCTTTTGGAGTAAGCACAAGACCGCGATATTTTTCATATACTAAATATTCGTCTTTATCAAGCTTTTGAACCATTTTTGTCACAGAGGAGGGATGAACAGATAACGCTTCAGCAATATCTGATACGCGAGCGTATCCTTTTTCTTCGATCAATATATAAATTTGTTCAATATAATCTTCCATGCTTGGTGTTGGCATACGTTCCCCTCCTAAACAAACATCCGCAATCATTATGATTATAACATGTTTACCAAGCATGACAACTATTTACGTAAAATATTCAATCGTTGCTTCGGGAAAAAATTGCGCGATATAGGAGCGAATCGTGTCATTTAGCCGATTCGCCTCTTCATCTTGATACACATATTTTCCGATGCCGTATCGTCCCCATTTATATTTTCGCTTCGTTTCATCAAGATCAAGCTTCGTTTTCGGATACCGTTTTTGAATAACCGTCTTTGCCGGTTTAGTGAAGCGGTGTTGGATTAATTCGAACGTTAAATCCGTTAAGTCGATGCCTTGTAAGCTTGTGTTCAATCGTTCAAACAGCTCAAAATATCCTTCTTCCCATCCGTCATGCATATAAATCGGAGCGACGATAAAACCGAGCGGATAGCCAGCATGCGCTACTTTTCGCGCCGCCTCTAACCGTGCGTCAAACGAAGACGTCCCCGGTTCAAAGTTTTGAATAACATATCGTGAATTAACGCTAAAACGAAAGCGTGTTTTTCCATTATGTTTTGCATCAAGCAAATGATCGACATGCTCATATTTTGTGACAAAACGGAGCCGACCATATTCCGTCGCTCCAATAAATTCAATCGCTTTTTTTAAAGCATGTGTCAAATGGTCAATGCCGACAATATCGGACGTACAAGCTGCTTCAAAACGCGTAATTTCTGGGGCGCGTTCATCAATGTATGCTTTCGCTTGAGCAAAAATATCATCAAGATTAACGTACACACGAATGTAAGGCTTGCTTCCAAGCGTCGTCTGTAAATAACAATAATGACAATGCCCCATGCACCCCGTCGCAAGAGGAATCGCATATTCTGCGGACGGTTTAGACGTATCGAATTTTAATGTTCGCCGAACACCGACAACGAGTGTTGATTTTGCGTTGCGATATTGCTGAAGTTCGTTATCTCCCGGAATGCCGCGCACTTGGTTATGTGATGTCGTTTCCCGAATGTCGATATTCATCCTTTGAAATTTTTCCTTTAGTTCTCGCCCTAGAGGGTAGTCAAGCGCCTCACGTTCAAAATAAACAAGCTGTGGAATAAATGGCTTCATCCAATCACCTCAATGTTAGTATGGTTTATTCGTATGAGGTGATGAAATACAATTTTTGTTATCCCATTATAAAAGAAAAAGAGACGGATTTTCCCGTCCCTTTTTACATTATAAACCACATTTTAACTGGGCACCGCAACTTGTACACGTGTTGCAGCCACCGATTTCTTCGACTGTTCCTTCACGGCATACTGGACAAATGTTGCCGACTTCCGAACCGATCGTAACGTCCGTTGCTCGTAAATCAGGAATCGTTTCAACAAGGGCAACAGCCCGTTTTTTCGGTTCTTCTGGCAGAAGCTCTAGCTGCTCTTCGACCACATGTTCTTCTGCTTTTAATGTTAATACTTGCGCATCACGGCTACCGTCGACATACACTGTCCCACCTTTTGCACCACCTCGCCATAACCGCTCGTACACTTTTTGCACTTGCTCAACCGTATAGCCGCGCGGTGCGTTCACCGTTTTCGAAAGGCTTGAATCGACCCAACGTTGAATAATGCATTGTACATCTGCATGGGCTTCCGGTGATAAATCCATCGCGGTCACAAACCAATGCGGCAAGTTGTTCGGATCCGCTTCTGGATGTTTATCTAAATATTCTTGGACGATATCCGCTTTCACCTCAATAAACTTGCCTAGACGGCCGCTTCGATAATAAGAAAAGGAAAAATATGGTTCAAGCCCTGTGGACACGCCGATCATGGTCCCTGTGGATCCAGTCGGAGCAACCGTTAATAAATGCGAGTTGCGAATACCGTATTTTAAAATATCTTGGCGAATATCTTCCGGCATTTTTTTCATATAACCGGTGTGAATAAACGCTTCGCGCAATTTCATCGTTTCTTCTTCTGTTTCGCCAACTAAAAACGGAAAGCTTCCTTTTTCTTTCGCAAGCTCAATCGACGCACGATACGCCGTTGTCGCAATTGTTTTAAACAGCTCGTCAACTAACTGATTTCCCTCTTCCGAACCGTACTCTTTTTCGCAATAAATAAGTAAGTCAGCTAGTCCCATGACGCCAAGACCGATGCGACGCTCCCCAAGCGCTTGCTTTTTATTTTCTTCAAGGAAATACGGGGTTGCGTCAATAACGTTATCTTGCATACGGACGCCAACTTCAACCGTACGCTTTAATTTTTCATAATCAACGACCTTCTTTTCTTTATCGACCATATTTGCCAAATTAATCGCGGCTAAATTGCACACAGAATAAGGTGCGAGTGGTTGTTCCAGCTTATGTTACCCTATCGGCTTTTTATCCGATAGCTCTAACGGTTCATTTCCCGTTAGCTCAGCATACGTTTTCATTACACACGCTTTTCATAAACTTAAGAAGTTCTTTTCTCCCTAAATCTTTTCCAAAAACAGCTTTTGAAATCACTCTAAGATCCTTTACTCCAAACAAATCGTGAATTTCATTTAATAATGGGGCAATAACTGTACTAACTTTATTCAACTTAGCATTGAGAACAATCTCTTTATTTAGTTTCGACCATTGAATAGTGTAATCTCTTATTTCGACATGTAATATCTCCCTTTTACTAACGTACACTTCAGTCGCTTTTTTTATTGCATTCTTCCCAGCACAAGATTGACTACAAAATTTTCTTGATGAAGTTTTTATTACAGTGAAGCAGTCACCGCAGTTCTTGCAAACCCTTTTTTCCCTAGGAATTTTAATCTTTCCTTTTTGTGATAATCCAGACTTTCTTAAACCTTCTAACATTCTTTGCTTTGCATAGCTATCAGTTTCCCACAACTTCTTTGTATGTTCACCAATTTTTTTCTTTGTATCCTCTCGATGCTTCATACTGTAATGACCGTTTAAACTACCAGAAGCGACTTTACTAATAGTAGTCTCATTTGAATTTATCCATTCTTCGATAGTACCCGTCAACGTAAAAGGCAAATGTTCATAGATTACTCGCAGTTTCTCATAAGAAACTAGCTCACATTCAATGCCATATTTACGATGAATTTCAGTTAAATCATTTAAAGCCTTTTCTATCTCCTTCTTGTTCCTTGATTTAACTTCCACTATTCTGCAAACATTCCCATTATTATCGTAAATAAAGAAGTCTGGTTTATATAACCTATAACCTAGATCAAAAACTTGATCCTCGTAGCCCCATTGAATTGAATGATAATCTAAATATTTGGCATATGCATATTCATAAGAACTTCTCAAATAAAAACCTCTGTAAAATCCGGCATATCCCCTATTCATCCGGCAGTACACCGTCCTTGCGAAAAGCGTGTGTAATGCTGCGGCCTCTTGCGGAGATTATATTCTGCCTTTTTAGACAGGTTCACTCCGTATGCGTTGCCCCTGACTGAGTTTTTAGGCTCAGCCTTCGGTTCAGGTTCCCATCTCAGGGTTCCTGCTTCATTCCGCAGTTTTTTACGTGAGGCAAACTATTCACCACACGGATTTGTTGCGACTACTTTTTGCCCGTACGCTCTTGCGTTCGTCATGTCGTTGGCGTTGTCGATAAAGAAAATGCCTGGTTCGGCGGAATACGTTGCACAAATGTTAATGAGCTTCCATAGCTCGCGCGCGCGAATTTTCCGGTAGACGCGAACGCGATAACCCATTTTCTCCCATTCACGCACATCGCCGACTTCATGCCATTTTTCGTTGTAGATGCGCATTTCTTCTTCCGAGTACGTTTCAACATCTGGGAAGCGCAATTCGTATTCTTCATCGTTTTCTACTGCCTGCATAAACTCTTTTGTTAAGCAAACGGAAATGTTCGCCCCTGTTAAAAAGTCCGGATTGTGGACGCTATACGTGCCACCTGTGCGCAACTTTTCTTCCGCGTCTTTAATAATTTTTTCTGAAAAGCCGCCGTATCCTGGGATGTTTTTGTAGTTAACAATTCCTTGATACATTGCGCGCTCTTGTTCAGTAAGCGGTGTAAACTTTAGTTTTTCTTTCGCTGCTTTTTGAATGCCTTCGTCTTCTGTATTTTCAAGCAAATAGCGCAAAATGCGCGGATTTTGCATTTTGGAAATGATGAATTCAATAATGTCCGGATGCCAATCGGCTAACATAATCATTTGTGCGCCACGCAATTTGTTACTCACTCATTTGAGTGGGCTAGGTCATTTCTGCCTAGCTCTCCGTCTTTCGAACGGAGATCAGACTATATCATCAAAGAAGATGGGCTTTTTCCAACATCTCTTCTTTGTCTCGTGCCTCGTAACCTCGTTGCCGAGCGTTACGATTTACTCCTTCCATGGCTTCTCCGCTCCAAACATGTTTATTTATTACATTCATTGTATGGGAAGCTGTAGGAAGTTTCAATAGTCGTTGAACCTTCATCTCTGTTTCCAGAGACGCTTGGCTGCTGGTTGCCCATTGTTCCATCCAATTGATTTTCACACCATCACGCCTGCCGTTGCCAGCTACGTTGTGGTTCAATTGGCTTTAGGGTGTTCCAGCAATTCACGAGATTTTACTCCCGCCGATGGCGCTCTGTTAACGGGAGCCACCTTGTTCGACAAGATGGGTTAATTTTGCAATGTCGTCAAGCCATGATACGGACCCGGACGATTTTCCATTCACTCCGCGCGCGAGTGTATTGCGTGGACGAAGGGTAGAACCGTTCGTTCCGACACCGCCACCGCGGCTCATAATTTCCATCACTTGTTTGCGATGTTCAGAAATGCCTTCGCGCGAATCTTTCACAAATGGCATGACGTAGCAGTTGAAGTACGTCACTTCTGTTCCAGAACCTGCTCCATATAATACGCGCCCTGCTGGAACGAAATTTAGACTGACAAGCTGTTCATAAAACTTTTCGAACCACTCTTGCCGTTTTTCTTCCGTTTGCTCAACAGCGGCTAGCCCGGTTGCGTTCCGCTTTGCAATTTGCTCATAGTAAATTTCTAATGGTTTTTCAATAACATCAAGAGAACGAACGACAATGCCTGTTTTCGCCTCGTCCTCTTCTAGCACGTGGCGATATTCTTCTTCCACAAGCACGTGTGCTTTTTTACTTTCCCAATCCAACTCGACAATAAATCCAAGCCCACGCGCCGGAAACTTCGGATCTTCCTTCACTGTTAAAACGACAAAATCCCCGACGCTTAGCGTCAACTTTTCCGTATCTTTAAACGAATAGCGATCAAGCATCACTAAGCGCGACACACCCTTATATGTAATGTGCATCTCAGGAGTAATCGGGTGCACTTGTGGAAATAGGCGAATGTCTTCATTCAACTTGTCCACATTCACCGTCATTTTTTCAGAAAACGCAACCGTCATGTTTACCTCTCCTCTTCCAACATAATCTTACTACATTAAACTACCATATATCGACAACAATAATCAATAAAAAAATCAATATGTAGTATGTTTTTTCACAAAACCCATACTACATATTGATAATTAAGTCAAGTGTTTTTTATTTGTCAAGAGGAAAATTTACCGTTTGAAATTCCATTCATCTGTTTCATATTTATTTCTCGCTAGTTGCTGAACGTACAGCCGCTCATCATCGGTTAATTCATATCGTTCTAACTGAATGTTTAAACCTTTTTCAAATCCTTTGAAAAATGCTTCCTTCGCCTCATCGATCGTCACTTTTCGATCGGTTAGCTCATTGATTGCGACCGCTTTGTTTTTAAAATTTTGTCGCAACCGCTCTTTCACTCGTTCGTTCGGATACTTAAACAAGCTAAAAAGCATTTCTTCATCTAAGTCTAATAAAATCGAGCCATGTTGTAAAATGACTCCTTTTTGTCTCGTTTGGGCGCTTCCTGCCACTTTTCTTCCTTCGACAACGAGCTCATACCAAGATGGTGCATCAAAACAAACCGCCGAGCGTGGATTTTTTAAGTCCGCTTTTTCTTCTTCTGTTTTTGGAACAGCAAAATACGCATCAAGCCCGAGAAAACGAAATCCTTCCAAAATGCCTTGTGAAATGACGCGATACGCTTCCGTCACCGTTTGCGGCATAGCTGGATGCGCTTCTGATACGATAACGCTATACGTTAATTCTTTATCATGAAGCACACCGCGACCGCCTGTTGGGCGTCTCACAAAGCCAAGTCCGTATTTTTTTACTGCATCCATATCGATCTCTTTTTCGACTTTTTGAAAATAGCCGATCGAAAGCGTCGGTGGGTTCCAACCGTAAAACCGAATGGTTGGCGGAAAGTTTCCTTCACTATGCCATTCTAACAACGCTTCATCAAGCGCCATATTAAACGCTGGAGAACAATCGCCTGAGTCAATAAATCGCCATACTTCTTTTTCCATCTACTCCACCCTTTCCTCTATCATTTTATAGTGTAGCAAACATAATAAGTCAATGGAAAATGCTTTGCTTCTTGGACGAAACATTTATATAATAGACGTGGCAACGATGAAAAAGGAGGGTAAGCATGACGACAGTTCTTATTATTCTCGGAGCAATCATTGTGTACGCGGTAATTACATACTTTTACCAAAAGCGAGTCGTTAAAACGCTTACGGAAGAAGAGTTCCGCGCAGGTTATCGAAAAGCGCAACTCATCGATGTTCGCGAACCAGATGAATACGCTGCCGGTCACATTTTAGGGGCACGTAACATTCCGCTTTCACAACTACGTTTGCGCATGAAAGAATTGCGTAAAGACCAGCCGATTTATTTATATTGCCAAAGCGGACTTCGCAGCGGCCGTGCGGCACAAATGCTTTACCGAAAAGGATACCGCGACCTTTACCACTTAAAAGGTGGATTTAAAATGTGGACAGGAAAGGTGAAGAAAAAATAAGGTGCCAAGCAAAAACGCCTGGCACCTCGTTTTTTCACCTTTTGTTTTATTTCTGATACCGCAAAATCGGTTTGCGGGCTGCCTTCGTTTCATCCAATCGCTTCACGACCGTTGTATGCGGTGCTTCTTGGACGATTTCCGGCGTTTCTTCCGCTTCTTTTGCGATTTGAATCATCGCGTCAATAAAAGCATCGAGCGTTTCTTTTGACTCCGTTTCCGTCGGCTCAATCATCATACACTCTTCGACAATCAACGGGAAGTAAATCGTCGGCGGATGGTAGCCGAAATCAAGCAAACGCTTCGCAATATCAAGCGTGCGCACGCCTAATTTCTTTTGTCGCTTTCCTGATAAGACAAATTCGTGTTTACAATGACGGTTGTATGGCAAATCGTAATATTCCGCTAAGCGACGCATCATGTAGTTAGCGTTTAATACTGCATATTCTGTCACTGCTTTTAAGCCGTCTGGCCCCATCGAACGAATATACGTATAGGCGCGAACGTTAATGCCAAAGTTGCCATAAAACGGCTTCACGCGACCGATCGCTTTTGGTCTGTCATAGTCGAAATAGTAGCCGTTTTCTCCCTTTTCCACCGTCGGTTTCGGTAAAAACGGAATAAGGTCCGCTTTCACGCCAACTGGACCAGAACCAGGGCCACCGCCGCCATGCGGGCCAGTAAACGTTTTATGAAGGTTTAGGTGCACGACGTCAAAGCCCATATCACCAGGGCGCGCTTTGCTTAACACCGCATTTAAGTTTGCCCCGTCGTAATACAGCTTTCCGCCTGCGGCATGCACAATTTCTGCCATTTCTAAAATATTTTCTTCAAAAAGACCAAGCGTATTTGGATTTGTGAGCATAAGCGCGGCTGTATCCGGACCGACGACGCGGCGTAAATCGTCTAAATCGACAAGCCCTTCTTCTGTCGATTTCACCGTCACCGTTTCAAATCCGGCAACTGTTGCCGACGCAGGATTTGTCCCGTGCGCCGTATCAGGGACAACGACTTTTGTGCGGTTGTAGTCGCCGTTTGCTTCATGGTAGGCGCGAATCATCATCAGTCCTGTCCATTCTCCATGCGCACCAGCAGCTGGCTGCAACGTCACCGCATCCATACCGGTAATTTCTTTTAAATGCTCTTGTAAGTCATACATTAATTCAAGTGCCCCTTGCACCGTTTCTTCCGGTTGAAGCGGGTGAATGTGGGCAAATCCAGCAAAGCGGGCAACGTTTTCATTTATTTTCGGATTGTATTTCATCGTACAAGACCCAAGCGGATAAAAGCCGGAATCAACCCCATGGTTGCGCTTTGATAGCGCTGTATAATGGCGCATAATATCAAGCTCTGACACTTCAGGAAGCTCCGGTGCTTCTTGCCGAATGTAATCGGTTGGAACGACTTGTGCAATATCGACTGCTGGTACGTCTAGTGCTGGTAAGCTATATCCGATTCGTCCTGGCTTGCTTAATTCAAAAATAAGCGGTTGATCTTTATGCATGACAATCCCCCAATTCTTTCACAAGCGTGTCGATTTCTTCTTTCGTGCGCAATTCTGTGACCGCAATTAACATGCAGTTTTGCAGTTCCGGATAATCGCGCCCGAGATCGTAGCCGCCGATGATTCCTTTTTCCAACAGCTTTTTATTTACTTCCGCTACGGGCTTGTTCAAGCGAACAACAAACTCGTTGAAAAACGGTCCTGTAAATATGACATCAAATCCATGATTAACGAACGCTTCTTTTGCATAATGCGCTTTTTGAATATTCATCGTCGCCATTTCTTTTACGCCGTTTTTGCCGAGCGCGGTCATCGCCACCGATGCAGCGAGCGCATTTAACGCTTGATTCGAGCAAATATTTGACGTCGCTTTGTCGCGGCGAATATGTTGTTCACGCGCTTGCAATGTCAAAACAAAGCCGCGTCGCCCTTCTTCATCCGTCGTTTGTCCGACAAGACGCCCTGGGATTTTGCGCATGAGCGCCGATTTCACCGCAAAATAACCGCAATGTGGACCACCGAATTGGGCTGGAATGCCAAACGGTTGCGCATCGCCAACGACGATGTCTGCACCGAACTGACCTGGTGGTGTTAATACACCTAACGCAAGCGGATTGCTTGCGACAACAAACATCCCTTTATGCGCATGAGCGATTGGTTCAATTTCTTTTAGCGGTTCGATTTGTCCGAAAAAGTTTGGATATTGCACAATGACGCATGCGACATCTTCATTCATTTCTGCTTGAAGAGCGTCAAGATCCGTTACACCATTTTTATACGGTATGTCTACCACTTCAAGCCCAGGACCTTTTGCGTACGTTTTCACGACATCATGATATTCCGGATGCACTGCGTTTGATAATAATATTTTTTTCTTTTTCGTATGCGCTGCGCTTAATAACACTGCTTCCGCTAGCGCCGTCCCGCCATCATACATGGACGAGTTGGCAACATCCATGCCCGTCAGCTCACAAATCATCGTTTGAAACTCGAAAATTGCTTGCAATTCCCCTTGGGAAATTTCTGGCTGATATGGCGTATACGCTGTATAAAATTCGGAACGTGAAATGACATGGTCAACAATCGTCGGGATGTAATGATCATACACCCCAGCTCCTAAAAATGAGGGATATGTCTTCATATTCGCATTTTTTGCGGCCAATGCCATTAATTCTTTCATTAGTTCCGGTTCTGATTTTGCCGGCTTAATGTTGTATTCGCCTTGAAAACGAACGCTTTCTGGAATATCAGAAAACAGTTCATCAATCGATTGCACACCAATCGTTTCTAACATTTGTTGCTTATCTTCTTCCGTCATTGGCAAATAACGATGAAGCATAACTCTCTCTCCTCACATTATTTTGTGCGTTTATAAAACGGCGTTGCCACTACTTTCGCTTTTAGTCGTTTCCCACGAACGTCTACTTCTACTTCTGTATCAAGAGAAGAAAACGTTGTTGAAATAAGCGCTAAACCGATATTTTTTTTAAGCGTTGGCGATTGAGTTCCTGTCGTCACAATCCCAACTTGCTCACCGTTTACATATACCGCATATCCGTAGCGCGGAATGCCTTTGTCGATCATTTCAATGCCGACAAGTTTACGTGTTGTTCCTTCTTCTTTCTGTTTCTTTAATACTTCTTTTCCGAAAAAGTCAACGTCTTTATTCGTTTTAACTGCAAATCCAAGCCCTGCTTCCATTGGTGTAATATCTTTCGCTAACTCTTGCCCATAAAGCGGCAAGCATGCTTCAAAACGAAGTGTATCGCGCGCACCGAGCCCGCACGGAAGCACTCCGTCTTCTTTTCCTGTCTCTAAAATCGCTCGCCAAAGCGCTTGGGCATCTTCTGCTCGGCAATATAGCTCAAACCCGTCTTCCCCTGTATATCCTGTCCGTGACACGAGCGCTTGAATGCCTGCGACATCGACATGATCGGCAAAAGCGAAAAATTTCATGGTAGATAAATCAACAGTCGTCAATCGTTGCAACACTTTTTCGGCAAGCGGCCCTTGTAGTGCCAGTTGCGCAATATCGTTTGAGATATTGACAAGTTCAACATCCCCAAATACATGCGCTTCAAGCCATGCAAAATCTTTTTCAATATTTGCGGCATTTACAACAAGAAGGTAATGATCGTCTCCTTTTTTATAAACAAGTAAATCATCAACTGTTCCACCGTCTTCATAGCACATAAGGGTATATTGGGCACGACCATTTGTTAATTTTGCGACATCGTTTGTCATCATTTTTTGTAAAAAGGCAAGGCTATCTTTTCCTTTCACTTCAAACTCGCCCATATGTGACACATCAAATAATCCTGCTCGCGTCCGTACGGCTTCGTGTTCCTCCTTAATGCTTGAAAATTGCACAGGTAACTCCCAACCGCCAAAATCAATCGTTTTTGCGCCATACTCTGCATACAGAGGAAATAGCGGTGTTCTTTTTAACATATGCTCCCTCCTTGTTCATAAAAAAAGACAGACGACCCCCATATTGTCATATGGTAGTCTCTGTCCTTTCACCTGAAAGTTTCCCTGTAATAGGTGTCCTCGTGGGTGGTTCACATTCGTGAACGCTCTCCAGAGCTGCGTCAAACAAGAGTTCTTTTGCCTGAGAGATTCGTGTTGCCACTTGCTCCTTCGGCGCTACATTCCGTAGTCTCTCCCCTTGTTCTCATCCGCCCGTATACAATTGTCGTTCTTGTGTCACACTACATGTAAGCACATAATGAAACAATTTTATAAACTTTCTTACGTTTTTTATTATCTTATAACTTCTCGTTTGTCGCAACATCTTTTTATAAATAAAATACGTAAATTCTTTTTGTTTTAAACAAAAATGTTCGGAAAATGAGGGATACTTATGAACGTCACAGTACATTGGGAGAAAAGTTGGAAGGACGAATTTATGACACGCATCGAACGTGATGGTCCGTGGTCAAACTGGGAGCTGTACGAGTTGGCGCTTGAATCAGCCAAAGCGTTAACTATTCCTCAGTTTGATGGACTGCAAGCGCCAAAACATTTGCCACATATAACGATTTTACCCCATCAATATGACGTTGCACGTCAAGTTGTCGAGCAAATGAACGGAAAAGCCATCTTAGCGGATGAAGTCGGGCTAGGAAAAACGATTGAAGCAGGACTAATTTTAAAAGAATATATGATTCGTGGACTTGTGAAAAAGGCGCTTATTCTCGTTCCCGCTTCTCTCGTCTCGCAATGGGTGCAAGAATTAAATGAAAAATTTTTTATTCCTGCCGTTGCCCAAAGGAAAAGCTACGTATGGGAACAATGTGACGTTGTCGTTTCATCAATCGATACAGCGAAAAAACAACCCCATCGGGATATCATTTATAAACAAACATACGATATTGTCATCATTGACGAAGCACATAAATTGAAAAACAATAAAACAAAAAACTATGAATTTGTTCAAGGATTAAAAAAGAAGTTTTGCTTACTGTTGACAGCGACACCGATCCAAAACCGCGTGGAAGAAATTTTCCATCTCGTTTCTCTACTGAAACCTGGGCATTTAGGGAATGCCGAACAATTTCAAAAAAGGTACGGAAAGCTACGCACATTACACGATGATGCCCATTTAAAAGAACTCATTCGAAAAGTAATGATTCGACATCGTCGCCACGATACAGGAATTGAATGGACGAAGCGGCACGTCGAAACGATGTTTATTGATTTTTCGGAAGCAGAACGAAACGTATATGAGACGATCCGACAATCAAAGCCACATTTTTCCGATACATCATTATCACACATTACGTTATTGCGTGAAATATGTAGTAGTAAAGAAGCTCTTTTTTGCACGTTAAAAAGCATGATGGAGCGACATCCGAACATCGAAACGACCATTGGTGCATTGTTACAAAAAATGAATGAGATCACCGAACATACAAAAGCAAAAAAAACGCTGGAACTTATTCGAAAAATCAACGATAAAGTGATTGTATTTACAGAATACCGAGCGACCCAATTGTATTTGCAATGGTTTTTGAAACAACACGGCATTTCTTCTGTACCGTTTCGTGGCGGATTTAAACGAAGTAAAAAAGATTGGATGAAAGAGCTGTTTCAACATCGCACTCAAGTGCTTATCGCGACAGAGGCAGGAGGAGAAGGAATTAACTTACAGTTTTGCAACCATGTGATTAACTACGATTTGCCTTGGAATCCGATGCGTCTAGAACAACGAATCGGGCGTGTTCATCGTCTCGGACAAACAAAAGATGTGCACATTTATAATTTTGTTGTGCGCAACACAGTCGAAGAACATGTATTTGCATTACTGTACGAAAAAATTCGTCTATTTGAACGGGTCGTCGGGGAATTAGATGACATTTTAATGAAGCTACAATCCCCAACGTTTTCGAACCATTTGGAGCGCATGATTGCTCAGTCGAAAAGTGAAGGAGAACTGAAAATTAAAATGCAAAATTTTGTAGAAATTTTAGCAAATACGGAGGAACGAACGCATGCAGCAAGATGACATCCAATCTTTTCTTGAACGTTTTTTTATCGCTACCCATTGCCCAATTCTCGAACGTAGCGATGGACATATACGTGTTCAGCTCACGGCCGAAATGGATAAACAATTAATGAATCGCCCATTTTACTGGCATTATGTTGAGCGTATCGGCGCTGTAGGTGAACCGTTGCAACTATCGCTTGTCACAAAACGATCCATTCATGAAAAAGGAGAGCATATTCATTTCGGTTCTCCACGCCTTCATCAAATTTTTTCGATTGCTAAAATGAACGGGCGATTCGTTCGGCTCTATGAACAAGTATTCGAACGATCTGTCGCTCTTCATCCGTGGCTTCATACAAATATATTACTTTCATATGAATGCGATCGGAAACAAGATCGTTTATTATCGTTAGGTATTCATCTCATTAGCGGAACAATCGTCGAGTCATTTTACGACGTGTTAAAAGAAAAACAATGGGGCGTCACCGTGCCTGATTATTGCTTTACGATTTCCCCACTTATTAAGCCAATGAGTGGACTGACACGTCTTGAAGCTTTTGTTCAACGTCTCATCGCCTCTGAAACGCATGAGTGGGCAGATGAGGCGCGCGCACGTTGGGAAGAAGACTTGGCGTTACTGCAACACTTTTATGAAGGTGTCGAAGAAAAACGAGAAGAATATGAAAATGAAAAAGAAGCGTTGCGACAAAGATATGAACCGAGAATTCACATTTCGATCATTAACGGTGGGTTATTTTATTTGCAAGCGAAATAAGGCTAATATTAGCCTTATTTTCGCTTAAATAAGAGAATAATGGCATACGGAATGACACCGAACCAACGATATAAAAATGGCTGCTTTTGCTGTTTTTTTAACTGTTTCTTTTCTTGTCTTTGTCTTTTCCGTTCATCTTTTGGTCGATCTAAATATTTCACAACTTGTTCGGTCATAAATTTAACATAGTCGTTTCCTGCCATCGTTCATCACCTCGATGCTAGTATCGTCAAAAACGAGGTGATTTAAGCAAAGATACGATGCTTTCTACGATGTCATCAATCGTACGATTTGTTGTATCGATCGTCATATGGGCTTCACGATACCACGGAAGTCTTTGTTCAAATAGCTGTTTTATTTGTTTTTGTTTATTTTCCATCAGTAGCGGTCGAGTCGTATCATCAGCTAAACGACGAAACAATTCATGTAACTCACAATGTAAATAAATGACGATTCCATGCTCGCGCATAAATTGACGATTTTCTTCTTGAATAACAATCCCGCCACCTGTTGTGATAATGACACGTTCTATTGGAAGCTTCTTTAATGTTTCCCGCTCGTATGCCCGAAATGCCTCTTCCCCCTCTTCCCTAAAAATTTCCGCAATCGTTTTTCCAACTTGTTGTTCAATATATGCATCTGTGTCGATCACAGGTAGCTGTAATACTTCTCCTAATCGTTGGCCAATCGTCGTCTTGCCCGCCCCCATAAACCCTGTTAAGTAAATCGCCCTCATATTCTCTCCCTCTCTAGTATAGTTCTTTCCATCCCGAAATGTCGCTTGTTAATACGTGAAATTGAAACTGAACGTCATAGCGAAATTGAGCATTCGTTACACATGATACATTGACAAGCCAAACATCCGCTCCGTTTTTTATTGCATTATACGTTGCCCGCCCGCGAGGAAATGAAATCGTTTGGCTTAATGATGGCACGTTTTCTGGTGCATTGGCAAGCGTTTGTTTCACATGAATAAGCGTTTGCTTCATCAAATAATCCGCTTCATACCACTTTTTCTCTTCTTCAAAAAACTGTATGTCTGTATGATACAATGCCACAGCGTGGAGAAAAAAAGCAGTTATAAGCAACGCACACATAACCGTAAACGGCAAAATAACACCTTGTTCATTTTTCATATGATCGGAAAGATGGGATAAACGCTTCATATAAATCACCCTTATCTGTGAATACTCGCATGCGAATGCCCGTTTGTTCTTTTTTATACGATATATGTTGAATAGATTGAAGCATAATTTCATGACCGGTGGCATTTACACGCCGACGAATGATCGTTCCATACTTTTCGTACGTCACACGCTCGCCCGTCCATTTATCGAATTGAATCGTTGTCTCGTGTATCCGAACGTCTTTTGATTCCCTTAGTTCCATTTTTGCTTGTTGAATAAAAACAAGCCATTCAAAATAGTGAAAGCTCCCGCGTTTTGCTGTATAGTTCAACGATAAATGAAATGCTGTTGCCAATAAAGATAAAATGATTAAAAAAACGGTAAGTGACATCAATACTTCAATTAATGTAAAGCCTTTTTCTGTTCGAATCATTGCAACAATAGCTCACATCTTTCCTTTGTTCTTTTTAGCCAATCTTCCCAACGAACACATCGCTCATTCGATCGCACAAATAATGAAAATGTACGTTTTCCCCGAACAACGACCGTTTCGTTTACACGATGTTCATTCATCATTGCCTCATATAAAATTTCATTCGCAATCGTTTCTATTTTTTTGTTTTCCCGTTCTATAGCAATAATTGTCCAATGAGCGAGTAACATAGCGATTAAACCGCTCCATAAACTAAGCGAAACGAGCAGTTCAACAAACGTGAAACCGTTACAATTTTTGTGCATACAATCTCCCTTTCCCTAATTGAAAAACGATTTTATATTTTTTATGTCCGTATGCAACAAGAAGCGTCCCTGCTTTATTAATATTGCCGTTCGGATAATAATAAATTGGCGGAGATAACGTAGCCATTTGAAATTGAAAAGGGGAAGGGAAGGAACGGGCGAGGAGCTCCTTCCCAAACGTCCCTCCTTCCTTCACTTCATAACGACATGTGTCGAAATAAAATATAATCGCTACCGTCTTTTTCCGGCTCATTGCATATTGTTGGGCATATAACATATCATTCCTAAACTGTTCTAAAAAATATTGCAGCTGTCGCTCAGCTAACACGTGCTGAAATGGTGGAACAGTAAACGACATAATGCCCGTTACAACAAAAAGAACGATTAACATTTCGATCAACGTAAAACCTCGTTCATTCACTTTCTAAAACGTCTCCTTCACTCGTGATGACAATCGCCTTTCCATTTGGACAGCGGTTGCTTTCAATATATTTTCCATCTACTAATTGTTGCACAGTCGGGATTGTTCCATGCTCCATTTCATATGCTTTCACTTGAGACTGAACCATCTTTATAAACGCTGAACATCCTTTGTTGTTAATCATACTGTTATGTTTTGTCACATTTGGGATCGTAATTAAAATCAAAATGGTAATGACCATTAATACAATTAACATTTCGATTAATGTGAATCCTTTTTCATTTCTCATATACATCCCCCTCTATATATGATTTAACAGTTGGAAAATAGGCCATAGCATAGCAACATACATCAAAATGACAAAAACGCCAATACAACTAAGCAAAAGTGGTTGAGTAATATATACAATTTTTTTCAGACGGTTTTCTAATTTTTGTAATGAAAATTGGCTATAATGAAACAATTCTTGCACTAATTCTCCATTTGACTGACCGTGACGAATGACAAATGACAGTTCCTTTTCATAATACTTCCGTTGCTGAATCATTTCATCTAACTTTTCACCTGCGCATAGTTGCTGTTTCATAATTTTCGCTTCCTCCTTCAGTAATGGGAGGTGGGATTGATGCTCGAAAATTTGTAGCGCCTCATAAATAGACAGCCCTCCTTTTAACAAGTGGCTTAATTGTAAAGAAAATACTTGCGTATGAAATGACACAATCCATGAACGGACAAGCGGGAGCTTCATAAACAAATCTATTTGCTTATGAATGGGCCATGAGCGAACGAAAAACAAATAAAACAAGCCTAAGAAAACGAACATCATGAGCACAGCAGAAAGTATACGCGGAAACCATACTGTAGCAGTAAAAATGAAAGTAGAAAAAGATGAACGAGCATGAAACGAAGAAAGAAGATGAGAAAACTGCGGAGCTAATACTTGATGAAACATGAAAAACATCACGATACAAAAACTAAAAAGAAATAACGGATAACGCAACATACGTTTCACTTGCTCAACGTAGCGTGCCCTCATTTGTCCGATTTCCCCTGCTTCTATCAATCCATGAGCAAGTTGTCCATGTTGCTCAGCAAAAAATACATATGCTAAAAGATGAGAATGAAATTGGATGCGAGAAAAAACTTCATGAATCGGCACACCTGATCGCAATGCGTGTACACAATCATCAAGATCGCGTTGCTTTGCAGGAGGCTGTTGAATTTGCAAAAACTCAATCGCTTGAGCAAGCGAATACCCTTTACTAAGCAATTTACCAAGTTGAAGGAAAAACATACTTTGCTCCTGTAACGACCAATTACAACGTCGCTTCATCTAACAACCAACTTTCAATGACGCTTTCATGTAAAAAACCGAACGCAATTCCTTTTTTAATGACATCTTTTAGTCGAGTGTACATATATGTCGCTTGCTCCCCTTTCGCTGCCCGCATCGCTTGTGCCAGTTCATTTCCGTATAGCAGTTCATAAACAGCCGCTCGCCGAACAGGTCGATACTGTCGACAAAAAGGTGAGCACTCTCCTTCACAAAACGGACATTTTAATTGTACAAGACGTTGCGCTGTTACAGCGACTAACGTTTGTGCCATTTCTTGAAATGGCACACCAAACTCAAGAAGGCGATAAATAGCCCCAACCGCATCTTTCGTATGCATAGTTGTCAACACGAGATGTCCTGTGAGTGCGGCACGCACAGCAATTTTTGCCGTTTCAGCATCACGAATTTCCCCAACCATAATGACATCTGGGTCATGGCGGAGAATCGCTTTTAACCCTGCTGCATACGTAATACCAGCTTTTTCGTTTACTTGCACTTGCAATACATCTTCGGCCCGCTTTTCAACCGGATCTTCTAGCGTGATAACATTTCGTTGAAAATGGTGACGACATACGTTTAACAAACTGTATAGCGTTGTCGTTTTTCCGGATCCAGTCGGTCCTGTAAAAATAATAAGCCCATGAGAATAGTTTAATAAGGCGAGCAACTTTTTTGCCGTTGAAGGGAAGAGCGAGAGTTGTTTAAGCGGAAGAAATGAATGTAACGGAAGTAATCGGATAACTAGGCTTTCGTCATAGATGGTAGGCAACGTTGATAACCGAAGATGTACAGTCGTGTGGGCAAGGTTCATTTCCATCGCTCCGCTTTGCGGACGACGACGTTCTCCAATATCCATATCAGCGAGAAATTTAAAGTGCGCAAGCAAACGTTCACACGTCTGTTTCGATAGCACATTTTTCGTAACGAGCATCCCCCCTAGGCGAAATTGCACGAGCGCATCTTGTTTGCGCGGAACGATGTGAATGTCGGAAGCTTGAAGCATATAAGCTTCCTCAATCAAGCGATCAGCTAACTGTTCAATTGTCCGCAACGCCATCCCCCTTTCTTCATTTTTTCGCCTTCATTATTCAACATGTTTCGTCAAATTCCTTCTTCATTCGTAAAAAATTCAAAAAAATATTCACCCATGTACGGGTGAACGTCATGAAACACATGCGCGACGATATTTTTTTGCTATGTTTTTTAACGCTGAAGGGTTATAGCCAACAACGAGCCGTTTACCATCTGTGATGATTGGACGACGAAGGAGACGGGGTTCTTTCACAAGCAGCTCAACGACTTTCGATAACGGCCACTCTTCAACATTTTCAACAAGTTGCTTAAATGATTGGCTACGCGTCGCTAAAATTTCATCAATTCCTTCCGTCGTTAATGACAATAAGTGCAACAATTCTTCATAGGTCGGTGTTTCACGAAACAAATGACGCTCACGAAATTCAATATTGTTGGCGCATAACCACTTTTTTGTTTTTCGGCACGATGTACAACTCGGGTGCATATATACAGTCAGCATGACAACACACTCCTCTCTCCACTCATGTTATACATATTGTACAATGTTTGTTTAACATTTGTACAGAAATTTGTTTTAAAACTTTGTGAACGTTGCAAAAAGATAAGGAAAAAGACCTATATATGCATTTCCATTGTGGAAATACATGTATTATAATGTAAATGAATGAACATATAGGAGTGAGACATAATGGACCAAGTACTAAAAATCACAAGCGTCCTTGCCGATCCAACTCGTTACGAAATTTATCAGTATATTGCTAGAAAACACCAAGAAGTAACCGTTCAAGAAATTGCTGATGCTTTTCATATTCATCCAAACGTCGCTCGTCTTCATTTAACAAAACTTGAGGATGTCAATATGCTTGTATCCGAAACGAAAAAGACAGGAAAAGGTGGAAGACCGAGCAGACTATACCGCCTATCTGATGATGTCATTCAGCTTCACTTTCCGTTTCGCGACTACCAGCTGCTATCAAAAATTGCGATCCATGCGATGATGAAACTCGGAGAAGCAGGGAAACAAGCGCTGTATGAAACAGGAAAGTTATTCGGTCAAGAACTTGTACAACAACACGTTCAATCGATGCAAACGCTTGATCAATTAAGTGTGGAAGAAAAAATGAACATTTTACAAAAAGCGGCCGAAGCAGCAGGATTTTATCCGACGTTCCATTATAGCGAACATCAAGGGAAAATTTATTTTGAAATTTTCAACTGTCCGTTTAAAGAACTTGCATTTTCACATCCGGATTCCGTCTGTTATATGCATAATGCCTTTTTAAAAGGGATGTTAGAAGTATTGTTTACAAACGCTGAGCTAGTCACAGAAGAAATTATGCCATCAGGCTGCAATTCATGTACGTATCAAGCCATCCTAAAAAAATAGAACGTTTACACAACCATTTCAAGTACATTATAATAAGTAAGGGAAACGGTCAGAAAAGGAGGGATACATATGGATCGTATGTTCCGCGTCTTGTCATTTTGGACAGGAATTTTTGCTGTCATGTTTTATCTTGGCCATATGCATACAACGTCATTATTGTTCCTCGGCCAAACAGGATTCTTTCTTTTGTTAAGCTACTTAAAATTAACAGAAAGAATGTACATTTACATTTTCGGTGCGTATTTAACGGTCTTTTTTGCCGGATTTACGTACTGGACAACGTTTATGATGGTCCCTGGTATGGGCGAGTAAAAAGCGATGAGTGCACCTCATCGCTTTTTTATGTAAAAATTGGAACATTTATTTTCTTTTGTTGAACCATCACTTGAAATGCTTTCCCGATATCGCTCATAACGAGTGCTCGGATGGCGCGATTATGTCGACTTTGCTCAGAAAACGGATTCGGATCATCATGTTCAATGAGTTTATTTAAAATACCTGCCCGCAATAAAAACTCATCTTGACGCCATAAATGGATAAATGCCCAGCCCGCTTGCTCCCCATAAAAACGTAACGCATCCCATTGAATATGCGTCGTAAGATCCATTTCTCCCGGATAGCGAAGCGGATCATCAATAAGCTGATGGCGGTAATAACCACGTAAACTCCCCTGTTTTCGTGCTGGATGTTTCCACTCTTCATCTGTATACCCATAATCAACTGTAAAAATGATCGCCTCATCAATTGCTTGATCAAGCTCAAAAATAAACTTTTTCATCGCTAACGGGATTTCAAATCGTTGCCCATCAACGAGCTGAATGTTCCGCTCCACGATATATTCAACAATTTCTTCGTTTTCAAGCGGAGCGCACTGTTCAACAAGCCGATCTTCCTCTACTGCAATAAAACATTCAAATATTTGGCCGTTCCGTTTTTCAATGACATGAACAGGAAAAGCGTCAAATAATTCATTGCTAAATACGATTCCACAAAAAGGAGTAGAAAGCTCAGCAAAACTCGAAACAATATGTACGTGATCAATCCATGAAGCGAGTGTTTCCTCTTGTTTTTTCCGATGATACGGACTTGTTTCAACGATCGTATATTTGCCTTTTTCAAACGTGTCCGGCGATTGGCGCTTCCACTGTTCTAAAACGGCATAAGCAAATCGACCTGTCCCTCCGCCGATTTCACATATAAATGGCGGAACATCATATGTTTCTATTAAACGAATAAACACGCCCGCGAATACATGCCCAATGATATGTCCGACGTTGCTCGTTGTAATAAAATCTCCTGCACGTCCGATTTTTTCTTTTTGTTGCATATAATATCCGTATTGTTCATCATACAACGCTAACTTCATGTAATCGGCATATGACAAACGTTGGTTTCTCATTTTTTCTAACATTTTTTATCTACACCCTTTTTCACTATTGACATAGTGTTAAATTTGTTATATTGTTAAATTAGTAGCTTAACTATATCCCCTCCCATTATAGGAATAAAAACATCCCCCAAACCCCCTTCTCTGTATGGAGAAGGGATTTTTTTTGCCTAAAAACCGTTCAAAAACGGATTCGTATCCATCTCTGCCCCGATCGTTGTTTCTGGACCATGACCACATAACACAACCGTTTCTTCAGGAAGAACAAGGAGCTGGCGATGTATACTTTGCAACAGCTGTTCGTAATTTCCTCCTGGTAAATCGGTGCGACCGATACTTCCTGAAAATAATACGTCCCCTGACACGATTGCTTGAGCGTCTTCTACGTAGTACGATACACTACCCGGAGAATGTCCCGGTGTTTCAAGCACTTGAAGCGAGAAATCACCAATCGTCAACGTTTGCTCTTCTTCAAGCAACACGTCAGCTTCGTTTACAGTAATCGTTTCTCCCATAAACAATAAAGAGCCATTTTTCATTGGATCTGTGAGCCAATGTTGTTCTTTTTTATGTACATATACAGGAATCGACCATTGGTTTCTTACATCGTCCACAGCTCCAATATGATCAAAATGAGCATGTGTGAGCAACACAGCTAACGGTGTCCAACGGTTTGCCAAAATATGTTGAATTAATTTTTCTCCTTCGCTACCTGGATCAAAAATTAAACACGTCCCATTTTCATGAACAAGCACATACGCATTTGTTTGCAATGGACCTAAAGGAATCCGCTCCCACTTCATCTCATTTCCCCGCTTTCTGTATATTCTATCCTCATTGTACACGAACAACATACGTTTTGCACCTCGACAAACGCAACAAAAACGATTACAATGAAAAAGGAATAATTGGTGTACATAAGGAGGGGAAGTTATGCCAACAGGAATTATTTTAGTGGTGATTTTTACGTTAGTCACATTGCTCGCTGCTTACGGTGTGATCCGTTCGTTGCGCGAGAAAAATTTCCTTGGCGTATTGCTCGGGATCGGCACTGTTGCTGTATTCGGTTGGTTTACAATTATGACTGTTATTCATCACGGATATCCAGTTGCCCATTAAAAAGACGCCAACGTATCGGCGTCTTTTTACGTACGAGCAAGAGCGGTCATAAAAATACCGAGGCTTTCATTGTAAATAGAATGAAATTGGGAAAACGGAAGCGGGTTGACCCCTTCGCCAAGCTCGATTGTATACCCACATCGCTTCCAATTGAAAATAAACCAATCGCGATATCCTGCATGGCTGTCAATATAACGAACAGGTACATACCCACTCCACTTCGCAAATTCATTCACTTCTTCTTCTGCTTCGGGCGGCTCACATTGTTCATATCCCCAATAAATTTCTTTTCCTTGCGTATGAAAAGCTAATACTTTTAAAAAATCACGCTCCATTGTCAACGTTGCCATCGCTTGCACTTCTGGTTCCGTTAACGGAGAAAAACCAGGGAAATCACGAGGAGCGGGGGCTTTCGGAACTTTTCTTTCTTTCTCTACTTCCCATTTCGCAGGAAATTGATTGTTTAAGTCTATCCCCCGAATGTTTGCTTTCCATTGTGAAAAATCTTCACTTCCTTCATTGATGCGCAGCACTTCTTCTTCATAATGTTGAGCCGCTTTCCTTCCATGTAACACAAGATCAACTCCATCTGGATTTACCATCGGCACAATTGATAACGTCGTTTTTTTATACAATGATTGCACATCGTATCCACAAAGATGTTGTTTATTCTTGAATGCTTGCACATAGTCGCGCACAAACGCCATCACAACTGCTGATGTAATCCATTCATTCGCATGAAAAGACGCGTTCATATGCACATATGTTTCTCCTTCGCCAATTTGCAATTCAATGATCGGTTTGTTTAGCACACTTCGTCCAATTTCATGTATCCGAACAATCGAATGATGTTTTAGCTGTTCGATATCACGCATCAATGTCGAAAAATCGTACATCGCTCTCTCCCCCTTGTTGCATTGTATGAACGATACATTTGTCCGTATGTATAGCTAAAAAGAAAAAAAGCTAGCCCTGTCTTAAGAGCTAGCTTATTGTTTATTTTCTTGTTGTTTATTGTAGAAACGCAACAAGTCACCATATACAATTTTGTCAGAGTAATCAAGCTCTTGCCGCGCCTTCTCCATATACGGCTCGCAATAAGATACATCGACTTCTGTTCCTGTTTTTTTATCGTAACATGCGTTTTTCGTATATACATAATCTTTTGTCACGAAGCTACCGTCACGAAGAACAACAAAGTCAAGTTTGTCTTTTGAGAATAAATCTTCACCAAAATGAATTTGATTGCGTGTATCAACGCCTAGCAAATGAAGCAATGTCGGCTTCACATCAATTTGTCCAGACACTTTTGAAATCACTTTCGGCTTTTTATCTGTCACACCTGGAATATGGATGATCAACGGAACGCGTTGCAATTGAACGTGATCAAATGGCGTAATTTCATCTTTACCTAAATATTGAGCCATCGCTTTATTATGGTTCTCCGAAATGCCGTAATGGTCGCCGTAAAGAATGATGATAGAATTTTCATACAATCCTTCTTTTTTCAGCTTCTCAATAAATACTTTTAACGCCTCGTCCATATACCGAACCGTTGGGAAATAACGGTTTAACGTTCGGCTATTTGATGTGTACTCTGGAACCATTTTATCTTCTTCCCCTAATTCAAACGGGAAGTGGTTCGTTAATGTAATAAACTTTGTATAAAATGGTTGTGGCAATGTTTTTAAATGTTCGACAGATTGTTCAAAAAACGGGATGTCTTTTAATCCCCAGCCAACTGAATTTTCTTCCGTGATGTTATAATCAGTCATCGAGAAGAAGCGATCATACTTCATTGATTGATACATTACATCACGATTCCAAAAGCTTTTATTGTTAGCATGGAACACAGCCGAGTAATAGCCGTAGTTTTTCAATATTTCTGGCGTTGCGTTATACTCATTTGTCGCATGTGTGAAAAAGACAGCACCACGACCAAGTGGGTATAACGAGTTTTCAATGAGAAACTCAGCATCAGATGTTTTTCCTTGTCCTGTTTGATGATAAAAGTTATCAAAGTAATAACTTTGTTTAATAAAGTCATTTAAAAACGGCGTAATTTCTTGTCCATTTACAGTATTGTTAATGACAAAACTTTGTAACGACTCCATCGAAACGATGATGACGTTGCGACCTTTTGCAATGCCGAACAATTGTTTATTCGGTGCTTTTTCGTTGGCATTAATGTAGTTTTGAATATCTGCTAATTCGCTACTATCCGCTAATGCACGCTGCGCTTTTGAACGCGACTGCAAAATAATATCATACACATGATAGTTGTATATACCTAAGTTTTTAATTAACATTTCGCGGTCAAACGTGCGTGTTAATAATTGTGGGCGTTCCGTTTCCGCCAATCCTAGGTTAAATAACGCAAGTGCCACTGTCGCAATAAAATACGTGCGGCGGAATCGTTTTGTCGCTGGCACATACTGTGCAATGGACACTTTTTTATACGCCATCCAAGCAAGCAACACAACATCAAGGAAAAAGAATATGTCAGAAACGTTCATCAATTCAAATACACTATTTCCTAAATCGCCCATGTTGTTCGTTTGGAACAGCACAGGAATGGTAATAAAGTCGCTAAAGAATCGGTAAAACATGACGTTCGCATACAAAACGAATGAAACAATGAAACTTGTGATGACAATATAGCGATTCCGTCTTTTTTCGCTCATAAATAAAGCAAGCCCAAAAATAAATAACAGGAAGCTTAATGGACTAATAAATAAAATGAACTCCTGCTTCCATGACTCAATTTTTATATCGAAACTATTTTTATAGACTAAATACGTCTTTAACCATAAAAGCAATACCGTTAAAAGAACAAAACGGTAGTTTTTCATATGCTCTCCCTCCTTTAATCCATTCACATCCGATGCTCATTCTATGCTGTATGAGGCACATCCGTTTTTTTACATTTTTTTATCTTAACCAAAGACAATATTAATACTTTCTTAACAAAAAAGCAACTGTTATCTTAAACGATAAGCGATATAATAGACAAGTCGCGCATCCACATACGACTGTTTTACACCTTTTCTTATGAAAATGCAAGACGTTTTTTACCGACAAATTTTCGACAAAAAAACAGACGATTTTCTCGTCTGTTTTTACAATATATTTGTTTTCACAAGCCATGCCCCACCAATCACGCCCGCATCGTTTCCAAGCGTAGCAATGACGATGTCGGCAGCCTCAGCAACGCGCGGAAACGCAAAACGTTTAAAATGACGAGCAACCGCTTGCGCTAATAAATCTCCCGCTTTGGAAACGCCGCCACCGATCACAATTTTTTCTGGATTTAAACCGTTCGCTAAGTTCGCAAGCGCTAAGCCGAGATGAAATGTCACTTCATCGACGATTTGTAACGCGAATGCATCGTTTTCTTTCGCTGCATCAAACACATCTTTTGCTGTAATAGCCCCTGTTTCGTTCCATACATGGCGCAAACGGCTTCGTTCATCCGTTTGTTGTAACCGTTCTGTCGCAATACGGACGATACCTGTGGCTGAAGCAATCGTCTCTAAACATCCTGTTTTGCCGCAATTACAAGGCGCTCCTCCTTCTGGAATGGAAGTGATATGCCCAATTTCTCCGCCAGCACCGTTTGTTCCGTGCACGATTTGACCGTTTACAATCACACCGCCACCAACACCTGTGCCAAGCGTAACGAGAATTAAATTTTTCGCGCCATCCCCTGCTCCTTTCCACATTTCCCCAATTGCTGCAATGTTGGCATCGTTATCGACGATGACAGGAAGTCCTGTTTCCATTTCTAATCGGTCTTTCAAAGGGAAGTTTTTCCAACCTAAATTTACTGCTTCATAAATGTCTCCTGTCGCCATATTGACTGGCCCAGGTGCACCGATGCCAATACCGACAAGACGCTCTTTTGATTCATCTAATTCACGCAACTTTTCATCAATCGCTTTTGCAATATGTGTTGTAATATGTTTCCCTTGTTCCGATTTATCTGTAGGAATTTCCCACTTGCAAATGATTTCCCCATACATATTCACGAACGCCAATTTTACCGTCGTTCCACCTAAATCTACACCGACTAACCATTGTTCCATTGCTCTTTCATCCCTTTTTCTCTTTTTTCTCGTTCAACTTGCGCTTCATGACGCAAAATGAGAAGCGCCATTTGATAATCTTTCACGTCGATGAGCTGCGCTTGAAATAATTCTTTCACTTCTTCTTCCATCAACTCTAAATCAGCAAGGCGATCACCGACGTAAATGATCGTTCCATATTTTTTTAACAACTGTTGCACATCATATACAGATTTCATTTTCTTCACCTATGTGTATAAGCGTTTTCAATCTACATATTCTAAATGTATAAGGAAAACAAAAGGTCGTCAAGAACTGAACAATGACTTTGCGATATTTTTCACATTTTTACCGGTCTGGATCTCTCGGATGTAAGACAGTTGGACGACGATTTTTTAACGGAATCGGTGAGCGAATAAGTACATCGCGCATTCCTCGATACGAAAATGGAATAAACGGCCATAAATACGGAACACCGAACGATTGCATGCGCGCAAGCATCACAAGCCATATCGTAATCCCAACGACATATCCAACGACACCAAATAACGCAGTTACGATAAGCAAGGCAAGGCGAACGAGCCGGTTCGCTAATCCGAGTTCATAACTTGGTGTTGCAAACGTCCCAATAGTAGCCATCGCAAAATATAAAATGACTTCGTTAGAAAATAAGCCAACTTCTACCGCAATTCCACCAATCATTAGCGCAGCAACGAGTCCAAGGGCTGTCGCTAAGGCAGATGGGGTGTGAATGGCTGCCATCCGCAACATATCTAGTCCAAATTCGATGAGCAATATTTGTCCAAACAACGGAATGTTTCCTTCACTTGATTTTGCAACGAACGATAAAGCGTGTGGAACGAGTTGTGGCGTTTTCATCCACATATACCAAAGCGGCAATAAAAAAATAGATAGCCATACCGCAAGAAAACGAACGAAACGTAAATATGCGCCAACAATCGGCTTATTCCTGTATTCCTCCGCGTGTTGTAAATGATGCCAAAACGTTGCTGGTGTAATTAATACACTCGGAGATCCATCAACAAAAATAAGCACGTGCCCTTCATATAAATGAGCAGCAGCTGTATCTGGCCTTTCAGTATACCGAACGACAGGATACGGATTGAAGTGCCTTCCCGAAATAAATTCCTCCACTGTTTTTTCTCCCATCGGCAAACCGTCTGTATCAATTTTGGCTAATGATTGCTTTACTTCTTCAACAATCGTCGAATTTGCAATATCTTCAATATAACAAATACATACATCTGTTTTTGAACGGCGACCAATTTGCATATATTCCATTCGTAATGAACGGTCGCGTACTCGTCGTCTCGTTAAAGCTGTGTTAAATACAATTGTTTCCACGTATCCATCACGTGCCCCCCGAACGACACGTTCCATATCTGGTTCTTGCGGTCCGCGTACTGGATATGTGCGTGCATCAATTAAAATCGCCTTTGCCATCCCATCTACGAACAAAGCTGTCGGTCCTGCAAGCACACCATCAATGACCCGCTCGAAATTATCTGTTTCATCCAATTCAACATATGGAAGATGCGTTCTTAATAACTTATTTAACGGTTGCTCATCTAACGCCCCATCCGGTAATTCAGATAACAGTTTCATTAAGTAATGGAGAATATCGTCTTTGACAAATCCGTCAATCATAAATAACGCCATATCTTTTCCAGCATAATGCACATCTAAATAAATGACGTCAAAACTTTTCCCTACCCCAAGCTTTTCTTTCATATATAAAACGTTTTCTGAAAGACGTGAAGATACTCGATTCACTTCGATCACCCACCTTACATTTACTACCATCCATCTTTGACATATCACCATTCATTCATACATATTTCCTTTCATGCACACATACATTTTTTATAAATGTAAGCTTGACCGGAGGAATGAGATGAAACGTCTATTATCACTTTTTATATTGCTGTTCGTGTTTGTCGTTATTATCCAAACGTTTGAGCGACCAGCTCGTGAGACGATTATGTTTTTTCCGATCGATCCAACTGTTCGCTTTACGCAGACGCAAACGAAATTATCGTTGCACCCAAAAAAGAAAGAAACACGCTACATCATCGATTGGATCGTCACTTCATCGCTCGATCGAACCGCCTACTTACGACAAGATATTTCTTTGTTATTTGCTAATGGGCGGCTTATTGCTATCCAATCGAAATGGAAAGAAAACGGAAAAAAACTTATTCAACAAAAACAACTCGAACAAAAAGGAAGTCGATTATTTCAAGCTATTTCATACCATCAAGGGGAACTGCATAACGGCAATGATATTCGAAGTAGTCAAAAAATGAGCGGAGATGTATTATATGTGATAGACTCATCCTTTGCACTGCTTCAATCGTTTCACAAGCCAGCGACGAACGAACAAAAAAAATGGGCTAGCACATTAAATAAACAAACACAAGCCATTGTCAACAAAGCCGCTAACCAAATGGCAACCATCTTGTCAAAGGACGATTATTACCATTTGTACTTAACCGAGCTTGTTCAATATAATGAACAGCCATTTATGGATTTAACGACAAATGAAACAGAGACGATGATCGGAAACTTATGGGAAGGATTATACAAAAATTATTTTTTAGGCATAAAAAAACAGAACGGTTCGATGGAATCCCCAATCGGCAGCACCGTTCCGCTTATTTTAATTAAAAAAGATTACAGCAAGCTGTTTGTCGTGACAGAAACAGCAGATGGAGAACTGATCATATTAAAGCAATTGCTCGATTTCAAACAATAATTGTTTATATTGTTCATCGTCTGGATGAATGTGCAATGCACGTTCTACTGCTTGTTTTGCTTTTTCATAATTTTTTTCTTCTGCATACAATAACGCTAAATAATAAAATGCTTCATGAAAACGGTCGTTTTTTTCAATGGCAGCATATAAATACCGTTTCGCAGCATCGTAATCTTTTTGTTGAATACGAATATACGCACGTAAAAAATCTGCTTGATATGCTTGTGCATCTCGTTCATTGATGATTGTCAACATTTGTTCAGCTTCACCGTATGCCTGTTCATCGATGTACTGCTTTGACAACGCCAAAATGAGTTGCGCTTGATCTGCTGGCGGTCGTTGAAAGCCAATATATAAACAAATAGCGGTGACGACCCCTGTGAACAAAGCAGCCAACCATTGTCCAAGACGGGCACGCTCTTTTGGAAGATGGACAATGCTTGCAGCTAAAAATCCACCGATTAAGCCGCCAATATGGCCGGCATTATCGATATTTGGAACAACGAGACCAAACGCTAAATTAATCCCAATGACCGTCAACACATTCATGCCGATTGTTCGAAAAAACAAATGTGGATGCACCTTTCCGAAATACAGCAAAGCTCCAAAACACCCGAAAATCGCCCCAGACGCTCCCGCAGATACGGATGAAGAAAATAAAAAGCTAGCGAGCGAGCCTGAAAAACCAGCAAAAAGATAAATGGCTAAAAAGCGAAACGAACCGTACAATTTTTCAACAAGCGGGCCTAAATAATATAATGCAAACGTATTCATAAGCAGATGTACAAAACCGATATGCAAAACGATCGGGGTAAAAAAGCGCCACCACTCCCCTTGTAAAATGAGCGGGTTAAATTTCGCACCGTATTCAATAAGTGTTAACGTATTTGTACTTCCACCGTTCCATTCTAAAACAAAAAACATCACAATTTGCAAGGCGATGAATACGTATGTAAATCTCGTTTTTCCACGCTCAAATATGCGCCGTTCATTTTCATACAATCGTTCAGCAAACGACAAAACGTGCTGTTTAAATGCTCGTAATTCGTCTTGTAACATCGGGGAGTCATCCGGTATATATACTTTCAATGATTGGTGAAACAATGCGCTTAGTTCATGTAGTACGGCATACATATTGTTTATATGCACCACAAATGTTTTCATATGTACTCGTTCAGTCGTTAACGGGCGATGAACGTACAGCTCCCAATCGTCAACAGGAGGGTACATCATGACATATACGTTAACAACTTGAAGCTGACGGCGAAATTGCCCCCGCCGCCATTCATCAACGGCTGTCATGGCGCGTTGCATATCATTTTTTAATGATACGCTCCAATCGATGTCCGTACGAACGAGACGAACGAGTGGGGCTTTTCGTTCACGCGTAGACTGCAACCAAACTTCTCGTTCGTCAGGCGATAAATACACGATTTCATAGTTCGCTTGCAAAAATTGAAACGTCATTTGCCAATATACAAAATCAAAGCGAATGCTCAACCTTCCCTCTCCCTTCGCTATCATACCCTTCTTTTACCACACTCTTTTACAAAGCGCAACTATTTGTACTTTTGTAAAAACAATGTTGGTACAAGGCGTTGGCGAATAAACGGAATAGACATTCCCCATTGAACTACTCGCTTTTGAATTGCTTCCCGTTTCAAAATTCCATTCAATAGCCGATAGCGAAAACGATAAAGAACAAGTGCTACAACGAAGGCCGCGATCAATGTTTTTCCATTCAATATGCTCACCCTCCTCCTCATGTTTACCGTTCCCTTTTCTCATTAAAATTATAAAAAAGGTTGCCTCGTTATGAGACAACCTATTGCAACCCCACGCGTTTCATCACATCTTTTAACACCGTTGCAGAATGAGTAAATTTTTCTTTTTCTTCTTCATTCAATTGCAATTCAACGACTTCACGGATACCGTTACGGTTTACGATCGCCGGTACGCCAATGTACATATCGTTTTGACCATATTGTCCTTCTAAGTAGGCCGAAACAGTAAGCACGCTATTTTCGTTTTGTAAAATAGCTTTTGTTAAACGAACAAGTCCCATGGCAATACCGTAATATGTTGCACCTTTTCGTTCAATAATTTGATACGCTGCATCTCTCACGTTCACAAAAATGTTGTCTAAATCTTCCTGTTTATATTGTGGTTTTTCTTTCATCATATCAGCAATTGGGCGGCAGCCGATAAACGCATGGCTCCAAACCGGCAATTCTGTATCGCCATGTTCTCCAATGATATAAGCATGTACGTTACGTGTATCGACATCGAAATATTCCCCTAGCAAATAACGGAAACGGGCTGTATCTAAAATCGTTCCTGAACCGATGACGCGCTCTTTCGGTAAGCCAGAGAACTTCCATGTTGCATATGTTAAAATGTCAACTGGATTTGTTGCAACGAGAAAAATTCCATTAAATCCACTCGCCATGACTTGATCAATAATGTTTTTGAAAATTTTCGTGTTTTTCTCCACTAAATCTAATCGTGTTTCTCCCGGTTTTTGATTTGCCCCTGCTGTTAACACAACAATGTCTGCATCTTTGCAGTCTTCATAATTACCAAACCAAATTTTTGTTGGTGATGGAGCGAACGGCATACCGTGGTTTAAGTCCATCGCATCCCCTTCAGATTTTTCTTTATTAATGTCAATAAGAACGAGCTCTTCTGTCACCCCTTGGTTTAAAAGGGCAAACGCGTAACTTGAACCGACAAAACCTGTCCCAACTAAAACAACACGATTTACTTTATTTGACATGTTCCTTCCACCTTTCGTATATGTCATTTTACAATATGTGCATTGTTTATCTGTTTCACACTTACATTGTACACTGTTTCACAAAGTTTATGGGGCATGAATTATTAACATTTTGTTAATTTTTTCTCCTGTATAATATGAAAACACTTATGCTGTTTTATGATTCGCTTTCACAAATGATTATTCCTTCATTCGTAATGATCATTTTGACAGGAATATCATGTTTTTCAACCGGCAACGTAGAAACAATTTGACAGTCATATGCAACAGAAAGGGTGTCATTAGGAAAATCCGCTAAATAACGATCATAATATCCTCCACCGTAGCCAAGACGATATCCGCGTCGAACGAAAGCGAGGCCTGGAACAAATAACAAATCGATTTCATGTTTTTGTACTTCTTTCGTTTCTTCTACAATCGGTTCATATAAATCAAAAAAAGAGCGCTCCATTTGTTCAAAAGAATGAATTTCACGAAACGTTATTTGTTTTGTTGTCACATTGCATTTCGGAATGGCAACTCTCTTCCCTTCTTGCCAAGCTCGTTTAATAATACAAATCGTGTCTACTTCGATTTGTCTTGAAATCGTAATACCGATCACATGCGCGTTTTTCCAATGATGTTTCTGAAATAATATGTCGTGAATAATGCTCTCTTTTTCCTTTCGCTCTTTTTTTGTCATATGTAAGAGACGTTGTTTCATCTGTTGTCGGAAATGTTTCTTATCCATTATCCTTCCCCCTGTTTTATAAAAAAATAAGCAGCAGGAAAAAAATCCTACTGCTTACTTCGTTTCACGATGAACTGTTGCTTTTTTGTCTCGTGGGCAATATTTTTTCAATTCAAGGCGCTCTGCGTTATTGCGCTTATTTTTTGTTGAAATATAGTTGCGTTCGCCGCATTCTGTGCATGCTAACGTAATATTTACACGCATCGTTCTTTCCCTCCAAACAAAAGTATTATAATCACACCTTTCCATCATATCATTTTTCTTAAACAATTTCCATATGAATTTTATACGTTTTGATATTGTCGAATTTTCTTTATATAGTATTTCGTATATTCTTTTGCTTTTTGGGCATTTGTCGCTTGAGAATAAATCGTTAACGTCGGTTCATCTACCTTTGGTAAAATGAGTGTCCATGCGCCATCTTCATGATACACTTTTATGCCATCTGTAAAATCAACATGTTTGTCATAACATTCTTCTAACAATTTGCGCATGACAGCTGCTCGTTCATGCCATGGGCAATAAACATCACGGCATGATAAATGAATCGTTGGGATGGACGAAACAACGGCCCGAAGAGAACAACGTTCAATAGCTAACAAATGGAACAGTTGCACACACGCATACAGTCCATCAAAATAAAAATGAAACGGCTCATGGTGATGGGCAAACAAAAAATCTCGTCTCGCATCTTTGACATACACAATGTCCCCATATAAACGTTCCGCTAATGTATGCAACATCGATGGGGCCCAAGAAGGCACAGCGACTTTTTTCGTTTCACTAAATAAAAGCGATACTAATACGTGCAATGAAATGACTTCCTCATTCGTCAATGCCGTTCCTTGTCCGTCAAAAATTCGAAAACGTTCGCCTGAACGATCAAATACGATTCCAAAATGAGCATGCTCACGTTTAATTTGCTTGCGAATATGTTCTTCATCTCGATGTTCTGTCCAAACGACTTGAATGGCAAACGACTGAAGTGTATGTTCAATGATTTCCCGTAGCAAAGGGGAGCTACAAACGACTACTTTCCATTGTTCCGATGACGAAAAAGGAATCCATTGTCGTAAGGCGCGAACGTACAATTCGTCTTTTTCTTTTTGCTTCATCGCCTCACCCATTCTTGTCAATGACACGTAACAAGCATGTTCATGCTTCATTTGTTGTTCGATAGCTCGTTCCATCGCTCGATCGATCGGGTAGCCATATTCATCATAAATGTCAACAATCACTTCATCATGTTCATTCATCGTAATAAATACACCGCCATGATACTGTTTATGGGGCACAATATAACGAAAAGCTGGCAAATATCCGCCTTCATATATGTTTGTATGCATGCCATACATGTGTAAACACTCGGCAAATAACATACTCATTGATCTCGAAAATGGATGGGCATCAAAGCCGATTAATATGCGGCTTTCCTTTTCATATAGGCTACTGTACGCGGAAGCAAGTCTCGTCATAAATAGCGGATGGGCATCAATATATGCCCGCATTTTCATTCCTTGTTCACTAAACAACGTTTTCGTATGTTGTTCTCCCCATACAACCGAATGTTTCACTTTCGTTTTTTCGGCAATTGTTTTATTTGGCCAAATTTTCACTTCATGTTGCACTTTCACTTTATTTTCTAATTTACATTTTGCTCCGATGACCGCATAATCAAATATTTCATTTTTTTTGCCGATGTATACATCATTAGCAACGATCGCCCCGCGTAATTCACTATGTTGATCAATATATACGTCCGACCAAACAATAGATCGTTTTAACGACGCATATTTACTAATCACTGAACGTGGGCCGATGACCGTGTAAGGTCCAACTGTTGCGTAGTCATCAATACGTACGTCATCTCCGATCATGATCGGTCCTTCCAATTTTACCCCTTGTGCAATCTTAACCCCCTTGCCAACCCATACAGCAGGGGCAATTTCTTTATAGTGAGAAGGAACGAAACGTTGATTCAGTAAATCGATGTGTGTTTGATGATATTGCTCAATGACGCCAATATCGGACCAATATCCATCTGCTTGCCATCCGTATATCGGATATTCGTGTTGAACGAGATATGGAAAAAGATGTTGACTAAAATCGTAAGGTGGATGTTGTGGCATATAATCAAAAATAGTTGGGTGACAAATGTAAATGCCTGTATTCACTAAATCAGTACACACTTCATTCCATTTTGGTTTTTCTACAAAATGAATAATTTTCCCGTGTCGATCTGTTACAATTCCACCATATGAAAGAGGAGTCGCTTCGTGGTGCATAAGAACGGTAACTAATGATTGTTTGGAGAAATGAAAGTCGATCGCTTGCTGTAAATCGATCGTCGTCAACGTATCTGCGCTGATGACAACAAACGTATCATCTAAAAACGACTGCGCATGTTTTACACTTCCTGCCGTTCCAAGTGGCATCGCCTCTTCAAAATAATGAAGATGCACACCAAACCGCTGTCCATCCCCGAAATATTCAATAATTTCGTCACTTAAATATTCAACAGTTACAGCAATATGTGTAATTCCATATTGTTTTAACCACTCAATACTATACTCCATCACAGGTTTATTCATAATCGGTACGACCGGCTTCGGAACATGGCAAGTTAACGGACGTAATCGCGTTCCTCTTCCCCCTGCCATAATAACCGCTTTCACAACATATCCCCCCCAAGTGAAAGCACACTTTTTTCCATCATATCATGATCGCTACTTGCGGACAATAGATGAAAATTGTCGATTTGACACGAAAATGATGCATGATAACTACATTCCTATGTATAATAAAGTGGGGTGAAAGACATGATCGAATATACATTCATTGGACTCGCTTCTTTTGCTATCATACTATTGCTTATTTCTTTCTTCCAAAAAGATCCCGTCAAAGAAGTAGAAGAACAAGTAGAACAGCTAACATTATCGACCATGCAACAATTATACGAAGTAAAAAAGCGAGTGAAAGCACTTGAAGAAGAGTTGCTTGTCGGAATCGAGCCGTTTTCAAATGAAGAACAAATGGCTCGTAAGCTTAACATGCCGATAGACGAGGTGAATATGATGATCGCGAGGAATGAACGATGAAAAGGACAACGCGTGCATTTGCGGCTGGGATATTGTTTGCTACAACGATAATCGCTACAATGTACTATACAAATCATAACCAATCAAAAAATAATACCGTAAACGAAAAACAATACGAACAGCTCATTGCTGAACGAAACGAACTAGCGGATGCACTAGAAAAATTAAAAAAAGAATTAAAAAAAGAAACAGAAAAAACGACACCACCTCAAAAAGAAACGTACATTTATACGTTAACGATCGAGAAAGGGGAAGCAAGTCGCGACATTGCAGAGCGTCTACAACAAGCGCATATTATTGATGACGCCCAGTCGTTTTTAACGTATTTAGATGCACATCAATTAACGCGAGCGATACGCCCTGGCACATACGTCATAACAAACGACATGTCTTATGAACAAATTGCACGACAAATAACGAAATAAGGATGTCCACACACGCGCGAGGACATCCTTTTCATTTAGTCATTCAAATCATAATGTTTCCCTTTGACTAAATAAAATACGTTTTCAGCAATGTTTGTCGCATGGTCTGCAATGCGCTCAATGTAACGTGCTGTAAACGAGAGCTGAGTAATTTGCGACATCGCATCTGGATGTGCTTTTGTGCGTTCAAGCAACTCCCGAATCGTTTCACCGTACAGACGATCAACTTCATCATCCATATCGGCTACTTTTTTCGCAGCGACGACATCCTCCTCATAATATGCTTTTAACGTTAACGAAAGCATATTTACCGCAATGTCGTGCATTTTTTCTAACTTATTTAGCGAAATGACAAACGGCTGTTCACCGATGCGAATAGCTGATTTTGCAATATTGACTGCAAAGTCTGCCATGCGCTCAACATCTGTGGCAATTTTAATGGCGACAATAATGCGGCGCAAATCAATGGCAACCGGCTGCTGTTTCGCAATTAATAAAATCGCAAAATCATTAATTTCCTCATCAAGCAAATCAATTTTTGTGTCGTTTTCAAGCACTTGTAATGCTAAATCGTTATTTTTTGTTTTTAACGCTTCAAACGATTGAGTTAATGAAATTTCTGCCAGACTTCCGAGCTGTAATAGTTGATCGCGCAACGTTTGTAAATCGTCATCAAATTTTTCACGTACAGCCATGTTCACTCCCCCTTTTATTTTGAAAAAATCGTGCGAGTACGCCCGCACGATTTTTGATCCGATTATCCAAATCGACCTGTAATGTAATCTTCTGTTCGTTTATCGTCTGGATTCGAGAATAGTTTATCTGTGTCGCTATACTCGATCACTTCACCGTTCAAGAAGAAGGCCGTTTTATCAGAAATACGAGCAGCTTGTTGCATGTTATGTGTGACGATAATAATACTATAGTTTTTCTTTAATTCTTGCACAAGCTCTTCTACTTTTAATGTTGAAATAGGGTCAAGCGCAGATGTTGGTTCATCCATTAAAATAACATCTGGCTCAATCGCTAAACAGCGAGCAATACATAAACGTTGTTGTTGACCACCTGATAATCCGTACGCATTCGTGTGCAAACGATCTTTTACTTCATCCCAAATGGCCGCACCACGCAAACTTTTTTCGACGATTTCATCTAAAATTTTCTTATCACGAATACCGTGAATGCGCGGACCGTATGCAACGTTATCGTAAATCGATTTCGGGAACGGGTTCGGTTTTTGGAATACCATTCCAACTTGCGTACGCAATTCTTCTACACGATACGACTTATCGAAAATGTTGCGGCCACGATACGTAATTTCTCCAGATGTACGTACGCTCGGCACAAGTTCAATCATTCGGTTTAACGTTTTAATATACGTTGATTTTCCGCATCCTGACGGGCCGATAATGGCTGTTACTTCATTTTCGTAAATATCTAGATCTATATTTTTTAGCGCATGATGTTCGCCGTACCATAAATTTAAATTTTTCGTGCGATACACCACGTTTTTTTCGCTTCGTTCTTCAGCTTGCTTATTTTTACGTTCTTTCACAACTGTCAATTCCATTTAATAAGTTCCCCTTTCAACGAGCAATTAATAACGTTTTTGAAACTTGTTGCGAATGAAAATAGCAATCGAGTTCATAAAGATGAGCACAACGAGCAAGACAACGATTCCAGCTGCTGCAACGTTTTGGAAGTCAGCTTGTGGACGCGATGTCCAGTTGTAAATTTGCATCGGCATGACAGTAAATGTATCAAGAATACCACGTGGCAAATACGCTAAAAACGTCGGGATCCCTAAAACGACAAGGGGTGCTGTTTCACCGATAGCACGGGATAGAGCTAAAATACTACCTGTTAAAATACCTGGGATCGCTGCTGGAAGAACGATGCGATAAATCGTTTGCCATTTCGTTGCTCCCATACCATATGATGCTTCGCGCAACTGATTCGGCACGGCACGAAGCGCCTCTTGTGCCGCAACAACGATGACGGGAAGAACAAGCAAACTCATCGTCAAACCAGCCGCAAGAATACTACGACCTAAATTGAGTTCACGAACGAAAATCGTCAAACCAAGCAAACCGAATACGATTGACGGAACACCTGCTAAGTTCGAAATGTTCGTTTGAATAAAATCTGTAAAACGATTTTTTTTCGCATATTCCTCTAAGTAAATCGCTGTCCCAACTCCAAGAATGAGCGAGACAGGGGCAACGATGACCATCAGCCATAACGAACCGATTAACCCCGCTTTAATCCCTGCGTTTTCAGGACGACGGGACGGAAAGTTATTTAAAAAGTCAACATTTAGCCAGCCAATTGCTTGAGTGAATATCCGATATAGAAGAACGACGAGAACAATAAGTCCAAACAACGTCGCTAAGAAAAATAAAAACTTTAACACGTTATTTCTCAACAGGCGACCGTTCATATGCTGAACGACACGTTGTTTATCAATTAACTTCTCCATCATTAATACTCCTCCCTAAAGCGACGAGAAATGTATTGCGCGAGTAAGTTCATAGCTAACGTAAATACAAACAACGTCATACCGACTGCATAAATGCTGTAATAAACCGTTGTACCGTATCCGGCATCTCCAGTTGTTACTTGAACAATGTATGCTGTTAACGTTTGAATCGATTTCGTTACATCAAATGTAAAGACCGGAGATGAACCACCCGCTACTGCTACAATCATCGTTTCACCGACAGCACGAGAGATCGCAAGCATAAACGATGCTGCAATACCCGATGTCGCTGCAGGAAGGACGACTTTCAATGCCACTTCTAGTTTTGTCGAACCAAGACCGAGCGCCCCCTCACGAATCGAATTCGGCACGGAACTCATCGCATCTTCAGACAAAGAAGCAACCATTGGAATAATCATGATTCCCATGACAATCCCTGGGCTTAAAGCATTAAAAATTCCTAAATTAGGAATGAATTTTTGTAAAAGCGGTGTAACGAACGTTAATGCGAAAAATCCGTACACAATCGTCGGAATTCCCGCCAACACTTCTAATATCGGTTTTAATACTTTCCTTGCTTTTTCAGACGCATACTCACTCAAGTAAATCGCTGAAGCTAAACCGATCGGAATCGCTACAAGCATTGCAATTGCTGTCGTTAAAAGCGTCCCTGTCACAAGCGGAGCGACACCGAACGAACCTGTTTTTTCATCCCATGGAAGCCATTCTTTGCTCGTTAAAAACTCTACAATAGATACTCGTTCAAAGAAAATAAACGTTTCGAACAATAACGTAAATAAAATGCCGATTGTCGTTAAAACAGAAATGGTTGCTGTCAACAATAGCAATTTTGGCATTAACCATTCAATAAACTGCTGTCCGTTTTGTTTTTTCTTATTCTCTTTAATCATTTCACGGACAGAATATGAACGATTCCCATCTGTCATCGCCATAATGTGAAAACCCCTTTCCAAATTCATGGCAAGATAAGAAGCGACACTACCGTCGCTTCTTATCTCTACGTTTTGTTATTTTAACCCTTCAAGTTTCTTCAATTGCTCTTCATACTCTTCTTGTGGAAGTGCGACATAACCTACTTCTTCAGCAAATTCTGCACCGTTTTCTAACAAGAATTTTGCAAAATCATACACTTGTGCTTTTTCTTTTAACGCTTTCACGTTCACATACGTAAATAGCGGACGAGAAAGTGGTGCATATTCACCGCTTTGGATCGTTTCGTGCGTTGGCTCAACAGGACCGTTTCCGTTATCGATTGGCACAGCTCTCAATTTATCTTTATTTTCAACGTAGTACGCGAATCCAAAGTAACCGAGAGCGTTTTTATCTCCTGCAATACCTTGAACAAGCACGTTGTCATCCTCAGATAGTTGAGCTGTTTTGTTTAACGGTTGTCCATCTAAAATGACTTCATCAAAGTAGTCAAACGTACCAGAGTCATGTCCTGGAGAGAACAATTTAATTTCTTCATTTGGCCACTCTGGACGAATGTCTGACCATTTCACTTTGTCATCACCATTTACTGCACCTGATGTAAAGATTTTCTTCAACTCATCAACTGTTAAATAATCAACCCAGTCGTTATCTTTATTCACTAAAACGGAAAGACCATCAAACGCAATTTGAAGCTCTTCAAATTCAATACCGTTTTGCTCAGCAGCTTTCTTTTCTTCATCTTTAATTGGACGAGAAGCGTTTGAAAAATCTGTTTCGCCTTTTGTAAACTTTTCAAATCCGCCACCTGTTCCAGATAAACCAACAGATACTTTTACATCTGGTTGTTCACCCGCATACGCTTCAGCGGCTGCTTCAACGATTGGGTAAACGGTTGATGATCCGTCAACAACAACGTTTCCGCTTAATTTTTCTGCGTTACCTTCCGCATTTTCGCCGCCTTGCTCAGCGCCTCCACCACATGCTGTTGTGAATGCGAGTACAGCGCTTGTTACACCTGCGAGTGCAAACCATTTGTTTTTCTTCATCTTTTGATTTCCCCCTACTTTTTTCAATTTGTTTTGTCCCACGAGTTATAGAATAATGGAAAGGTATTAAATTCGTTTTAAACGAATGTTAAGCTTTTGTAAATTCGCTTTCTTTTATCTTTCCATTGTTTGTTCCTCATTATTCAACGGTTCAGTAGGAGATGGTTGACCAGATTGACGTTGCTTTTTCAACTCAAAATACGCATCTAAAATTTTTCTTCCGATATAGTTATTAATCGGATAATGGTTTCTCGCATTTTGATATACCCATGGCACAACGACAGCAAACGCCACTTCCGGATTATTGTAAGGTGCAAAGCCAACTAACGTTAAATTGTATGTTGGCGTCATTCGTCTTGATTGGATCGGTCCATCATAAAACGCCTGTGCCGTTCCTGTTTTCCCTGCTGGATCATACGGAGCATTTGCGAAAAAGGCACGCGCCGTTCCGTTTGAACCGTGCATGACGCGATAAAAGCCTTCACGCACACGCTCAATATACTCTGTTTTCATATCAATTCGGTTTAACACTTTCGGTTCGAACGAGTAGATGATGTTACCTATTTGATCTTTTTCGCTAATTGGTTCACGAATTTCTTTGACAACATGCGGTTGAATGCGATATCCGCCATTCGCAATCGTTGAAACGTATTGCGCCATTTGAATCGGTGTATATACGTCAAACTGTCCAATGGCTAAATCGAGCAAGTGTCCTGGAAGTGTACTTTGTCCCGGCCATCCGATGATTTCTCCAGGCAAATCGATGCCTGTTTTCACCCCTAAACCGAACTGATTAAAGTAGCGTCGCATAATGGAAAACGCTTCTTTTTTTATCGGTAGCGCTTGATGTGGGCGATAAGTAGAACCGGCAATCGCGATCGCTGTTTTAAACATATAAACGTTTGACGACATTTCAAGCGCTTTTAAATCGTTCATCGGTCCTGGACGAATACCGCTATGCGATTTTTTCGTCGGCGTTCCTTTAATATATAACGGTTCGTCAATCAGCACTGTGCCAGGTTGAATGACACCGGTTTGAAAACCTGTCAATACGGTCGCCCCCTTTACCGCCGAACCCATCGCATAAGCAGATGTAATCGTCCCAAGGGCATAATCTTTTAATGTAACTTTTCCGTTTTCATCGCGTGTATATCGTTTTCCAGCTAACGATAAAATTTCTCCTGTATTTGGATCCATCATGACAACGAAAGCACGATCAAGCAATTCTGTTCCACTGCGTCGCTTCATTGTCATTAATTCTTCCTCAATAATTTGCTCGACGCGTTTTTGTAATTCCATATCAATCGTTAAAACGATATCTTTCCCGCGTTGTCCTTGCGATATTTCAATCGTTTCAATAATGTTTCCTGCCTTATCAGTCACATTTTTTATTTTCGCCTTTTGCCCACGCAATACATCTTCATATTGTGCTTCAATATAACTTTTTCCTACTCGGTCATTTCGTTTATAATCGCGCGCTAAGTAATAGTCAAGCTTTTCGCGCGGCAACCCTTCTTCTGACGATGTTATGTTTCCAAGCACTGTACGAAACGTATCACCATATGCATATTGGCGACTCCAATCTGTCGTCACATCTACACCTGGTAGCTCCTCTAAATGCTCACTAACAACAGCATATTCTTCGTCCGTTACTCCTTCATTTTTAATCATTTGCGGGGTTAAAGCGTATCCGCTATTCATTTCCCGAAAAATAGCAACAACCTCAAGCTCACGTTCTTTAATCGTTTTTACATCTTCTTCTGTAATGCGCTCGAGTTGCAATTGATAAATGTCTTTATCTTTTAATTTTTTTTCGCGAAACAACTTCCATTCTTTTTCGGTAATTTTTTCTTTTGCCTTTTCTTCGTTTGTTAAAATCCAATAATCTTTTATATCTCGCTCTGTGACACGTTCGGTCGGCTTTTCAATATATGTGGCTAACTTTTTAGCCACTTCAATCATTTCCGATGGCTTCGTTGTTTGTGTGCGTGTATACGTAATCGCATGAAGCGGCTCATTATCGACGACGACTTGATAGTTACGATCATAAATTTTTCCGCGCGGCGCTGGTGTATTGACTGTTACATTTTCTGTGCGTTCAACTTCTTTTCGATATTGTTCACCATAAACAATTTGAATCACACCTAATCGTAAAATAAGCGCGGAAAAAAGTAAAAACACAACAAAAAATAGCACGTTTAACCGAAACGGCAACTGCATTCGTTTTTTCTTTTTCTTCGCTTTATGGGCATGTTGTATTTGTTTCAAAACACGCGAGCACCTCCTTTACTTGCTCCTTCCTCATTGTAAAAGAAACGCTCGCAAATTTCTACATCGAAAGTCGAATACGTCGCACAAAAAAATAAATAATGAAATGACCCGCTCCAACAATTAACATGAGTGATGGAATGGCCTCCTTTGCATCAAACAACGTAATGGCTAATAAAAACAATAAAACAGACGTCGCACGTCCCCCGTTTAGAAATAGTTCCCGCATGACAATATATTCAATTCGCCATTCCTTCGCATGATTGCTTTGACCAATGACGTCAAATGTAAGCGACAAATACGGAACAAGTAAAATAGGATATCCGACGGCGATTAACGCGCCATAGATGATTAACTTTACATATGATAAATCAAAAATAATTAAAAAGACGGAAGCATACAACAGTACACCACCGAATAAAATGGCACGCAACCGCCATTGTTTCTTCATCCACTTTGATGCAAAAGAATACGTCATAAACGAAACAACTGCATTGACGAATCCAAATACACCGAGTGACTTTTCAGTTCCTGTCGCCATAAATAAAAAAATGGAAACAATAAACACAAACGTTCCTTCGCGAAATCCTTGAAAAAAATGCGCGTTTGTAATCATTTTCCAATTTTTATTTTTCTTTCGCTCATCATATACAGAACGAAGGACAAATTGTCCTGCTGAACGCCGCCGCTGTAAAAAAAAGCTACAAATGACAGCTGCAACAAATAAGCATAAAGAAGCTAAAAAAATGACCATATACCCGGTGAACTTCTCGCTTGAAGCAATGATCCACCCTGCAAGCGGTGGACCGATCATTCCTGCGACAGATGTCATCGCACCAAGCAATCCATTAAATAAATCACGCGTATTTGGTTCAGTGATTTCAAACGTTAATACGTTAAATGCGAGCCAGTAAAAGCCGTAACCAATACCAAGCAATCCGCCGAGTAAAAATAAATGGTTCATCGCTCGATCACCGCTAAATAATACGACTAAAAAAAAGAATGCTAAAAACGTAACACCCATTCGTAACACAATGACACGATCCATCTTTTTTGCGATTTGCCCAGCTACGATAAATGCAAGCGGCTGCCATGTGACAATGGCTAAATTATACACACCTAGAGCGTGAAAACTATTCACTTTTTTCCAAACATATACGTTTACAAACGTGTTCGACAAGGCGATACTAAGGGAATATAATCCGCCAATTGCTAACAAAAGAAACAATTGTCGATGCGTGCGAATATGCGCCACCATTCGTTTCCATCTATTCATAGGCAAACTTCCTTTCTTGACAAGTAGTTTGCCTACTCTTTTACAACGATATACAAAAAGAGCTCGACAAATTGTCGAGCCCTTCGTCATTATTTCGCTGCTGCGTAACGCTTGGCCACTTCGTCCCAGTTAACAACATTCCAAAATGCTGAAATGTAATCTGGACGACGGTTTTGATATTTTAAGTAATACGCATGCTCCCATACGTCTAATCCTAAAATTGGCGTTTTTCCTTCCATTAACGGTGTATCTTGGTTTGGTGTGCTTGTCACTTCAAGTTGACCATTATGAACGACAAGCCAAGCCCAACCAGAACCGAAACGTGTTGCTGCCGCTTTCGAAAATTCTTCTTTAAATTTCTCGAAGCTTCCAAACGTACGATTGATTGCCTCAGCTAGTTCACCCGTTGGTTCACCGCCACCATTTGGCGAAAGAATAGTCCAAAAGAGCGAGTGGTTCGCATGTCCGCCTCCATTATTACGAACAGCTGTACGAATATTTTCAGGTACCGCATCTAAATTGGCCATTAACTCTTCAATTTTTTTGTTTTGCAATTCTGGATGACCTTCGAGCGCTGCGTTTAAATTTGTTACATACGCGTTATGATGTTTTGTGTGATGAATGTTCATCGTTTCTTTGTCAATATGTGGTTCTAACGCGTCGTAAGCATAAGGCAATTGTGGTAATTCAAATGCCATGTTTCATTCCTCCTCATTCATTATGTAATTGTTCACGAATGAAACCGATAAATTAGTTAGATTAAGAAACAGAAAAGTTTCATAAGTGAACCTACCTTAAGAGTACCAAAATACATCGAATGTTTCAAATTATTTGCAAAAAAACCTCGCTAATTTACTTAGCGAGGTAAATGGACCCTGCAGGACTCGAACCTGCGACCAGACGGTTATGAGCCGTCCGCTCTAACCAGCTGAGCTAAGGGTCCGCCATATCCGATGGTAATTTTATCAAAAAAGGCGAAGATCGTCAACACATGCAACACACGAAACAAAAAGGTTGTGTACCAAATAGAAAAAGAAGTAGAATGAGAAATGATGACGCATAAAGGATGTGAATGATCATGTGGAAACGGTTGTTACAAAGTCTTTATTCTCCTGTACATATTGCACGCTTTCGTTTTCATCCAATCGGAAAGGCGATTGGCTACGTGTTTTTTTTATCGCTTATTGCAACGTTACCGATTGCCATTTACTTTACAATGAGCATAAACAAAATAATCGGCTCAACGCATCAACTATTAAAGGAAGATCTTCCTCCATTTGAAGTCGTCGATGGGGTATTGACATCGAACACACAAGAACCAATTGAGCTTACGTATCCAAACGTGACCATTTTATTTGATAGCACAGGTACACTCACAACAGATGATGCGGCGCGTTATACGAATGCAGTGGCGTTTTTAAAGGAACAATTTGCGCTTGTTGCCAATGGACACGTCCAGTCATATCCTTATGCTTTCATGCAAGCGGAACGTTTCACAAACGAAGATGTATATGAATTTGCGCGCACGCTTCAATCGTTGCTTCCTATTGTGATTTCATTATCGTTTCTCGTGTTATACTTTTTCACATGTACGAGCAAATTTCTTTATGTTACCGTTCTTGCATTTATCGGTCTTATTTTCCGCGGCACGTTAAATAAGCGTGGAACGTACCGCCATATGTGGAGTATCTCTGCTTATTCCATTACATTAGCAACAATCTTTTTCACAACGATGGAAGCCCTACAAATTGTCGTTCCTTATGCTGTCGCTTTAGATTGGTTCGTTTCTGTCACAATTTTGTTCGCTTCCATCAAAGAACTTCCTTCTATGAAAGAAGCAGGCCATTAGCCTGCTTCTTATAATTTAAATGCTGCAGTCAGTGCGGATAATGATTGCGATAATTCATTTAATCGTTCACCAACACGATGCATATCATTCATCTGTTTCGTTTGATCATACGAAACAGACATCATTTCTTCTGCGCTTGCTAGCGTTTGTTGAGCAACAGAAGCAAATGCCACCGTCACCGTCTCAATCATCGGCAATAATTGCTGAAACTGCTCCAATTCACCTTCCATTTGCGCCACGTTGCGATTAACGCGCTGAATTTCTTTTAACAAATGGTCAAACGAACGCTTTGCCTCATTTGCAGACATGAGTTGATGTTGTAAATGTGTGACCATCCCTTCAAACTGATTTGTCGCATGAATCGATACTTCTTCCATCGCAAAAATGGAAGATGTAATTTCTTCCGTTGCCTTTGAAGCATGTTCCGCGAGCTTTCTCACTTCTGTAGCGACGACTGCAAATCCTTTCCCAGCTTCTCCAGCGCGCGCCGCTTCAATTGTTGCGTTGAGCGCCAATAACTTCGTTTGCTCGGCAATTTGTCGAATGACATCCACAACTTTTGTAATCGACATCGAATGATGTTTTACACTTTGAATCGTATCGTTTACTTTTTTAAATTGCTCAGCAAATGAATGAATATCAGCAATTAAATGCGTTAGCCGCTTTTCTCCACCCTTTGAAGATTCATTCATATCATTCGCACTGGCTGAAATGTTTTTCACACTTGCTAATACGTGTTGCATCCGTTTTTTCATCTCATCGACGCGATGAATGCTTTCGTCCGAAGCATTGGCCGTTTCTTCTGCCCCTTGTTTCACAGTAGAAATCGCTGCCAAGAGCTGATCGTTTGATTCAATGGCATGTTCAGACACATGCTCTAAGTCGCCTCCTGTGATGGCTAGCTGTTTTGTTGTTTCGTCCATTTCACGAATGACATTTTTCATGCTCGTCAACATCCGTTGGAAGCTGCGCGCAAGCGAATCAATTTCTGGCGTTGTCGAATAAATATGTTCGTCAACCGTTAAATCTCCACGCGACAATCGGCTCATCGCATGACGAAGTTGGGCAATCGGCTTCGTTAATCCACTTACTAACCATTTAATCATGATCGTTGAAATAATGACGCTTATAATAATCGCTACAACGGTTAAATACGCAAGCTGTTGAATCGGTTTCATAAACTGTTCATCCGGTACAGCAACGACATATGTTCCTTTCAATTCTTGAATAGTTTTATATGCAAATGTATATGTACGCCCGTTCCATTCCAAATGCGACACACCATTTTTTTGTTTCGTAATTGTTTGTTGGACGGATGTTGGTACATTGAGCTGTTCATTTCGTTCAAACGTTTTTATTTGTCTATCCCCAATTAAAAAAATGTCTACGCTTAATCCATCTTGCATCAGTTCCGCCTTTTGTTGCTTTACTGCAGACCGCAAACTTTTTTCAAGCAGTTGCTCATTTCCAGCATGAATATACATGAGATTACGTGACACTTCAAACATCATCGTCGCCTCTCTCTCAAGGCGATTTTCGATCGCTTTTACCGTCGTTTGTTTCGCTTGATGATAAGCAATCATTCCGACGGCACTTAACGAAATGATTAACACACCCAAAAATAAAATAAATAAACGGTTTTGTAAGCTAATTTTTAATAACCATTGTTTTATTTTCGGTGATGGTTGAAATACAGGCACTCGCACAAGCTTTTTTATATATTTTAATCGCTGTCTCAACATATATCCCCCCTTCGACAAATACAGACAAAGAATACCAAAAACATGTAAACGTGATGTGAAAAACATGTAAAGCAATGTAAAGACAATGTAATTTTTACGCATATATCGTTTGGACAAGCCATATGGATAAAACAGAAAAATGAAGCGGGGGAACGCCATGAAAAAAGTTTTCATCTTTCTTGTATGCATTGCGATATGTGCAATTGCTTACCATGATATAACAGAAGGGACCATCCATACAATTCGCGCAGAAAAAACGTTCAAACCAACAAAGGAGCTTCCATATCGTGAAGTCATAATCCAACGGGGCGATACGCTCCTTTCGATCGTCGAGCGTGAGATGAATGGAAAATTACCCGTATCCATCGATCAGCTCATTGCTGATTTTCAAACGTTGAATCCACATGTAAATGCTCATTCCCTTCAAATCGGAAAAACGTACCGCATTCCGTACTATAATCAGAAATAGCAAAAACATTGTCAACAAATAAGAAACATTGCTACAATAAAAAATGATTTGATTAATACGTTAAAGGAGCGATTAACTCGTGAGCGAAATCATTCATCGTTCAAAAACCCGCCCCGTTCGCGTTGGGAACATTACAATCGGTGGGAACAACGAAGTCGTCATTCAAAGTATGACGACGACAAAAACGCATGATATAGAGGAAACCGTTGCTCAAATACATCGACTCGAAGAAGCTGGATGCCAAATCGTTCGCGTCGCTTGCCCAGACGAAAGAGCAGCTGATGCGATTGCTGAAATAAAAAAACGCATCAATATTCCGCTCGTTGTCGATATTCATTTTGACTACCGCCTTGCTTTAAAAGCGATCGAAAACGGAGCCGATAAAATTCGTATTAACCCAGGAAACATTGGAAAACGAGAGAAAGTAGAAGCGGTTGTAAAAGCTGCGAAAGAGCGGGGGGTTCCGATTCGCATCGGCGTAAACGCTGGTTCACTTGAGAAACGTATTTTAGAAAAATACGGCTATCCGACCGCAGATGGCATGGTCGAAAGCGCGTTGCACCATATCCGCATTTTAGAAGACCTTGATTTTTATGACATTATCGTTTCGCTGAAAGCTTCCGATGTTCGTTTAGCGATTGAAGCATATGAAAAAGCTGCGCGCACGTTCGACTATCCGCTCCATCTTGGCATTACGGAATCAGGTACGCTATTTGCCGGAACAGTAAAAAGTGCTGCGGGACTTGGTGCCATTTTAAGTAAAGGAATTGGCAATACGGTGCGCGTATCACTTAGCGCTGATCCTGTCGAAGAAGTGAAAGTGGCGCGGGAGCTGTTGAAAGCGTTCGGTCTCGCTGCAAATGCGGCAACGTTAATTTCTTGTCCAACATGCGGACGAATTGAAATTGACTTAATTCGCATAGCAAATGAAATTGAAGAATATATTGCTCAAATTAAAGCTCCAATTAAAGTAGCTGTCCTCGGTTGTGCGGTAAACGGGCCGGGAGAGGCGCGCGAAGCTGACATCGGCATTGCAGGGGCTCGCGGAGAAGGATTATTGTTCCGCCATGGAAAAATTGTTCGCAAAGTACCTGAAGAAACAATGGTCGAAGAGTTGAAAAAAGAAATCGACAAATTAGCGGAAGAATATGCGTCGAAAGGAAGACAAAAATAAGAGGGGGATTCCCCTCTTATTTACCAAAATCGGACAAAAAAGCTTAAAATAATGGAAACAGCCCCAATTCCAATTGCCCAAGCACCTAACGTTTCTGCTCCTCGACGTCGGGCAATGAATCCAAAAATAATACCGGCTGCCCCCATAATGACTGGCATTAAGAAAAGAGAAACAACCGATAAAGCAAGTGCGAGCCAGCCAACGCCACGACCGTTTTGTTCACGATCGACTTCTTTTTCAGAAAATCGAATCGGCTCAGCAATTTCACCTGCTGTTTCTTCCATAAAATCTCGTTCAACATTCGGAACAGTATCTATTCGTTCGTTGTCATACGATTGACGCTGACGTTCATTGTCCATGACCATTCCCTCGCTTTCGTGAAATGAGGAGCACTATTATTATGCAATAAGCGATACGTCATTATAGATGTTACTTTATGTCAATGATATAATGGGCAAGAAAAGCACATCATAGGAAGGATGAACAAACATGAGCAAACGGCGATTTGGCATCGATATTGACGGAACAGTAACATGTCCAAGTACATTCATTCCATATTTAAATCAGTCGTTTCAAAAAAATTTAACGCTTGATGATATTACCGATTACGATTTAGTTCCTTTTTTAGATACAACGGAAGAAAAATTAAATGAATGGATGGAACAATACGAACCGATCATCTACAGCGAAGCACCTCTCGCGAACGGAGCGTTAGAAGTTATTAATAGTTGGAAAGATGAATATGAGCTGTATTACATTAGCGCACGAGGTCGTCACTTGTACGAAATAACAGAAAAATGGTTTCAACAACAAGGGGTTCATTACCATCATATCGAACTGATCGGTTCACACGATAAAATTGAAGCCGTAAAGAAATATAAAATCGACATGTTTTTTGAAGATAAATACGATAATGCTTGCAATATTGCCGAACAATGCCTTATTCCTGTCATTTTATTTGATACCCCTTACAATCGCGGTCCGCTCCCGAAAGGCGTCATTCGCGTATACAATTGGCACGAAGCAAAACAACGAGTAGAACAATTACTCACAACAACAAGCTGACATTACACGTCAGCTTGTTGTTGGCACATCGGGCATGTTCCGTACACTTCAAACTTATGTCCCGAAATCGTATATCCCTGCAAATCTTCCACTAACTCATTCATCGGACACGTTACAAGTTCTTTCGTTTTTCCGCACGACATGCAAATAAAATGGTGATGATGATGATGCACATTACATGTAAACCGAAAGCGCTTCTCCCCAGACAGCTCAGTCATTTCTAAAATGCCGAGCTCAACAAACAATGCCAAGTTTCGATAAACTGTATCGAAACTCAGTCCGGGATACCGATCTTTCATTATATCAAGCACATCTTTTGCCGTTAAATATTTATCTGTTTTTGCAAACAGCTCAAGCATTTCTTCGCGCTTTCCTGTATACTTAAACCCCTTTTCTTTCATTAAGCGTAGCGCTTCAGAAACGTTCACGCTTCGTCATCCTCTCTTCCATTTTTTCCACATGATCGCACCAATTAATATACAAACAGCTAACAACACAATCGTCCCGCCGGGGGCTAAATTTAAATAATAAGAAAGAAATAAGCCAACAATGACAGCAAGCTCACCAAATAAAACTGACAACCATAACGCTTGTTTAAATCCTTTTGCGATTCGAATGCTTGCGGCAACAGGAAGCGTCATGAGTGATGAAACAAGCAAAATACCGACAATTCGCATCGATGCGGCAATGACAAGAGCAACTAACACGATGAAAACAAAATGAAGCACCCTTACCTTTACTCCTGATGCTTGGGCATATTCTTCATCAAATGATAAAATAAACCATTCTTTATAGAGCAGAAAAATAACAGCAAACACGATGAAAAAAATGATGCTAATTGTCCATACATCCGTTCGGCTTACTGCGCTAACGCTTCCGAACAAATATGAAAACAGATCGGTATTGAAGCCATCCGCAAGTGAAATAAAAATGACGCTTAAGCCGATGCCTCCTGATAAAATGATCGGAATAGCTAATTCTTGATAGTGCTTATATACGGTACGCAATTTTTCAATAAATAACGAACCAGCAACCGAAAACGCCATGCCCACATAAATCGGATTGAATGTCGCTCCGATGACAAACGTTTTTTGTACAAGTAAACTGGCCGCAATTCCTGCAAGCGTTACATGACTCAATGCATCCGCAATAAGCGATAATCTCCGTACGACAATAAACACGCCTAGCAGAGGGGCGATGAGTCCGATCAGTATGCCGACAATAAACGCATTTTGTAAAAATTCATATTGAAATAACGCCTGTAGCATAATCTCCCCCCTTTCTATGCATGGTCATGGGCAAGTAGGTGAAGATGATGCCCGTAAAATGATGCCAAATCTTCTGTTTTCAGCTGCGCAAACTGTTGCACGCTTCCATGGAAATGCAAATGTTTGTTTAAACAAGCGACATGCGTCACTTTTTCTGTAATCGTTCCGATATCGTGCGTCACAAGAAGCAGCGTCATATGATGTTGTTTATTTAACCGTTCAAGCATGTCGTAAAAGCTTTGTACATGATGCACATCGACCCCGACAGTTGGTTCATCTAAAATTAAAAATTCAGGTTGCGACACGATCGCACGTGCGATAAATACACGTTGTTGTTGCCCGCCCGAAAGTTCGCCAATGTTTCGATGAATAAAAGAGCTCATGCCGACCGCATCAATCGCTTCATATACTGCTTTTTCGTCGCTTTTTTTTAATCGGCGAAATAAGCCGAGCTTTCCAGCTAAACCGCTCGCTACAACTTCATATACTGTTGCAGGAAATCCGGTATTAAAGCTATTTGCCTTTTGGGATACAAATCCAATTTTATGCCAATCTTTAAACTGCTCAATTGGCGTGCCGAATAAAAAAATGCGTCCTGTTTGCGGTTTTAATAATCGCAAAATGCATTTTAACAGCGTTGATTTTCCTGACCCGTTCGGACCAACTAAACCAACGAAAGCGCCTTTTGGAATGTGAAAATGAATATGTTGCAGTACATCTTCATCATCATATCGAAACGACACGTCTTCTATACGTAAAATATCGTCCATCGTTTGACCACCTTAATTCAAAATGATTCCGATTCATAGTATAACGCATTTGTTTTCATTAATGAATAGCCGACTTAAATTTCGCTCCACGCACTTCTTGTGTATTCATAATCGTAATAAAGGCATTTGGGTCAATTTCATATACAATTGATTTCAGCTTCGTCACTTCCAGACGCGTAACAACAGCATAAATCACTTCTTTTTGTTCGTCTGTATATCCGCCTTTTCCCATCAACTTCGTCGTTCCACGGCCAAGTCGATTTAAAATGGCATCTGACACTTCTTCATAACGATCTGATACGATGAACACCGCTTTTGTTTCATCTAATCCTTGAATGACCGTATCAATCGTTTTAAAAGCGATATAATAAGTCAAAACGGAGTACATCGCTTGCTTCGGTCCGAACACAAACGCAGCCCAAGTAAAAATAAAAACGTTTGTAAACATGACAAATTCCCCAACGGAAAACGGCAACTTTTTCGTCATTAAAATACCTAAAATTTCTGTGCCATCTAATGAACCGCCATGGCGAATAACAAGCCCTACACCTGCACCAAGAATGGCTCCGCCAAACACCGTTGCTAAAATGGAATCCGTTGTAAATGGGGATACATGATGAAACAACCGCTCCATGACAGCTAATACAATGATCGAGTAGAGGGAAGAGAGCATAAACGTTTTTCCGATTTGTTTATAACCGAAATACATAAACGGTGCATTGAGTAAAATGACAAGCGTGGCAAAGTTCAACCATGCGTAATTTGGAAGAATGTGATCAAGAATAAGCGATATACCGATGACCCCACCATCAATAATTTCATTAGGCACTAGAAACAATTCGATCGATAACGCAGCAAGCGTCGCACCAACCGTCATCATCACAACACGATACATTAAATGGCTAATCGTCTCTTTTTTATGTTGTCTTTTCAAACAAATCTCCCCCTTCATTTATTTCATTATACCATTGCACTCTTCCTTCCTTCCTCTCATATGGTAAATAAGGAGGGATGTTACGTGAATGTGTATCATAAAATCGTCCAGCATAAAATGAAATCCATCACCGCACATGAATTAATGATGTATGCCAAGGAATATAACGTTCTACTTTCCCAAAAAGACGCGGAAACGATCATTCAAATGATGCGTGAAAAAACGATCGATATGTTTAATGAACAAGCGAGGAAAAATTGGATTCGTGAACTCGCCCAGCGCACATCACCACAACTTGCTAAACAAGCTAATGACTTCATTCGACAATTTATACAGTAAGAAGGCTGCCTACAGACAGCCTTCTACTCCGAAATTTTTTCTCGAACGCTTGGGTCAAACTGTTGCGCACGCAACATCGCAATTTCAAATTGATATGGCGGTTTCGCCGCTCCTTTCTCCCCAACATATGGCGTTTCTAAAATTTTTGGTACGTGCATAAGTTGTGGGTGATGGACAATATAATTTAGCGCATCAAAACCGATATAACCAAAACCGATATTTTCATGACGGTCTTTCCGACTTCCACACGGATTTTTGCTATCATTAATATGCAATACTTTTAGACGGTCAAGCCCGATCATGCGATCAAATTGTTCTAATACACCGTCAAAATCGTTCACAATATCGTATCCCGCATCGTGTGTATGACATGTATCAAAACAAACAGAAAGCTTATCGTTATGCGTAACACCGTCAATGATCTTTGCTAACTCTTCAAAGCGGCTGCCACATTCAGACCCTTTTCCTGCCATCGTTTCTAAAGCGATTTGCACTTGTTGGTCATTGGTAATGACTTCGTTTAACCCTTCAATAATTTTTGCAATACCTGCTTCCACACCCGCACCGACGTGCGCACCAGGATGGAGGACGAGCTGCTTCGCACCAATCGCTTCTGTTCGTTCGATTTCCGAACGTAAAAAAGAAACGCCAAGTGAAAACGTGTCTGCATTGATTGTATTGCCGATATTAATAATGTATGGGGCATGCACGACAATTTCTTCAATCCCATGTTGTTTCATATAGGCAAGCCCTTGATCAATATTTAGTTCTTCGATTGGTTTACGCCTCGTATTTTGTGGCGCACCCGTATAAATCATAAACGTATTTGCTCCATATGATACTGCTTCTTTACTTGCGGCTAACAACATTTCTTTTCCGCTCATCGATACGTGTGAACCGATTTTTAACACGTCTTTCTCTCCCTTATTTCTTTTTCGCTCTTTGTTTTTTCAACTGTTCTCGCAATTTTTTCTTATATCCCGGTTTGACTTTCTTTTGTTTTTTCGCTATTTTTTCAACGAGTCGCTCAACTTCATCTGTTTTCTCTTTTTTCCGCCCGTTCCATGCATCGAGCTCAATCCATTCGCCATGACGGAAATCGCGATGAAGGAAATGAATTCCCTTTTTCTCTAACTTCACTAGCGCATGTTGATCGGATGGTTCATAAATCGTTGTTGCCGTCCCAGCATACCCTGCACGTCCCGTTCGTCCCGCACGATGTACGTAAAAATCTAAATCCATTGGCAGTTCATAGTTGATGACGTGGCTGACGCCTTCAATATCAATTCCACGCGCTGCCAAATCTGTTGCGACAATGTATTGAAATTGTAAATCACGAATCGCTTTCATCATCTTTTTGCGCTCACGTGGGGTTAAATCTCCATGTAACACTCCTACTTTTAATCCTTTTTCAATTAAACCGTTCGCTACTTCATCGACCGTTTTACGCGTATTAGCAAACACGATAGCTAAATACGGATTATAACTAACTAATATATCATATAAAAGCTGCAAACGATCGCGATGACGGAGCGGAACAAGAATATGTTCGATCGTCGACGCTGCTACTTGTTTCGGAGCAATATGAATGTGAGTTGGGTTCTCCATATACTTTTTCAAAAACGGCTTTAACTTTTCTGGAATCGTCGCTGAAAAGACGAGCATTTGTAAATCTTCTGGCATCCGTCCTGCCACTTGGTCGACATCCGTAATAAATCCCATATCAAGCATGACATCTGCCTCATCAACAACAAGCGTGCGAGCCGTATGAACAAATAGCGCTTGTTCACGAACGAGATCATACACGCGCCCCGGCGTGCCAATAACGATATGCGGTTGTGTTTTCAACTTTTCAATCGATCGTAATTTATCCGTTCCACCGACAAAACAACGCGCTGTAATGCGATAATCATTTGGACAAAATTTCGTCATTTTTAACACTTCATGATAAATTTGCGTAGCTAGCTCACGCGTCGGTGCTGTAATAACCGCTTGTACTTCCTCAACGTGTGGATCAATGCGCTGGATGATTGGCAATAAATACGCATGCGTCTTTCCTGTTCCCGTTTGTGATTGTCCGATCACGCTCTCTCCACGCAAGACAGCGGGAATGACACGCTCTTGAATGGGTGTTGGTTTATGAAACTTTAAATGATGAAGCGCCTCTATAATAAACGGATGAAACGAAAAACGTTCAAACATAGTTTCTCATCCCCTTTCTTCTTCAGTAAAAAAATAGACCAGTTACATATTATATACGAACATAAACCGTTCATTCAACTATATGAGCTTTTTTGCATATCGTAGTATAGATAAGAAAAGTTCAAATCTTCACTTCATACAGAAAGGAGGAACTTCATTGCGACATCCATTTATGTTTCCACCTTCCCGTTCGCCTATGCCGCCTATGTGGCAACAACCGATGATGCGCCAAGCACAAGGGGGCATGTTTTCCCGATTGTTTGGCAGCCAATTCCCTGCTCAAACGTTTGGTGCTGGCGGCGCATTGCCAAGTATCGATTCGATGTTAACGAATGTACAAAAAATGTTAAACGTCGTTCAAACGATTACACCAATGGTGCAACAGTATGGTCCACTCATTAAAAGCGTTCCATCAATGATGCGCCTTTTTCGCGAATTTAAACAATCAGACACAACAAACGAAACAACTAAAACAGCAAGCGAAACAAACGAAACAGCACGCGCAACGAGCGCGGCAACGACCGAGCAACACCCCCTAAAAAAACAACGCCAAATTCCAACAAAACGCGAGCGAAAACAAGAAAAAACGAATGAAAAAGGGAGATCTGTACCAAAACTATATATTTAACTTTTGTATGTTCGCCCCTTCTTTTATATAATGAATACGACAAACACGCCAAGAAGGAGCGATCCATATGGAAGTCATTAAAATTACGCCACGCGGATATTGTTACGGAGTCGTTGATGCGATGGTCATCGCCCGCAACGCCGCTCTCGATCCGACGCTACCAAGACCGATCTACATTTTAGGCATGATCGTTCATAATAAACATGTGACAGATGCGTTTGCAGAAGAAGGAATTATTACACTTGACGGTCCGAATCGACTTGAAATTTTAGAAAACATCGATCGCGGCACAGTCATTTTTACTGCTCACGGCGTTTCACCTGAAGTAAAACAGCGAGCAAGAGAAAAAGGGCTTGTCACCATTGACGCTACATGCCCGGATGTGACAAAAACACACGAGCTTATTCGCGAAAAAGTGGCGAATGGATACGAAGTCATTTACATCGGGAAAAAAGGGCACCCTGAACCAGAAGGGGCTGTCGGCGTTGCGCCACACGCCGTTCATTTAATTGAAAAACCTGAAGATGTAGAACAGCTAAACATTCAAGCAAAACATATTATTGTTACGAACCAAACGACAATGAGCCAATGGGACGTTGCACATATTATGGAAAAAGTAAAAGAAAAATATCCACATGTTGAAATGCATCGTGAAATTTGTTTAGCGACACAAGTGCGGCAAGAAGCGGTCGCTGAACAAGCAAAAGGAGCAGATGTCACAATCGTTGTCGGTGATCCGAGAAGCAATAATTCGAATCGACTTGCCCAAGTATCTGAAGAAATTGCCGGAACGAAAGCATATCGTGTAGCGGATGTGACTGAAATTGACATCGAATGGATTAAAGACGCCAAAAAAGTAGCGGTTACTGCCGGCGCATCTACACCGACACCGATTACAAAAGAAGTCATTGACTTTTTGGAACAGTTCGACCCGAACAATCCTGAAACATGGAAAAGAGAACGAAAAGTTCCGCTTACAAAAATTTTACCAAAAGTGAAAAAAAGAGGCGAATAAGCCTCTTTTTTATATAAACGTAAACGGCTCCGTATGAGCTTTTGATACGTATATATCGACATCAAATTTTTGTTTTGTAAACATCGTTTTTAATACGTTCGCCACCCCTTCTTTCATTACTTTTTCGACATGATGTCCCGGATCAACGACATTCAAACCTAACATTAACGCATCATGAGCGACATGATAATATAAGTCGCCAGTGACATACACATCCGCACCGCTCATTTTTGCTTGGTGAATATATTTATTTCCATCTCCACCGATGACTGCAACTTTCCGCACGCGACTCATCAAATCACCAACGACACGAACAGCCGGTACGCGCAATGACTGTTTGACATGTTCGGCAAATTGTTGTAATGTCATTTCTTCGCTTAACGTCCCAATTCGCCCAAGCCCATATGTCGTTCCTTTATTTTCAAGTGGATATATATCATATGCCACTTCTTCGTACGGATGTGCTTGCAACATCGCTTGAACAACTTTTCTTTGCAGCCGTGCAGGAACAATCGTTTCTATGCGCACTTCTTCTACTGTTTCTAACGTTCCTTGTTGACCGATAAACGGATTAGCTCCTTCCTCCGGTCGAAACGTTCCGATTCCTTCGCTATTAAATGTGCAATGGCTATAATTTCCGATATGTCCAGCTCCCGCATCACCAATCGCTTTTCTTACTGCATCCGCATGTGTCCGCGGCACGAATACAACAAGCTTTTTCAGCGGTTCTTCATACGTGGGCACAAGAACATCAACGTTTTGCAACTGAAGTGCTTCAGCGAGCCAATCATTTACCCCACCTTTTGCAATATCTAAATTTGTATGTGCTGCATAAATCGCAATATCGTGTTTTATACACTTTTCAATCATACGACCGTACGGCTGATCGGTAACAATATGTTTGAGCGGACGAAAAATCGGTGGATGGTGTGCAATGATTAAATCAATCTTTTGTTCGATCGCTTCATCGACAACATGTTCTAATACATCTAACGTAATCATGATACGGCGAATCGGTTTATTTAGCGTGCCGATTTGTAACCCGATTTTATCGTCTTCCATCGCTAAATGTTTCGGCGCAAACTGTTCAAATAATTGAATGACTTCATATCCGTTTGGTGTCTTCATCGTTTCAAAACCTCCTCTACCATCTGTAATGTGTCAATAAATTGTTGTCTTTTTTTGACCGCTTCCTCCGTTTTCGCATATTTCAATTGCTCGATAACGTTTTGCCAATGCTTCATTTCCATTGTCCATTTTTTTTCAAATACTTCGTTTCGTTCTTTTAGTAAAAATGGACCGAGCAACAGTTCAACATGAAGTTGCGTGTATGGACGATAAGGATCGCCACGCTCTGCAACGAGCACTTCATATATTTGCCCATCTTCCTCTAAAATGCGTTCATCAATTAATTCCCACTTATTTTCTAGCAACCATTTTCGTACAATATGCGCACCGACATTCGGTTGTAAAATTAAACGTTGAACCGATGTCAATTTTTCCTTTCCTGCTTCTAAAATATTTGAGATGAGCGTTCCTCCCATCCCTGCAATTGTTACACAATTTACTTCATTCGGCGCCACAACTTGTAGCCCATCCCCTTTTCGAACGGAAATGACGTGAGAAAGCCCACACTTTTCGACTTGTTGTTTGGCAGAGCGAAACGGTCCGTCCGCTACTTCCCCTGCAACTGCTTTTTTTATGTATCCGTGCAAATACGCATAACACGGCAAATACGCATGATCTGAACCGATGTCTGCTAGTACGCTTCCTTTTGGAATAAATGAAACAACTGTTTGCAATCGCTTAGATAGCTGTAATTCGTTCACGATCATCACCACACTTTTTTCTTCAGTTTATCATGTTTTATTAAGAAACGAAAAATCCCTTCACCGAAGTAAAGGGATCTTTCTTCTCCGCTTATTTTAATTCAGAAAGCCATTTTGCCATTTCTTCTGCTTGATCTGCAGGAACTAATCCAGCTGGCATGCTTCCGCGACCGTTTACTAGCACGTCTTTAATTTGGTCAACAGATAGACGATCACCGACACCTTTTAATGCCGGACCAACGCCACCTTCATAGTTCGCACCGTGACATGCAACACAGCTTTTTTTGTAAATGTCTTCTGGACCTGCAGCTGCTGTTTCTTCTGTCTTCGCGCCGCCTTCTTTCTCTTTCGCAACTTCTTTCATATCCCCGAGGCCTTTTACAGACAGAAAGAAAATGAGACCAATTCCCATCACCATAATAAGTGCAAATGGGATTAACGGATTGCGATTCATACTTTACCCTCCCTTATGTAATAAAGCATGTTTTTCAAAATGAAAACGTTACAAACAATTTTATTGTACTTTAAATTCCCATAAAGGAAAAGCCCTGTATGTAAATTTTTTTAAATGAAAAATGAAGAAAAAAGAAGAATGATGCCGACCACGCCTGAAATGACGAAATACATCAGCGAAAAGCGCCAGCCGATCAACAGCCAGACGAAACAATTGCCCATTACAGCAACCGCTAATGCACCTGTGCTCCCAGAAAAATAAACATCACACGCGCGAATAGAAAGCAGAAGAAGTGATAAAGCACCACCGATAAGAGCGATATGAACAACGATTTTATGTTTTGCAAAAAAACGAACAGAAACAAAACAAATTATGACAAAAAGTGACAAAATGAGCATTTGCAAAACGAACGACAATTCAGTAAAATAAATGACAAGAAGGGCGAAAAGTAAACATATACCGATCATCATTGCGGTTGCACGAATCGCCCACGCTGGAACTTGCTTCGTTGGCGTCTCAACATCATCGCGATTTCCTTCCGTGTACAACGCAAGCAAAAAATCGCAATATTGTTCCGGCAGTAATCGCGTTTGTTTCCAATATTTAATTTCATTAATAATGATTTCTTTTCGTTTTTGTTCCATTGAATACGCATTCCTTCCTAAATAAAGAAATAGCTTACTTCCATTGTAAGAAGTAAACTATTTCTTGTAAACGGTTATTCTAAAAAGTCTTTTAAACGTTTGCTACGGCTTGGATGACGTAGTTTTCGCAACGCTTTTGCTTCAATTTGGCGAATGCGTTCGCGCGTAACACCAAACACTTTGCCCACTTCTTCAAGCGTTCGCGTACGTCCATCATCAAGGCCAAAACGAAGACGAAGCACATTTTCTTCTCGATCTGTTAACGTATCTAACACATCTTCGAGTTGTTCTTTTAACAGCTCATACGCTGCGTGTTCAGCTGGAGATGTCGCATCTTGGTCTTCAATGAAATCGCCTAAATGGGAGTCGTCTTCTTCGCCAATTGGCGTTTCAAGCGACACAGGCTCTTGAGCAATTTTTAAAATTTCTCTCACTTTTTCTGGCGTTAAGTCCATCTCTTCCGCAATTTCTTCAGGAGATGGTTCGCGGCCGAGGTCTTGTAACAGTTGACGCTGAACGCGAATAAGCTTGTTAATCGTTTCGACCATATGAACAGGGATGCGGATCGTGCGCGCTTGGTCAGCAATAGCACGGGTAATCGCTTGGCGAATCCACCATGTTGCATATGTGCTAAATTTATATCCTTTGCGGTAATCAAATTTTTCGACCGCTTTAATTAAACCCATATTTCCTTCTTGAATTAAGTCAAGGAAAAGCATGCCACGACCAACGTAACGTTTCGCAATGCTAACAACGAGGCGAAGGTTCGCCTCAGCTAAACGACGTTTAGCTTCTTCGTCTCCTTGTTCAATGCGTTTCGCTAGCTCAATTTCTTCTTCAGCTGATAATAGCGGTACGCGACCAATTTCTTTTAAATACATGCGAACAGGGTCGTTAATCTTTACCCCTGGAGGAACGCTTAAATCATTTAAATCGAACTCTTCGTCTTTTAAATCATCGAAGTCTGGGTCGTCTAAATCGGCCTCATCCAAATCGGATTCGCCGACGACTTCGATCCCTTGTTCATTTAAATACTCATAATATTCATCCATTTGATCGGAATCAAGATCAAATGCAGATAATCGCTCAGCGACTTCTTCATAGGTAAGAACGCCACGTTTTTTACCTAGCTCGACTAATTGTTCTTTTGCTTGTTCTAACGTTAAATCGGAATGTGTTGACTTTTCAGCCATTTATTCCCCTCCTTCCAAAATGCAAAGACTTTCGCAACGCAATGATTTCGCTTGCAATGCGTTTCGCGCGCTCATAATCTTTTTGCCGTTCGGCATCGCGCAACTGCGCTTCTTTTTGCTTGAGCAACTGCTCTCTTGGGTAATTGAGCACGCATTGAATGTAATCTCGTAACTCGGCTGACGAGATATCTTCGTTGATCGGCATCATAGACAGTTCTGTAACGATGCGTTTTAGTTGCGGATCATGAATGCGTTCAAGTAACGAGCTTACATCGGGTTCGTGTCCTTCTTCGTAAAACGCATATAAATAGGCGGCAATAGCGCGATGTTCTTCGACGTTAAATGCGCCTTCAATCGCCTCTTGAACAGCAAATGCGATCGCTTTATCGCGCAACATATGAGCAATTAACATTCGCTCTGCTTTTTGAAAAGCTGGTAACAGTTTCGCCTTCACAGGCACAACAACCGTTTCACGACGTTCTTGCTTTTGTTCTACTTGCTTTTTTCCATAAATCATCATTTGCTCGCGTAGCGCATCCATAGAAATGGAAAACTCATTAGCTAGTTGTCGTAAATAATAATCCGCTTCAATTGCATTAGATAACCGACTAATTTCTTTCACAGCTTCTTCAATATAGCGAAGACGCTCACTTTCGTTTTGCAAATGGCGGCCGCGCTTTAAATATTCAAGCTTAAACGCTGTCAGCGACAAACTTGCATCAAGCACATGATGGCGAAAACGATCCGCGCCATATCGGCGTACATACTCATCAGGGTCGAGCCCATCTGGCATCATCGCAACTTTTACATAACAGCCAGCCCCGGCGAGCGTTTCGGATGCTCTCAAAGCAGCGTCTATTCCCGCTCGATCTCCATCATAACAAACAATGACCGATGAAGCATTGCGACGAAGCATGCGCGCCTGTTCTTCCGATAAAGCTGTTCCCATCGTTGCTACAGCATGGGAAATGCCAGCTCGCACAGCAGCGATCACATCTGCAAATCCTTCAAACAGTACAACTTGCTGTTTTTGGCGCATCGGCAAACGTGCTTCATGAAAGTGATATAAAATATGGCGTTTATTAAAAATTGGCGTCTCGGGGCTATTCATATACTTCGGCTCTTCGTTTCCGAGCGCTCTCCCCGAAAAAGCAACCGTTTCTCCTTGATGGTTATGGATCGGAAACATAACGCGATGACGGAAACGATCAAAATATAAGTCCTCTCCCGATTTTTTCACAATGAGTCCGGCCTGTTCCATAAGCGGAAGTGAGAAGCCTTTGTTTGCTAAAAATGTGACAGCTGCATTCCAAGACGGCAAAGCATAGCCAATTTCAAACTGTTCGATGAGCTCGCGCGTAAAGCCCCGTTGAAGCAAATAGTTTAATGCTTCTTCCCCCTCATTTGTATGCATAAGCAAATGATGGTAAAACTTTTTTAATAACTCATGCGCAGCAATCATCGTCGCTGTTTCTTTCCGTTCCGCTGTCGGATGCTCATCAACGACGTGCGATAAATCGACATTTGCTCGCGGTGCTAATCGCTTCACCGCCTCTATGAATGTAATTCCTTCGATGTCCATCAAAAACGAAAACACATTTCCGCCTGCCCCACAGCCAAAACAATGATAAATTTGCTTTTCTGGTGAAACAGAAAAAGAAGGTGTTTTCTCCCCGTGGAAAGGACATAACCCAAAGTAGTTGCGTCCTTGCTTTTTTAGTGAGACATACTGTTGGATGATGTCTACAATATCGACTGAGCGACGAATGTGCTCAACCGTTTCCTCAGGAATGCGTTGTCCCATATTTCAACAGCTCCAAACATATTTCGACAAAACTTGTTTCTGAAATAGAAATGTTTTGTATGTTTTTATTCTCCATCGCGCGAAACAATCCTTCTTTTTAACAAAAAAATATTGTCGAAAATCCCGATGCATTGTCACTTGACAATTAGCTATAAATAGTTTATTCGTCCTATGTTCAATCTAAACCTGTTTTATCACAATTTTTTATTATAATACAAAAAACATCAATTGGCTATAAAGTTTTTTATGAAAAAGGAAAAGCACATATCACACGTTGTGACTGTGCTTTGACTGCTTATTTTTCCCTTTTACGCATAATATTCATAATGACGTTCGCTGTTTCTTCGACTGCTTTATTTGTCACATCAATGACTTCGCAGCCCATTTTTTTTACGATCCCCTCAAAATATTGCAGCTCTTCTTTAATTCGATCAATGTTTGCATAAATGGCACGGTCATCTAATCCGAGCGATTTTAACCGCTCACGGCGAATTTCATTTAGCTTCTCTGGACTAATTTTTAAGCCAAAACATTTTTCAGGCGGTACTTGAAACAATTCTTCAGGTGGATCTACTTCTGGAACGATCGGTACGTTCGCCACTTTAAATCGTTTATGGGCTAAATATTGTGATAACGGTGTTTTTGACGTGCGCGATACACCAACTAAAACGATATCCGCTCTTAAAATACCGCGTGGATCACGCCCATCATCGTACTTAACCGCAAACTCGATCGCTTCGATTTTTCGGAAATAGTCTTCATCTAATACGCGAATCGGTCCAGGTTCACAACGTGGCTCCATTTGTAATAACTTCGCCATTTGCTCAATAAGCGGTCCGATAATGTCGTATACAGGCACTCCTTCACGTGCCGCTTCGGCTAATAAAAATTGACGCATTTCTGGTACAACTAACGTAAATACAATGATGCCGCGATTCATTTTTGCTAAAGCGACGACTTCCGATAACGTCTCCACATCTTCGACATAAGGAACACGTCGAAATTGAACGAGCGCCCCTTGAAACTGGCTCGCTGCTGCCTTTACAACGAGTTCGGCCGTCTCCCCTGCTGAGTCGGATACGACGTATACGATTTGACTCATGATTTTCCCCCTTTAAAGCACGTCTTCATTCGCTAACGCGACAAGCACCTTCGTCATATTCGTTTTCGTGATGCGCCCTACAACTTCGTACCCTTTGTCCACCTTTTTAACGACAGGCATCGCATCAATTTGTTTTTCAATTAATTTTTGGGCGACATCAATAAGCAAATCATCTTTTTCACAAAATGTAATATTCGGCATGCGTGTCATAATAATATTGACAGGAATAGATGTCAACTCTTGTTTTCCGATGCTCGCGCGCAACAAATCTTTGCGTGACAATGCCCCGACAAGCAACGAGTCATCATCTACAACAAATAACGTTCCAACATCTTCTAAAAACATCGTGACAATCGCATCATAGACGCTCACGTTTTCGTTAATGACAACAGGAATAGACTGATAATCGCTCACTTTCATTTTTTTAATTTTATCAGCAAGCAGCTGCGTCCCCGTTTTTCCTGTATAAAAATAGCCAACACGAGGTCTCGCTTCTAAGTACCCAGCCATCGTTAAAATGGCTAAATCAGGCCGCAACGTCGCCCGTGTTAAATTGAGCTTTTCAGCAATATGCTCACCTGTAATCGGCCCGTGGTCTTTGACGATTTGTAAAATTTGTTCTTGACGTTTATTGAGTTCGATTGTCGCTCACCACCTTACAATAGGCTACACTATAAGACCATATTATAATTCATCGTTATATTTTGCAAACAAAAGTGGGAAGCGGACAACGTTATATTTGTCCGCTTTCACCTTTTAACATATGGATCTGCTGTAAAAACCGTTTTGTTTTCAGCGAAAGACCTGAATATTCATCGTAATAAGCTGAAATGATCGTTTGTAGTTGTTGTTTCGTTTCTTGTTTGACAGCAATTTGGCCGATGCGAGACAAATCGACGTAGTAAAACAGGCGAAGTAATTTTAAAACCGATGGCGTCATCGGGATGCGGTGTGGATCGAGCTCAAAACAACGATGACAAAGAAATCCTCCTTGTGCAATCGAAAAGGCAAACGTTCCTTCCTTTTCCCCACAAACAGCGCAGCCATCTAACTTCGGATACAGCCCGAATGCCGGAAGCAATTTCATTTCATATATGTACGTTAATACTTCGGCATCGAGCCCTTCATTCATATACGTGAGCGTTTGTAAAAGAAGTTCAAACAAATACGGATTTGGTCGTCTTTCTTCCGTTGCTTTATCTGTCAATTCGACAACGTATGAGGCGTATGCTGTTAAAAAAATGTCTTCGCGTATATGGCGCATCGTTGAAAGCAATTCCCCTTGATGTAAGCTTCCGACGCCGCGACTTTTTTGAACAAGATATATGCCGTATGTAAATATTTGCGTAACAGAAGAAAGGCGGCTGCTTGGCTTTTTCGCTCCTCGTGCCATCGCAGCAACCTTTCCCCATTCGCGCGTAAATATCGTTACAATTTTATTCGTCTCTCCATAGTCAACCGTTCGAATAATAATTCCTTCACATTTTTCAAACATATAACATAACCTTCCAAAGTTAAAGGACGTGATAATCTCTTTCAGTGATATGATACGTGGAATCGTTGGCTTGCTCTTGCGTTTCGCGTTCTAGCTCCTTAAACAAAAGATACGTGTCAATATTCCCTGTTTGACTGAACAGTTTCCAGGTAAAATCGAGCATCGAACCACACCTTTCTCTCGTTAGTTGACGGTGATTGAGCAGCTCACTTGTAGTTTGCCCTTTTTGCGCTGTCGCAATGTCTTTTAAAATTTTACAGCATTAATACTCATCTTCACGATAGCCAAGGTCTCGCAACTGTGCCATTTTATTACGCCAATCTTTTTGCACTTTTACCCATAATTCTAAAAACACTTTTGAACCGAGTAGCGCCTCAATATCAGCGCGCGCACGTTGACCAATTTCCTTCAACATTTGACCGCGCTTGCCGATAATAATTCCCTTTTGCGAATCACGCTCAACGATAATGGTCGCTGCAACATATACCGTATCGCTATTTTCTCGACGTTCAATCGAATCAATGACAACCGCAATCGAATGCGGCACTTCTTCCCGCGTCAAATGGAGCGCTTTTTCGCGAATGAACTCAGCAATAATGAATCGTTCAGGGTGATCCGTTATTTGATGCGCTGGATAATATTGCGGTCCTTCAGGCAAATAATGTTTAATTTGCTGCAACAACGTTTCTACATTGTTGCCTTGCAACGCTGAAATAGGAATGACTTCAGCAAATGAATGGAGCGAGCGATATTGCTCAATGAGCGGCAATAAATCATCTGGGTGCACTTCATCAATTTTATTAATGACTAAAAACACCGGTGTTTGCACTTGTTTTAAACGTTCAATAATAAACTCATCACCGCGACCGAGCCCCTCGACAGCATTCACCATAAATAAAATTAAATCAACTTCTTGCAACGCGCTTTGCGCTACTTTTACCATAAAATCGCCAAGCTTATGTTTCGGTTTATGAATGCCCGGCGTGTCAATAAAAACAATTTGCGCGTCATCTGTTGTGTACACACCTTGAATTTTATTGCGCGTCGTTTGCGGCTTATCGCTCATAATTGCAATTTTTTGACCGATGACGCGATTTAAAAATGTAGATTTTCCTACATTTGGTCTTCCGATAATTGCTACGAATCCTGATTTATATCCTTCTCGAACCATAGATACCTCCACCGCATAAAGTATGCTTGCTTTTTATTTTACCAAAATATGAACGTGATTTCACTACTATTTGTGAAAATGTAAAGAATTTTTAAAAAATACATACAAATAAGGAAAGAAAATGGAAATTCCTATCATTACCGCCAAAAAAGCAAATACAAGTACAGCGCCAGCGGCTAAATCTTTTGCTTCTTTCGCTAAGGGCCGATACTCATCTGTCACTAAATCAACCGTCCGCTCTATTGCGCTATTGACGATTTCTAAACTAATGACTGCTCCAATCGTCAAAAGCAACACGAGCCATTCCATTTTCGAGATGCGAAACATCGCTGCAGAAACGATAACAGCAACCGTTGCCACGAGATGAATGCGCATATTTCGTTCATGACAAACGGCAAGACGAATGCCGTTTAAAGCATATAATACGCTAGCGACAAACCGCTTCCAACGCATCATCAATCATCTCGTTAAGCCAAATTGTTGTAATAGTTGTTCTTGTTTCGTAAACATCTCTTTTTCTTCTTCTTCTGTTTCATGATCATAGCCAAGCAAATGTAAAAAACCGTGTACAGCTAAAAAACCGAGTTCACGCATAAATGAATGACCATATTCCTCCGCTTGCTCGCGTGCTTTCGGCACAGAAATAATAATATCCCCGAGCATAGGTGGAACATCTACACCGACAATTTCAATTTCTTCTTCGCCCATTTCTTCAAGGGCGAACGAAATGACATCTGTCGGCTGATCTTTTCCACGATAATCGCGATTCATTTCGCGAATTTTTTCATTGTCAACAAACGTAATGCTCACCTCTGCGCCATCTGGCACATTCTCTTCCTTTGCCGCATGTTGCAATAGTTTTTCAATGAGTTCTACTTGCTCTTCTGTTATTTCATTTGTTTCATCCATAAAGTCAATCACTAACATAAAATTCCCCTCTTTCTTCTGTTAAAGTGCAAAAAGGACCCACATCAACATGGGTCGCATTTACATTCCAGCATCTTCGTATGCAGCGATAATTTTTCCAACGAGTGGATGGCGTACAACATCAGCTTGCTCCAAAAAGACGAATGAAATTCCGCTTACATTCGTCAAAATGTCTTTTGCAATCGCAAGCCCAGAACGAACCCCTTTCGGTAAATCGACTTGTGAAATATCGCCGGTGATCACCATTTTCGAGCCGAAACCGAGACGTGTTAAAAACATTTTCATTTGCGAAGGCGTCGTATTTTGCGCCTCATCTAAAATGACAAACGCATCATCTAACGTTCGCCCGCGCATATAGGCAAGCGGAGCAATTTCAATTGCACCGCGTTCAATTAATCGTTGGGTATGTTCATGACCGAGCACATCATGAAGCGCATCATAAAGTGGGCGTAAATACGGATCGACTTTTTCCTTTAAATCCCCCGGCAAAAAGCCTAAATTTTCCCCTGCTTCAACAGCTGGACGCGTCAAAATAATCCGCTTGACTTGTCCGTTTTTTAACGCCTGTACAGCCATCACAACCGCTAAATACGTTTTTCCCGTTCCTGCTGGTCCAATCCCGAAAATTAAATCATGGCGCTGGATAGCGGAAACGTATTGACGCTGACCGAGCGTTTTAACGCGAATCGCTTTCCCTTTCGCATTTTTTCCGATTTCTTCATTGTACAATTCAATAAAGTAAGAAATCATTCCATTTTTCGCCATTTGTAGCGCATACAGCACATCACGCTCGCTAATGACAATTCCTTTGCGAATAACAAGCAACAAATGACGCAACAACTCATCAACAAGCTCAATATGTTGTTTGTTTCCTGACACGCTTACCGATTCGCCACGCGTCACAATCGAAACACCAAGTTCTTGTTCAATGCGTTTTAAATGAACATCGTGCGTACCGAACAAAGCGAGCGCTTCATCTGCATTTTGTACGTTAAGGTGAATCGTGACAAACTGTTCTGACATTCCTCAGTCTCCTTGAATAATTGGTTGTGGTATCGCAATGTTTTCAATGACCTGGTAATGTATTTCTACTTTTACTTTACCATTCTCCTTCGTCTCATGCAAAACTTTTTCACCTTGAATGTTCGCATCCGCAGGTAGTTGTCGCTGTAACTGCTCGCGCGCAATTTGTTTCGCTACCGCTTTTGCTTGTTCGTACGAATACTCACGAACGGCTACTTCTTTTTCACGCCAGACGACTTTTTCATAAACAATCGGTAACGTCCATGTGAAAAAGCGAAACGTTTTTTCGTCTACTTGTTTTTCAAATTGTGAAAACGGCTCTTCATGATCCCAAAAAATCGGGATTTTCCACGACCAAAAACGAATGTAATGTGTTTCACGCTTTTTTCCCGTCAACATATAAAACGTCGTTTTCATCGGAACAGCAACAGTAGACTTGTACCACGTCTCGCCTAAAATTTGACCGCGCGCTGGCACGATCTCTGTCTGTCCTTCTTTTCCAATAAAACCGGAAACGAGCAGTTGCCCCGGAACGACATGTTCATTCACTTCTACAACCGCTTGACCTTGTTCAACAAACATATACGTAATGACTGCTTTTTTCTTCGCAACAAGATGCTGGGGGGCATTCGATTTCGTTTCTGTTGGTCGCTTTTTTTCAACGACTTGACAATATAACGTCGTTCCACGCCACTCCACACCAATCCACGTAATCGCGTCTATATTGTTCATTAACGTTCGCTGAATCGTCTCAGGAGACGGAATGACAAATTGCAATGCACCGCGCTCAACCCCTATTTTTTTCAACTGCTGCCTAACAGTATGTTCGACTTCTGGATTCGCCCCTGTTACTTCAATATGCCAAATCATGTTAGATAATATAAACACGATACATACAAACGTAACGACTCCGACAACGATACCGCTATTTTTCCACGATGCTTTTAACCAAAACGGTGCACCTCGTCGATCGAGAACATATAATTTACAACCGCTTTTTCTCATCGCCCCTCGCACATGATGAATATCGCGAAGGAGCATATGGCACGTTAGCGAATTTTCCCCTTCCCGCTTTACGTTCCATACGTATATCCCACGGCGTGTAAATTCATTTAATAACCGTTCTAATCCTTTTCCAACGATACGTACCCGTAAATTTCCAGTCAACTGATACATCCATTCGTTTTTCACACCCGCCCCCCCTATTCTTCCAAATATAAAACTTGACTAATTTTCCCCTCTAGCAAAATTTCTTCTGGCAAAATGGTTTTAATGGTAAACGATTCCCCTTTGACAAGCAACTGCCCGTTTTTCAACAACAAGCGCAATTCGCGATCCGTAAACAAAAGCAAACCGCGATGATTTTCTATGTAGATATGAATATGTCCAATCATCGTAATACGGGGGAGGTCAGCGACAACATCTGCAGGCAGTTCCATTTGATTCGTTAGCCATTGTCGCATTTTGTTTTTCCATTTTCTAATCATAAACAAAACCCCCTTTCATCTCATATGTATGAGTGAAATGGGGGTTATAGCACTTATTTTCTACCGAACGGACGCTTTGCCCGCGGTGGACCGAGCACTTCTGAAAAAATTACACCTTGCACGAGCGGATGTGTAGGCAATTGTTTTGCTTTTGTTTGCCGCTTCACAGTCGGCTGTGACACGGCGATTTGCTCCTGTTTTTGTTTGACTGTCCGTCTCGTTCGCGGTTCAACTTCTATCAAAACAGGTGCCGACTGTTGTTCTTGCTGTTCTTTTTGCTCGACCGTTTCTTCCAATGCTTTGATCCGTTTTCCAATCCAAGAAATAAACGCTCCTAAAATAAAGACGACAAATATGTTATCAAAAAGCCAATCAATGAGCATCATCATTCATTCCTCACTTTTGCTCATCATCGGGATGTTGGGTGAGCTTACCAATCGAATCACGCATATTCGTATCTGCCATAATGTTTTTTAAGTTCATGTAATCCATGACACCAAGTTTACCGGAACGGAGCGCTTCCGCCATCGCAAGCGGCACTTGCGCTTCTGCTTCCACAACTTTTGCCTGCATTTCTTGCACGCGCGCTTTCATTTCTTGTTCAAGCGCAACTGCCATCGCCCGACGTTCTTCCGCTTTCGCTTGGGCAATCTTTTTATCTGCTTCCGCTTGGTCTGTTTGCAATTCAGCACCAATGTTTTTCCCGATATCAATATCAGCAATGTCGATTGATAAAATCTCAAACGCTGTCCCTGAGTCTAATCCTTTTGCTAATACGGTTTGTGAAATCATATCTGGATTTTCAAGCACTTTTTTATGATCGTCCTGAGATCCGATCGTTGAAACAATCCCTTCCCCTACACGTGCAATAATCGTTTCTTCCCCCGCACCACCAACTAATCGATCAATATTTGCGCGTACAGTGATGCGTGCTTTCGCTTTCACTTCAATACCATCCATCGCTACACCAGAAATAAACGGTGTTTCAATGACTTTTGGATTGACGCTCATTTGTACCGCTTCTAATACGTTTCGACCAGCTAAATCAATTGCCGCACAACGTTCAAACGTTAAATTAATATTCGCTCGCTGTGCAGCAATTAACGCATTAACGACACGATCGACATTTCCTCCTGCTAAATAATGGCTTTCTAATTGGTTAGTTGTGACGTCAAGCCCTGCTTTTTTTGCCTTAATTAACGGATTAATGACGCGCGATGGAATGACGCGGCGCAACCGCATCCCAATAAGTGTAAAAATGCTAATAGGCACACCAGAAGCAAGTGCGGAAATCCAAAGCATAACTGGAACGAACGAAAAGAATACAGCTAACAATACAAGCCCTAGCGCAAGCGCAATAATAAATAAAAGTTGATCCGGTGTCATACGATTTCCTCCTCTTTTTTACATTCTCGAACGACAACTTTTAACCCATCTACATCAATAACTTCAATTGGCCGATGTCGTTCAATATATTCCCCTTCTGTGACAACATCTACACGTTCGTCATCAATGAGCGCCGTTCCTGCTGGCCGCAATACAGTGATGGCCACTCCGCGTTTCCCAATTAAATCAACACGCGCTTCATGAGACACATACCCTTCTTCATTCCGCTGTTCATCGGTAAGCACGATTTTTTCAAAAAGCGCCATCTTTTTTTTGCTCACCCGACTGAGCCATATGCCCATCATAATCGCACTTACAACCGCTACGGCTAATGACACTGTAACGAACGGGGAATGTTTTGCGGCTAAAAATAAGCTCCATACGAGCGTACCGAGCCCAAAAAAGCCAATGACTCCACCCGGCACAAACAACTCAATGACTAATAAAATAAGTCCAATCGCAAACAACATCATCGCCCCAACGCTTGTTAAACCAGCTACTAAATGCGATGAGAAAAAAAGTAAAAAACAAATGATGCTTACAGTTCCTTTCCATCCCCAGCGCGCATCGTACAGTTGCCAAACGAACGTGACGCTGCCGGCAATTAACAAAAGCGCCGCAAGAAACGGATGGGTGAAAACAACAATTGGACCGGCCATGCTTTTTCCTCCCTTCACCTTTATTATGTACGTATGAAAGAAGAAAAAGTTTCAAAAATCAAAAAAACACCTCACGATATCGTAAGGTGTTTTTAGCTTAAATGTTGTTGAACAAGTTTGTTGACGAGCGAGCCATCCGCTTTTCCTTTTACTTTCGGCATGATCGCTCCCATGACTTTACCCATATCCGCTTTTGAGGAAGCGCCGACTTCGGCAATCGTTTCTTTGACGATTTGCACTAGCTCTTCTTCGCTCAACTGCTTCGGCATGTAAAGTTCAAGAACCGTAATCTCTTCCTTGACTTTATCAACAAGGTCTGTGCGACCAGCTTTTTCAAATTCTTGGAGGGAGTCTTTACGCTGTTTTAATTCGCGAGAAAGTACGGTTAATTCTTCATCTTCGGTCAACGTTTTGCCAAGTTTAATCGCTTCGTTTTGCAAAGCGGATTTCACCATGCGAATGACCGACAATTTGTCCTTCTCTTTGTTTTTCATCGCTTGCTTCATATCATTGTTCAAACGTTCGAGAAGACTCATAAATACACCCTCTTTTAATATTTGCGCTTTCTAGCCGCTTCAGACTTTTTCTTACGTCTTACGCTTGGCTTTTCATAGAATTCGCGCTTTCTTGCCTCTTGCAACGTACCTGTTTTTGAAACCGCACGTTTGAAGCGACGAAGAGCATCTTCAAGCGACTCGTTTTTACGAACGATCGTTTTCGACATCCTACTTCCCTCCCTCCGAACAAAACCGCTAATCCTTGGTACATGTGGAACATGTACTTTCAAAGTATAATATAACCAAGTTCATAAGTCAACTTCTTTTTATGAGCTTAATCGAATAGTATCGTTGATGTCATGAATAACGCGGACAAACTCGCCTTCGTTATACGGATAGCCTGCTTTTGTAATTTTCACTTTAACAAGTTGACCGACCATCTCTTCTGTTGCTGGGAATTTTACTTTTAAGTAGTTGTCCGTATAGCCAACATATAAGCCGCTTGCTGGATCTTCTTTGTACAGCTCTTCTGGAATGACTTCAAGCACTTGTCCTTCAAACTTCGATGCATATTCTTTCGCTAGTTGATCAGAAAGTGCAATTAAGCGATGAACGCGCTCATTTTTCACTTCTTCATCTACTTGATCTGGCATTCTTGCTGCTGGCGTGCCTGTCCGCTTCGAATATGGGAAAACATGCAGTTCAGAAAACCGTTGTTCACGAATAAACGTATATGTCTCCATAAATTCTTCTTCTGTCTCACCTGGGAAGCCGACAATGACGTCGGACGTAACAGCTAAATCTGGAAATACTTCACGCAAACGCGCTAACCGTTCCGCAAAAAATTCCGTTGTATATTTGCGACGCATCCGCTTCAATACCGTATTTGAACCTGATTGCAACGGAATGTGCAAATGGCGGACGATTTTATCGGATCGTTTCAATACTTCGATCACTTCATCGGTAATTTGGCTCGCTTCAATCGACGAAATACGCAATCGTTTTAATCCTTTCACTTGCTCATCAATATCGCGCAACAACATGGCAAAATTGTAGTCTTTCATATCTTCACCATATCCGCCTGTATGAATGCCTGTTAGGACAATTTCTTTATAGCCTGCATCAACAAGCTGTTGCGCTTGACGAATGACTTCTTTCGGATCGCGTGAACGCATTAAGCCACGCGCCCATGGAATGATACAAAATGTACAAAAGTTATTGCATCCTTCTTGGATTTTAAGCGATGCGCGCGTTCGATCTGTAAATGCAGGCACATCCAATTCTTCATATACGCGCGTTTTCATAATGTTGCGCACACCGTTAATCGGCTCACGCTGTTGTTTAAACTGCTCGATGTACTCTAAAATTTTTCCGCGATCTTGTGTGCCGATGACAATATCGACACCTGGAATCGCCATCACTTCCGCTGGGGAAGTTTGCGCATAACAACCTGTTACACAAACGACCGCATCTGGATTGCGACGCACCGCACGTCGAATGACTTGGCGGCTTTTTTTATCTCCTGTATTCGTGACTGTACATGTATTAATAACATATACATCGGCATGAGTCTCAAAATCTTTTCGCTCATATCCTGCTTGTTTAAATAATTGCCAAATCGCTTCTGTTTCGTAATGATTCACTTTGCATCCTAACGTATGAAATGCAACCGTTGGCATATATATCACCTCACTTAAGTTCCCATTCATAAGACGCCGCTGACAATGCATATAACGGTGCCGTCTCCGCTCGTAAAATGCGCGGTCCAAGACTACATGTCATGAAGCCATGTTGTTTTAATAACGTCACTTCTTGCTCGGATAAACCGCCTTCTGGTCCAAAAACAAGAAGAAGCGACTCGCCTGCACTCATCGTTTGAAGAAGATCGGCAAAGGCACGATGTTTTCCTTCTTTCGCTTCTTCTTCGTAAGCGATACATTTATAATTCATGTCGTTCGCCCACGCAATGAGTTCACGAATCGTCATCGGAGCATAAACTGACGGCATATATGCTCGGTGAGATTGTTCAGCTGCTTCTTTCACAATTTTTTGCCAACGTTCCACTTTTTTATCGCCTTTTTTCTCGTCCCATTTGACGATCGAACGGGATGTCATGAGCGGAAGAAAGCCTCTTGCTCCAAGCTCTGTTCCTTTTTGTAAAACGAGTTCGTATTTATCTCCTTTTAACAGTCCGCTTGCGATATAAATGTGCATAGGCAGTTCAACATTTGCCTCTAACCATTGTATAATACGGCATCGGACAAAATCATTGGACATTTGTTCGATCTCACAAAGCATCGTTTCACTACGCTCATTACAGCAAAGAAGACGATCACCTTCATTCATGCGCATGACCCGCCCGATATGATGGACGTCATCGCCAGAAATCATGATGTGATCGCCAACGATTTGCTCGTTACGTACGAAATATCGTTGCAACGCGAACACCCTTTTTATTGTTTTTTCGCAATAAATGCGATCCAATCTTCCATCGTTAACGTTTCTTCAATCATGAAACCAGCGCGAAGAAGACCTTCTTTCACTTCTTGTTTTTTCGTTTGAATAATGCCCGATGTAATAAATACGCCTCCCGGACGCAACGAACGATACGCATCATCGACAAAACGAAGAATGATTTCAGCCAAAATGTTCGCAACGATGATATCTGCTTGCTCATCGAATCGATCAAGTAAATTGTTTTGCGAAACGGTAACGACATCGTGTACTTTATTCAGCTTTACGTTCAACTTCGCGCTTTCTACTGCAACCGGATCTAAATCGAGCGCATGCACACGTTCAGCCCCTAACATGGCTGCGGCAATGCTTAAAATGCCTGAACCTGTACCGACATCGACGACCGTATCGCCTTTTTTTACCGTTTTTTCAAGCGCTTGAATACACATCACAGTTGTCGGGTGCGTCCCTGTACCGAACGCCATGCCCGGATCTAGCTCAATAATTAGTTCATCGCTCGAAACCGGTTCATACGTTTCCCATGTCGGAACGATCGTAAACCGCTCAGAAATTTTGACAGGGTTATAATATTTTTTCCACGCTGTTGCCCATTCCTCTTCGTTCACTTCGCTAATTGTAATTTTGTTTCGCCCAATATCGATGTTATATAACATTAAATTGTTAATCGCCTGTTTAATTTCTTCGACCGTTTCACCTAAAAAGCTATTTACCGGCAAATATGCCTTAATAATAACTCCTTCCTCGGGGTAATCGTCAGGATTGAGTTGGTAGATTTCCCCGTAAGTCGCTTCTCGTTCTTTCGTTAATTCAAATGGATCTTCAATGACGACGCCACCCGCACCCGCTTCGTGTAAAATATTTGAAATCGCCTCGACCGCTTCGTGTGTTGTATGAATGCTTATTTCAGACCATTTCATGATCTACCAACTCCTCCTTCACGTTACTCCCCTTTAAATGCTCGCTTCACTTTCGCAAAAAAGCTATCTTCTTGTCCATGCCCTTGACTGAGTTGTTCAAACTCACGCAACAATTGTTTTTGACGTTCGGTTAACTTCGTTGGTGTGACAACACGAACCCGAATATGTTGGTCTCCTTTTCCGTATCCATGCACATTCGGTACTCCTTTTCCTTTTAAACGGAATTTCGTACCTGTTTGCGTGCCTGCTGGAATTTTCAATTTCACTTTTCCATACAACGTCGGCACTTCAATATCCGCACCAAGCGCGGCTTGTGTAAACGTAATTGGCATTTCACAATAAATATCATCGCCATCGCGTTCAAAAAACTCATGTGGTTCGACATGGAAGACGATATATAAATCTCCCGCTGGTCCGCCATTAATACCCGGTTCACCTTGACCGGCTAGACGGAGCTGTTGACCGTCATCGACACCGGCAGGAATTTTGACGTGAATTTTTTTCCGTTTTTTTACACGCCCTGTTCCATGACATGTCGAACATTTTTCTTTAATAAAGTGTCCTGTGCCACCGCAATGATGACACGGGCGACGATTTACGATGCGACCAAACGGCGTCGCCTGCTCAATTGTTAATTGACCTGTACCGTGACAATGTGCGCACGTTTCTTTTTTCGTTCCTGGCTTCGCCCCAGAACCATGGCACGTATCGCACGTTTCTTCACGTGGAATTTCAATGTCCGTTTCTTTTCCAAAAACAGCTTCTTCAAATGTAAGTCTCATCGTATATTGCAAATCTGCCCCTGCACGCGGTGCGCTCGGATCACGTCGACGCCCACCGCCAAAAAAGCTACTAAAAATATCTTCAAAGCCGCCAAACCCACCGAAGTCAAAATCAGCCCCGCCAAATCCACCAAACTGCTGGTTCGGATCTGTATGGCCGAATTGATCGTAATGGGCGCGCTTTTGGTCATCGCTTAACACTTCGTATGCTTCTTTAATTTCTTTAAACTTTTCAGCTGCATCGGGCGCTTTGTTAATATCTGGATGATACTGTTTTGATAACTTTCGATATGCTTTTTTAATTTCTTCTTTTGTTGCGTTTTTACTCACGCCGAGCACTTCATAGTAGTCTCGTTTACTCATGATCACCCACTCCCGACTCGTTCACATGAACGTAATTTTATCATTGTCTGAACTTGTTGCGCAATATATTTGATGTTTCCATAGCAAAAAAGTCAAAGCCAAGGCAGGCCTGACTTTGACTTTTTGTTTGTTTACTTATCTTCTTTCACTTCTTCAAATTCAGCATCGACGACGTTGTCGTCTTTTTTGCCTTCGCTTTGTTGTGCTTGCGCTTGTTTAGCCGCTTGCTCATATAGCTTAATAGAAAGCTGTTGCACAACTTCTTGCAACGCGTTTTTCTTTGCGCGAATGTCTTCAATATCTTTGCCCTCAAGCGCTGCTTTTAATGCATCTTTTGCTTCTTGCGCTTTTTTCACATCCGCTTCGTCTACTTTTCCTTCTAATTCTTTTAACGTTTTTTCTGTTGTGAAAATGAGATGGTCTGCTTCATTGCGAAGTTCCACTTCCTCTTTTCGCTTCCGGTCTGCTTCTGCATTTTCTTCTGCTTCTTTAATCATGCGTTGAATTTCTTCTTCAGACAAACCAGAAGAAGATTTAATTGTAATCGATTGCTCTTTATTTGTACCTAAATCTTTCGCCCGCACGTGCACAATACCGTTCGCGTCAATGTCAAATGTCACTTCAATTTGCGGTACACCGCGCGGAGCTGGCGGAATGTCTGTTAATTGGAAGCGACCGAGCGTTTTGTTATCGGCAGCCATCGGACGCTCACCTTGTAACACGTGAATGTCTACAGCCGTTTGGTTATCTGCTGCCGTTGTGAAAATTTGTGATTTACTTGTTGGAATCGTTGTGTTGCGTTCAATTAATTTTGTAAAGACGCCACCCATCGTTTCAATACCGAGCGAAAGTGGTGTCACGTCTAATAATACGACGTCTTTTACGTCCCCTGCGATCACTCCACCTTGAATCGCTGCACCGATCGCAACAACTTCATCTGGGTTTACACCTTTATGAGGCTCTTTGCCAATTTCTTTTTTAATCGCTTCTTGAACAGCTGGGATGCGCGTTGAACCACCAACAAGAATCACTTTGTCGATATCAGCTGGCGTCAACCCAGCATCTTTTAACGCTTGACGAACAGGACCCATCGTACGCTCAACTAAGTGCGCCGATAATTCCTCAAATTTTGCGCGCGTTAACGTCATTTCTAAGTGAAGTGGACCATTTTCATTTGCGCTAATAAACGGCAATGAAATTTGCGTTTGCATCACGCCTGAAAGCTCTTTTTTCGCTTTTTCTGCCGCATCTTTTAAACGTTGCAACGCCATTTTATCTTTTGATAAATCAATGCCATGTTCTTTTTTGAACTCCTCAACTAAATAATCAATGATGACTTGGTCGAAGTCGTCACCACCAAGATGGTTGTCACCAGCCGTCGCTTTGACTTCAAATACGCCATCACCTAATTCAAGAATCGATACGTCAAACGTACCGCCGCCAAGGTCATATACGAGAATCGTTTGATCTTCATCCATTTTATCTAATCCGTATGCTAACGCTGCTGCTGTCGGCTCGTTAATGATGCGCTCGACTTCTAAACCAGCGATGCGACCAGCATCTTTTGTCGCTTGACGTTGCGCATCGTTAAAGTATGCTGGAACAGTAATGACCGCACGTGTGACCGGTTCACCTAAATATGCTTCCGCATATGATTTTAAGTATTGCAAAATCATCGCAGAAATTTGTTGTGGTGTGTATTCTTTTCCTTCTACTTGTACTTTATAGTCTGTACCCATATGGCGTTTAATCGAAATGATTGTGTTTGGGTTTGTAATCGCTTGACGTTTTGCGACTTCACCGACTAAACGCTCACCGTTTTTAAACGCAACGACAGATGGTGTCGTGCGACCTCCCTCTGGGTTTGGAATAACTTTTGGTTCTCCACCCTCTAGCACAGCGACACAAGAGTTTGTTGTACCTAAGTCAATGCCGATAATTTTGCTCATACATAATCCCTCCTCATTGATTTACTTTGACCATTGCTGGACGAATGACACGATCTTTTAATTTGTAGCCTTTTTGAAATTCTTCAACAACCGTGTTCGGTTCATAGTTTTGGTCATCCACTTGCATCACCGCTTGATGCACATGAGGATCGAACGGTTTTCCAACCGATTCAATCGCCTCGACCCCTTCTTTTTTGAGCGCTTCAATTAATGCGCGATAAACCATTTCCATCCCTTGCAATAACGATTTTGCTTTTTCATCTTCGACTTGCACTTGTAACGCGCGTTCAAAGTTATCTAAAATCGGCAACAAATCGGAAACTAAACTTTGCGCGCGGTATTTTTCAGCAGCTTCCATATCTAAACGCACACGGCGACGGTAGTTATCGAAATCGGCATGCAATCGAAGCAAACGGTTTTCCGCTTCCGCTAACTTCGCTTCCAATTGGGCGATTTTTTCGTGCGCAAGCGATAACTCGTCTTGCTCTTCTTGTTGTGTTTCTCCACTTTGCACTTGCTCCTCTTGCGCTTGCTCCTCTTGCGCTTGCTCGTCTTGCGCTTGCTCGTCTTGCACGTTTTCACATTGTTCAACCGTTTCATCATATGTACGCTGTTCTTTCTCCATCTTCTCACCTCCCTCAAACACTTGAAAAGCGGATGGGGAAATTCCCCATCCATAATATTGACATCGCTAATCTTTTTGATACCACACCGATAACACCTTCGACAAATCCGTCGCAACAAGGTTTAATAGTGAAATAACGCGCGAATATTCCATGCGAGTTGGTCCAAGAACAGCAATCGTGCCAAGCTTTTCTCCATCGACAGAATATGTCGCTGTAATTAAACTGCAGTTTTCCATTCCTTCTACATCGTTTTCCGTGCCGATTTTCACTTGAATGCCTTGTTGCTTATGCTTTCTTAACAAACGATAAAACTCTTTTTCTTGTTCAATGACATTCAGCAATGCGCGAAGCTTATCGATGTCGCTAAACTCCGGTTGACGGAGCATGTTCATTTTTCCGCTTAAAAACATTTGCGCAGGCGCGTTTAAATCTAAAGAAGACGAAATCATTCGCAACATGTGGTCGTAGCTTTGGATGTGTTCGCGAAGCACATGCGCAACCTCTGTTTGAATTTTATCTGTTAAATCTTCTAAAGGTACACCTGTCAACCGCTCGTTTAAAATGTTGACCATTTTTTCAACGTCCGATGGTGGAATGGACGACGGCAACGTCACAACATGTTTCTCTACATATCCTGTATCGGTCACGATAATGGCAACGGCTGTTTCGGCATTCAGCGGAACGATTTGAATCGTTTTTAATTTATGTTCTTTCACCGAAGGACCGAGAACAACGGTTGTATAGTTCGTCAAGTCCGATAAAATTTGCGCCGATTTTTCAATGAGCTTTTCTAATTCATATATTTGTTCATGGAAAATCGACTGAATCGTTTGTACATCTTTTTGTGTTAACTGGACAGGTGGCAATAAATGGTCAACGTAATAACGATATCCTTTTTGAGAAGGAACGCGACCAGAGGAAATATGCGTCTTTTCAATAAAACCTAGCTCCTCTAAGTCCGCCATCTCGTTCCGAATCGTCGCTGAACTAAACGTAATTTGCTCTTTTTTCGATAACGTTCGTGAACCAACAGGTTGCCCAGAACGAATAAAATCATCGACAATAATTTTTAAAATTAACAATTGGCGATCTGTTAGCAACGCTCATCACCTCTGTTAGCACTCTCATAGAGCGAGTGCTAAATCTACTATTAAGGTATCAAATTGCACTTGTCGTGTCAAGATGAAACACCAAGAAACGATTGAAATACTTCATTACCGAGCAATTTGCCGCGATGCGTAAGAACAATTGTTTCCTCCGTCTCTTCAAGCAATCCGTTTCGTTTTTGCAAGTCAATGGCTTCACCGAAAACGTCATGCACCGTTTTTCCATATCGCATGAAAAATTCATTTTTATTAACCCCTTCGATTTTTCGTAAACCAAGAAACATATGCTCTTCCATTCGCTCTTCTTTTGACACCACATGCGTATCTACATGTGGTAACTGCCCTTGCCCAATGAGCTGTATATATTTTTTTATTGGACCAGCGTTTACATATCTAACCCCGTTCATATAACTATGAGCACCTGCGCCAAATCCGTAGTAATAGTCGTTACTCCAATATGTCATATTATGGCGGCTATCAAACCCTTTTTGAGCATAATTACTTAGTTCATATTGTTTATATCCGTGTTGCTCCATCTGTTCCATAATGATTTCATACATATGCGCTTCTTCTTCTTGACTTGGCAACGGCAACGTCTGTCTTTTCATTAAGTTGTAAAATACTGTTTTTGGCTCAATAATAAGCGAGTAGGCAGACACATGTTGGATCGGCAGCGAAAACGTCACGCGCAACGTTTCGTTCAGATGGTCGATCGTTTGTGTCGGCAATCCGTACATTAAATCGATATTGATATTATGAAAGCCGAGCTTGTGCACGCGCTCAATCGTTTCGATCGCTGTTTCTTTCGTATGTGTACGCCCAATGCGTCGGAGCAGTTCACGATCGAACGTTTGCACACCAAAACTGAGGCGGTTCACTCCCCATTGCTTAAGCACGTATAACTGTTCATCGCTCACTTCATCCGGATTCGCTTCAACGGTAAACTCGACATCTGAAGCGAGCGAAACGATGCGGTGAATAGCATGCAATAATCGATCAAGCTGTCGGGCGGTCAATGATGTCGGCGTTCCTCCACCGATAAATACGGTTTGTAATTGCCGTGTCGGAACACGTTCAAACGTCCGTTCCATTTCGATGATTAACGCATCAATATAATCGTCGACCGGCTGTTGATGTAAAAATACTTTATTGAAATCACAATAATGACAAATGTGCGTACAAAACGGAATATGAATATATGCTGCTTGAATCACTCGTTTCACCCTTTTCTATATAAAAAACCGCAGAAACATTCTGCGGTTATTTTTGATCGTCCATCTTTAACACAGCCATAAACGCTTCTTGCGGCACTTCAACAGAGCCGACTTGTTTCATGCGCTTTTTCCCTTCTTTTTGCTTCTCAAGCAACTTTCGCTTACGGGAAATATCTCCACCGTAACATTTCGCCAATACGTTTTTACGCAGCGCTTTAATTGTTGAACGTGCAATAATTTTATTGCCGATGGCGGCTTGCACAGGTACTTCGAACTGTTGACGCGGAATTAAATCTTTTAACTTTTCCACGATTACTTTTCCACGATCGTACGCTGAGTCGCGATGGACAATAAACGATAAAGCGTCGACTTTTTCACCGTTTAATAAAATGTCCATTTTTACAAGTTTAGACGGCTTATAGCCAATTAACTCGTAGTCAAACGATGCGTATCCTTTCGTGCTCGATTTTAAAATGTCAAAGAAGTCGTATACGATTTCAGCAAGCGGCAATTCATATGTGAGCGTCACGCGTCGCTCGTCTAAATATTGCATATCACCAAAAATGCCGCGTTTCTTTTGACATAGTTCCATGACAGGACCGACGAAATCGTTCGGTACCATAATCGTCGCTCGCACGTACGGCTCTTCGACGCGGTCAATTTTTTGTGGATCTGGCATGTTTGATGGGTTATCGACCGCTAACTCTGTTCCGTCCGTTAAATATACTTTATAAATAACGCTTGGCGCTGTCGCAATAATATCAATGTTAAACTCGCGCTCTAAACGCTCTTGAATAATTTCCATATGCAAAAGACCTAAAAAGCCGCATCGGAAACCGAAACCGAGCGCTTGGGATGTCTCTGGTTCAAACTGCAACGCTGCATCGTTTAACTGAAGCTTTTCTAACGCCTCGCGCAAATCGTTATAACGTGCTGTATCGATTGGATACAAACCGCAAAACACCATCGGATTTAAACGACGATATCCTGGAAGCGGTTCAGCTGCTGGATTGTCGGCATGCGTAATCGTATCCCCGACGCGCGTATCGCTTACGTTTTTAATCGATGCGGTTAAATAGCCGACATCCCCAACGGTCAATTCATCGACGATTTTCGCTTTCGGCGTGAATACCCCGACTTCAACGACTTCAAATTCTTTTCCTGTCGCCATCATTTTAATTTTTTGGCCTGCTTTCACCGTTCCTTCGACAACGCGGATGTATGCAACAACGCCGCGATATGGGTCATAAAGCGAGTCAAAAATAAGCGCTTTAAGCGGGGCATCTGGATCTCCAGATGGAGCAGGAATTTTTTGAACGATTTGCTCTAAAATTTCATCAATTCCAATGCCGACTTTCGCCGATGCTAATACAGCTTCTGATGCGTCAAGACCGATCACATCTTCAATTTCTTGGCGAACACGCTCAGGGTCCGCACTCGGCAAGTCAATTTTATTAATGACCGGCAAAATTTCTAAATTGTTATCAATCGCTAAATATACGTTAGCAAGCGTTTGTGCTTCAATGCCTTGTGCCGCATCAACGACTAAAATCGCCCCTTCACACGCTGCTAAACTACGCGATACTTCGTACGTAAAGTCGACGTGACCAGGCGTATCAATTAAATGTAAAATGTAATCTTCCCCATCTTTCGCTTTGTAATGAAGCTGAACAGCATTTAATTTAATCGTAATGCCGCGCTCGCGCTCTAACTCCATCGAATCGAGCGCTTGTTCTTTCATCTCGCGTTCAGATAGCGCACCCGTCTTTTCAAGAATGCGGTCGGCAAGCGTAGATTTGCCGTGGTCGATATGTGCAATAATGGAAAAGTTGCGAATGCGATCCCTTCTTTTTAATCTTTCTTCACGATTCATCTATGTTCCACTCCTATAATTTCCGAAATACGCTAGCTTTGATTATAGCAACAACGTTTGCAATATTCAACGCAAAATAAAGAAAAGGCGGATCGTTATCCTGCCTTTTGCATAAACGAAAGCATATGTTCAACGAGCGAATGAACGAATGTCGCAAGTTTTTGGCCTGCCTTCGAAAACATGTTAAACGCCTCAATTTGTTGCAATTTTTCTTTTTTTTCTTCAATCGATTGCCCGAGCACGATCGTTTCATCTTTTGATACGTGTATGACTCGCTCAAGCGATGGATCGTTATACCCTTTCATTTTCCGCATCCCTTCATTCGCTTGCTGCATGCCGAGCAATACACCTACTAAAAAAATGACGGCGATGAGTAAACTTTGCATCGTAAATTTCACCATCTTACTCACCTACTTTTTTTCTGCCGGTTGAGTCGCATTTACTTTTTCTGCTTGCCAATAATATTCGCTAAATACATCCGCCACAGCGGATGCTGTCCGGTACAATTCTTGAAACGTATTATCAACTCCGCCAAACTCGATTAAAATCGCGTTCTCCGATAAATCTTGATTAAACTTTCCATTTGTCCCGACTCCTTTTTTCTCAAACGTTCCGCGACTTAACCCAGGATATTTTTTTTCAAGTAGCTCATGTAATTTCGTAACAAGCTGTAAGTTTTTTTCATATTTCGCATTTTCTCCACCGATAATAAACGACACTCTCGCATAGTCGACGCCGTTAATTGTTACGGTCGTATCGTTGCGACGCCGAGAATCACGATGAATGTCAATTAAATATTGAACGTCTCGATTGTTTGCCATCGCTTCAACAACCGTTTTACGCGACATGTCGTACGCTCGGTAATACGGCATGTCGTTTTTTAACAATTTACCTATAAAGTCGGTCGTATCAACAACTGTACCGATCCCACGCTTTTCCAATTCTTCTCCAAGTTTTTTTCCGACTTTCGTTACATTCACAGTTGGATGATGCGCAAAGTTTGGATTCGTCACCCCTTTTAACGCTGGCAAATACGATTCTTGTGTATGTGTATGATAAATATAAACAACTTTCTTTCCTCCTGTCGTTTGTGAAGGGGCGGGAGCAAGTGGCATTTCTTCCTCTTGAAGCTGCTCTTGTGCCGCCTCTCGCTCAGCAAGCAACACTTCTAAAGGAGGGGGCGACTCGTACGGAATGTTTGTAAAGTTTGTTCCTTCACCAGCTAAAATAATTTCGCTATCATACAGTGAAAAGCCGGGTAACTCCCGTCCTAACAAACTGCGCGGATCATGAAAATTCACGCTTGTTGTCATTTGAAAAAAATATGTAGAATAAGGCAGTTGCTGTTTTTCTTTTGGTAGCATTTCACGAAAATACACATTTTCAAATGAAAGTACATATACAAGCGACTCCGTCGAAAAACGATTCGTCATTTCATGAACAGAAGAAGAGGAAAGGCGATATGTTGACGTCGCTGTCATTGTCGCGACAACTGTTATCGTACTAATAAACGTAAACAAAATGAATATAATCCACTTTTTTATACTTGTTCCGTGAACGGTCACCATCATTTTCTTCACTTCACCCTTTCAAAGCTTGTCTACTCTATCAATATGACAATGCTTTGAAAGATAGAACGAAAAACTAATGCGTATATGCCCCGACGTTTTCTTGATCAATGCGATGATGTAGGGCAGCGTTCAACCCGCCTGCTAATATGTTTGCCATTTCCTCAATAAATACATCGACCTCTTTTGGCGTAACCATTAAATTATGACCGATCGGGGCAAGCACTTCGTAAATTAACCTCCGTTTTTCTTCTTCATTAAGCATGCCGACCATCCCTAAAAAAGTAGAACGATCCGATTCGCTCGGCAAATCTTCTTCCGTCAACTTTTTTTTCTTTCCGAATACGAGACTCGCCGGGGCAAGAGCACGGGCAGGTTGATTTCCTTCTTTCATCTCGCGACCGAGATGTTTTAACAATAAGTCAATCGTGTCGCTTGCAATCGATACCGCATCGACAACAGTCGGTACACCAATCGCAATAACAGGAATACCTAACGTTTGTTTGCTAAGTTCTTTTCGTTTATTTCCTACCCCTGATCCCGGATGAATACCGGTATCTGAAATTTGAATAGTGGCGTTTACTCGTTCAATTGAACGCGCTGCTAACGCATCAATGGCAATAATAAAATCCGGTTGAATTTTTTCAACGATGCCCGCAATGACGTCGCTCGTTTCAATGCCTGTCATCCCCATGACCCCTGGAGCGAGCGCACTGACCGAGCGAAATCCGTCTTGAACGCTCTCTGGTTGCAGTTGAAATAAATGGCGCGTCACGACTAAATTCGATACAGCTAACGGACCGAGCGCATCAGGGGTTACTTCTGCATTCCCTAACCCAACGACAAGACAACTTGCTTCTTTCGAAATGCCAAGCTGCTGTAAAAAGGCATGAAAATGTTTCGCGAATAATTTTTCCACTTTTTGCTGCAAATCGGTATCTTGTGTTCGAATGCCTTGTGCCTCAATTGTCAAATATTTCCCAACTTTCTTCCCTAACGTTTTTGCACCTTCCTCTGTTACTTCGACAAACGAAAAATGAATGCCATCTTCTTCCCAATCGCGAATGAATACCCCTTCTAGTGACGTTTGTTTTTCGTTTTGCAATCGTTCTTCAATGGCTATTTCGTGTGCCTCAATGGCTAAATCCGTTCGTACGCTATACGGTCGTAAATCAATCATACGGTCTCCTCCATGTATTTTTTATCATTTGTTTTATCCATTTTCCTCCTTTTTCATACAATCGCACTTTTCCGGCTTTGCCCTATTGCATAATTAAGAGCAGTTTGGTAGAATATCACTTGTTCTTATTGTTCATCGAACTGTCGCGTATTGAACGTATATATTTGCGATCGGTTAACGGAGGTGAAAAAAATGGCAAACATTAAATCTGCAATTAAACGTGCAAAAACAAGCGAAAAGCGCCGCGCTCATAACGCAGCTATGAAATCAGCAATGCGCACAGCAATCAAAAAGTTTGAAGCGCTTGTTGAATTAAAAGATGTGGAAAAAGCAAAAGAAGCTTTCGCATTTGCAACGAAAAAAATTGACAAAGCAGCTAGCAAAGGCTTAATCCACAAAAATGCTGCAAATCGCTATAAATCACGTTTAGCGAAAAAATTAAACAGCATTACAGCATAACGAAAAAACAGCTTGTCATACGCGGCAAGCTGTTTTTTTCATTATGGGAGGGGATGTATATGTTTCATTGGGTGAAACAACAGTTAAAAACGATTTCGCTATTTTCCCAACTATCTGATGAAGAATTAGAAACGATCGTACATATCGCGACCGTCCGGACGTATAAACCGAAAATGCTTGCGTTTCTGCAAGGCGACCCGCTTGATCGCGTCTTTTTTATCGCTCGTGGGACAGTAAAAATTTACAAAACAGATGTAAGCGGAAAAGAACAAATTGTATCTATTTTACAAGAGGGAGATATGTTTCCACATACCGGCTTTTTCCGGCGTGGCACGTATCCTGCACATGCGGAAATGATGGACGAAACAACACTCATTGTCATTCCGATTGAGCAATTTGAACAAACACTCATTTGTTATCCACAGCTATGTATCAAGCTGTTTCGCATCATGGGCGAAAAAATTATCGAATTGCAAACACGTTTAGAAGAGCTAGCCTTTCACAATACAGCTGAACAATTGGCCCGGCTTTTCATTCGGTTAGCAACAACAAACGGCGTATATATGAACGGTCGTTATCGTCTAAAAACATTGCTCACAACGCGAGAATTAGCCAATATGATTGGCGCCGCGCGCGAAACGGTCAGCCGTGTACTAAGCCAACTCAAACAGGAAGGGATCGTCACAACAGATGGCGATGGCTACTATATGATCGATGTCGATGCGTTACAACAAAAGCGGTAGATAAAATCTCTACCGCTGCAACTTTAAGAAAAACAACTGCAATAACAACTGTTTATCCATTGCGCTACTTTTTAGCGCATAGTCGGTTTCTGCTAAATCGTATAAAATGCTCATGAGCTGTTGTTCTGAAAACCCCGTCGCATAACCAGCCGCCACTTTTACACGGAACGGATGGACACCTAACATCGAGGCGATTTGTTGTTGACCGTACCCTGTTTTCATCAGTTCCTTTACTTCATAAATAAGCCGAAATTGACTTGCTAATAGAGCAACAAGCTTAATTGGTTCTTCATTTTGGCGCAACAAATCTTGAAGCGTCTGCAACGCAGCAGGGATGTTTTGCTTGGCCATTTGTTCAACGAGAGTAAATACATTTTGTTCTAGCGTGCGCGACACAAGCAATCGAACATCGCTTGCTGTAATAGAGCGGTGCGAAGCGAAAAGCATCAGCTTTTCAATTTCGTTCGCTAATGTCGCTAAATCTGTGCCTGCTAATGTAAGTAACACATCGATCGCATCATCGTCGATTTGACATTGTCCTTTTACCCATTGCTTTAATTCTTTTTCATTGAGCGGCTTGGCAACGATGACGTTCGCCTTCTTTAATAACGCTTTCGTCACTTTTTTACGCTCGTCCAACTTTTCATACGCTCCGACAAAAATGACGCTTGAAAACGGCGCTGGTCGCTCGATGTAAGCTTCTAGCCGCTTGACGTCGTGCTCGACCTTATCTTTCCCTTTTTCCGCCGTTAAAAAATACGGTTGCTTCACAATGACGATTTTTCGCTCACCGAAAAACGGAAGCGTCTCCGCATCTTCAAGCGCCACTTCAATCGGTGTTTCTTCGCAATCGTATGTACTAACATTCCATTCACGTTCTTCATCTGACAACGCCCGGCGAACAATTTGTTCATACGCTTGTTTCATTAAAAAATGCTCCGTGCCATATATGACATATAGTTGTTCCATGTTCTCTTCCCCATTCTTCAGCCGTTTTCTTTAAAGAACATACAACGTTTCGGAGCATTTTACAAGGGAGTTAGCAGATGAAAATCGCCAACTCCCATTTATTTAAACGTTGGAAAACAAGCCCTAGGAACTCATTTGTCCAACGGGTATCCTTATCTTTTCCGATCTCGCACGAACTATTTGTGACAACTGTTGTCAACGATGTAGATTTTCTCTCTTTTTTCCCTTATACTAATGGTGAGAAAATAGGAGGGATGGTCATGAACGAATTTGAAAAAAACGTTCAATGTACGCGCAACGATGCCGTTGACTCGGCTGTTGGCTTCATCGTATCATTCGGCTTTTTTGCCACTATGTTCATTATTGCTACACTTGTTAAATTTTTTGGTGCATAATGAACACCCGAAAGAGATTGCACGCTGCAGTCTCTTTTTTCTTTCATTTTATGGGGAAAACGTTTGAATGGTGCTTATCCGTTTCGAAAAACGAATGACGATGGCACCATGTTCATCCGTACGAAACGTACGAACGTGATAGTCGCGCAAACGCTCGAGCACTTCACGATGCGGATGTCCGTACCGATTGCGACGTCCGACTGAAATAAGCGCCACTTTCGGACGAATATGTTGTAAAAATAGCTCAGATGTCGATGTTTTACTTCCGTGATGCCCGACTTTTAACATGTCAACGGGCAATGAGCGGTACATCGTGATGAGTTGTTGTTCTCCTTTTTCTTCTAAATCACCTGTAAATAGCCAGTATGCTCCTCCCATAAACGCGTACAGCACAATCGAACCGTCATTTGTCGTCTCTTCATTTCCAAACGGAGAAAGAATGTAAAATTGCGCGTTCCCAACCGTCCAACGATCGCCGCTTTTCACCATTTGGACATGCGTCCCTTTATTGATCGCATGTTCTATGACCGTTTGCAGCAAATCATTTTTGTGCATACCGACAAACAGTTTTCGCACACGGACAGCATTTAATACATCGCTTGCATCCCCGATATGATCGAAATCACCGTGTGTCACAATGAGCGCATCAAGTGTCCGAACCCCCTTTGCTTTCAAAAACGGAACGATGACATCTTCTCCGACACGAAACGATTGCTTCCTTTTTCTCCACGGCTCATCGCCAAATGACATCGTTCCGCCCGTATCAATCATATAAATGGCTTTTCGATACGGCAATTCGATATATATACTATCTCCTTGTCCAACATCTAACATGACGACTTCGCCGCTCGGACGAAAAAACGGCCAAACGAAATGAACGATGATCACAAAAAGAAACGAAAAACGAAAGATGATTTGTTTATACTCAAACGAAAGAAAAAAGAGAGCAATCGAGAAGATATAAGCGATCAACAACCACGTTGGCGGGCGACCGAGGGTGAGCAAAAACGTATGTGCTAATGAAATAACAAGCTTGTTTGCATGTTCAATCACAAATGTCAATACATATGTGATCATCGGGCTAACAAACGGCACAAAGAAGTGGATTAACCACGCCAGAAATGAGAGCGGCAAAATGACAAAAGAATAAAGCGGAACAAACATGATGTTTAATGGGATCGATAAAACGGAAAATTCATAAAAATGGTAAAGCAAAATCGGCAATGCCCCTATTTGTGCAATAAACGATGTCATAAACAACTGACGAATTATTGAACGTTCGTTTTGAATAAACGAAGAACAAATAATTAACGCAAAACAAACGAGAAAAGATAATTGAAAACCGAGATGAAATATCATATATGGGTTTTTTAGTAGTAAAAGAAGACAAGCGACGCTTAATGCATCAAGCGTGCGAAGACGAGAGGAAAAGAGAAGAAAACAACTTGTCATAATTGCTGCGCGCATTACTGACGGAGCGGCCCCTGATAAAATGACGTATAAAGGAATAAAACATAATAAAATCAAGGTTGCTCGTTCTCGGGTGATCCCGAAACGAATGAATAAATAAAAACAACCACCAACAAGCAATGTCATATGCAAACCTGAAATCGCTAGCAAATGGATAAGCCCTAACTTTTGATAGCCCGCAAGAACGGTTGGCTCTATATCGCTTCGTTCACCGTAAATTAGCGCCTGCATAAACGCGCCCACGTCATGAGGAAAATGGCTTTGAATGTAGCGAATGCCATGCTGTCGAATTAGTTGTAATCGTTCCATCCATGTCACGTGTGTGCGCATGCACCGTTCAAGCGAAGTAGGGCGAACGATCCAATGGATGCGATGATAAAACAAATATTGGCGATAATTGAACGCATACGGGTTCGTCGGCAAAGAGGGACGCTCAAGCGCTCCTTTCACCAAACAGGCTGTACCGATTTGAAGCGCATCCCATTCATATTTTTCTTCTTCCGTACGAAGTCGATAAATAAGCTGTAAACGCTCTTGTTTCCATTGTACAACCGTTTTTATTCGATCCCCATCGATATAAATCGGAGCAACAAATCGCACGAACAACGCTGTTTCATGTCCTGAAAGCGTCGTCACGTTATGACGATCGATCGAATGGCTCCATAACAGAAAAAACAAATATGCGCTAGCACAAACGAAAAAGAACGTTCGCTTCCGCCAAAACAAAAACAAATGATACGCAACCGAGAGCACAAAGCAAACAACGGATTTTGTCAATATAGACAGGACGGCCAAAACGGCCGCCATCGCTACATAAACGATACATCATCTCCCCTTCGCATGTAAAAATGTCGGAATACATTCCACATCAAAAGGAACGTGTTGAACCGTTACCCCTGCTTGTTCAAACAATTGCAAAGCAAACGGATGATTTTTATAGTCGTTCGCATAATAAACAGCCTTGATCCCGCTTTGAATAATCGCTTTACAACATTGTAAACAAGGAAAATGGGTGACGTATATTTCCGCCCCTTCTGTTGGCACACCAAACTTTGCGCATTGTAAAATGGCGTTCATTTCCGCATGAATCGTACGCACACAATGGTTGTCAATGACATAACATCCTTCGTCTATACAATGTGCTCCGCCTGCGATCGAGCCGTTATATCCTCCTGCAATGATACGTTTATCGCGCACGATCGTTGCGCCGACCGCCAACCTTGTGCACGTACTACGTAACGCTAATAAATGGCTTTGCGCCATAAAATATTGATCCCATGTAATTCGGTTCATATCGCTTCTCCCCCCTTGTCCATTATGCCTTTAGTTTATCGTCAATTTTAGCGGACGACAATTTGTTGTTTTATTTTTTCAAGCGATTTTTGCCCAATTCCGCTCACATTCAACAAATCTTCCGCTTTTTGAAATGGTCCGTGCTCCTCGCGATATGCAATAATGGCAGCGGCTTTCGCAGGCCCGATGCCTTGTAACGTTTGTAGTTGCTCTGCTGTCGCTGTATTAATGTTTACTTTCCCGTTTGATCCGTCTGTCGTATGCGTGTCCGCTAATTCGCTTATTTCTTCTCCTTTTTTCGGCACGTAAATGACCATTTCATCACGCACTTTCATCGCCAAATTCACTTTCGTTTCATCCGCTTCTTCTGTTAATCCTCCTGCCATTTCAATCACATCTCGAATACGGCTTGTCGGTGCGACTTCGTATACTCCGGCTCGCTTGACCGCTCCTTTCACATCAATGAAAACAGACGTTTCCTCTTCTTGTTTCTCCGCTTGTTGTTCTACTTGTTGTTCATTTTGTTCTAACGACAACGGTTGTATTGTCGTTTCTTCCCGTTGCGTCACCCAAATGATCGTTCCAACAACAAGCGCCCCAATATATATCCAACGCTCATACGTTTTTATCCACTTCATACGTTCACCCTTTCATAAAACGTGTCATCGTCGCATACATATGACATATAGTGGTGACGGATAAGGGGGGAGTACCGTTGAATATAGGGTTTATCGGAACAGGAAACATGGGAACGATTTTAATTGAATCGTTTATTAACGGAAATGCTGTAAAACAAGAACAACTATTTATTACGAATCGGACGCTTGAAAAAGCGTACAGTATACAACAACGTTATCCAAACGTTCATGTCATACAAACGAACGAAGAAGTAGCCAAACATGCAACGATTATTTTCATTTGCACAAAGCCGTTACATATGCCTGCTGTTTTAAAGCAACTACGTCCACATTTAACAGATGATCATTGCATCGTATCGATTACGAGCCCGGTCTCGGTTCAACAGCTCGAATCGCTCGTGCCATGTCACGTCATTCGCGTCATTCCAAGCATCACAAACCGCGCGCTTGCAGGGAGCTCTTTAATTACCGTCAGCGAACGCTGTGCAGATGCATATCGGACAACGGTTGAACAGCTGTTTCGCTCCATTTCTCGTCCAATATACATAGACGAGCCTATTACGCGCATCGCTTCTGATTTAACGAGCTGCGGTCCTGCCTTTTTTAGCTACTTAATTCAAAAATTTATCGATGCAGCTGTGCAGCAGACGTCCATTACAAAAGAACAAGCAACGATGTTAGCAACAGAAATGATGATCGGACTAGGCGCCTTGCTTGAAAAACAATTGTATACGTTGCCGACATTGCAGGAGAAAGTGTGCGTCAAAGGTGGCATTACAGGGGCTGGCATTGACGTGTTAGAAAAAGAAGTCGGAGACTTGTTCGCTCATGTTTTTCAAAAAACACATGAAAAATTTGACGAAGAAAAAGAAAAGGTGCGCCAACAGATTGATTATGTTCGCGATTAATTGAAAAAATCCTGCTAAATAAAACGTCCCAAAAGCAAACACTTTTGGGACGTTATTTTTGCGCAATGAAAAAAATGCGCTCACTTTCATTTGTCGGCTGTTGTTCTGTAAAATCCGCCCATACGTGCAGCAAGCGAAACCCTGCTTGTTTTAGCCATGTGGCATATCGATCTACATCGTGCGTGCGCTGCACATGCATTTCATCAACTCGCTCATATACCCCTTCGTCTAATCGGACAAAAAACGTCAATTCATGTTCGACGCTATGCGGCCACGAGCCCGGATAACAGTTCCATATATAGCTCACTTCATCATCATTGCTCGCAAACGTCCCATGTTGTAAAAAGACGTTTTCCATTTTAAATAAAGAATGCACGTCAAATAAAAACAATCCACCTGACTTCAATTGATCATATACGCGCGAAAACGTAGCGACCACATCTTCTTCTTGCAATAAATAATTGAGTGAATCGCAAAAAATGACGATCGTATCAAACGGCTCAAACGGACCAAAGTCACGCATATCCTGCTGAAAAAACGAAAGGCCGACCCCGCGTTCTTGTGCTTTCATTTGCGCAATCGCCAACATTTGTTCCGATAAATCAACACCTGTCACGTCAAATCCTTTTTCAGCTAAACGAAGGGCAAGCTCTCCTGTGCCGCATCCGAGATCAAGAATTCGCTTTCCTGTCTCGTAAGATGACACCGCTCGTTCGACGAGCGCACACCATTGATCATATGGGGCATCGCTCATTAATTGATCATACCAACTCGCAAACCGTTCGTACGTCATGCCCCAAGATCACTCTCAATTTGTTCAAGCGGCGCATCGCCCCATAACCGTTCGAGGTTATAATATTCGCGGTCTTCTTTATGAAACACGTGGACGACGACATCCCCTAAATCAACTAAAATCCAACGCGCTTCGTCAAATCCTTCCACACGTTTGACTACAACATCATGTTCTTCCGCTTTTTCTTTAATTTCACGCGCAATCGCCTGCACTTGTTTATCTGAATTGCCATGACAAATCATAAAATAATCGGCAACAAGCGAAATGCCTTTCATATTTAATGCTACAATGTTTTCTGCCTTTTTCTCATCTGCTGCTTTGACTGCGATGCGTAAAACATCTCGTTCTGTCACGATGAAACCCCCTTTAATTTTTTTGCTATATCATTATACGTATGAAACGTATCTGGGTAAATGGGCTCGCGTTTGTCCATTAAAAATTGAATCGTATTTTGAAGCGCACGGAAAAGCGCATGATCCAAATGTTCTCGCGCTAGCGCTCGCACTTCATCAACGCCTGGAAACGAACGATTCGGCTCAATATAATCAGCGATATACACAATTTTTTCAAGCAACGTCATATTCGGTCGCCCCGATGTATGATAACGAATCGCCTGCAAAATTTCTTCATCTTGAATGCCCACTTCCGTTTGTACTAAATATGCCCCAACAGGTGCATGCCATAATTCCGGACTATATGCTAATAAGTCTTGTGGCATTTGTTGTTCTACAATGATGCGCTTCATTTCTTCTTTCGTACGGAATTTCGCATAGTCGTGAAAAATAGCAGCTAATTCCGCCTTTTGAACATCAGCTCCGTATAATTTCGCTAGCTCAATAGCTGTTTCCATCACGCCTACCGTATGAACGTACCGCTGTTCTTTTAATTGCTTACGCACGATGGCTAGCGCCTCTTCACGTTTCATACAACCGATTCTCCTTTATATATAATTGAACCGCTTCTGGCAACAAATACGTCACGCTTTTTCCGGCTTGAATGCGTTCGCGAATGAGCGAAGAAGAAACCGCAAACGTCGGCACGTCCACTTCTATGATCGGATACGGTGTACAAAGCGAATAACCCGGACGTTTCACACCGACAAATTGCACGAGCTGAACGAGTTCGTCAATGCGATACCAATGCGGCAAATATTCGACCATATCTCCGCCAACAATGAAGTAAAATGTCGTACGCGGATGTCTTTTTTTTAACAAAACGAGCGTGTCGTACGTATACGATCGCTCTTTCCGTTCTAATTCAATCGTTTCAACGCGAAAGTGTGGTTGATTGGCAATCGCCATACGCAACATATTGACACGATGCACATGATCGGTCACCTGTTTATCTTTATGCGGCGGAATGTAGTTTGGCATAAACCATATTTCATCGAGCTTTAATTCCGTTCGTACATCATCTGCAATCAATAAATGCCCATAATGAGGCGGATCAAACGTCCCACCTAAAATGCCTACTTTTTTCACTTCGTCTCTCCTACGTTGGCAATACAATTTGTTTATGTTTGCGTGACTCTTTATATAACACGATCGTATGGCCGATCAGTTGGACGATCTCCGCCCCTGCGCCCTTCGCTAATTGCTCAGCAACAACTTCCTTTTCTTCTTCGCAATTTTTTAATACGCTCACTTTAATCAGCTCTCTCGCTTCAAGCGCATCGGCAATTTGTTTAATCATATTGTCGTTCACGCCGCCTTTTCCGACTTGAAAAATCGGCGTTAAATGATGAGCTAAAGAACGTAAAAATCGCTTTTGTTTTCCTGTTAACATGTTTTTCCTCCTAACTGTTGTATAACAACTTGTTCCATTCGTTTTGTATCCGGAAAGATCCCTGTCCATTTTTCAAACGCTAGTGCACCTTGGTAGACGAACATGCCGACGCCGTTTTGCACGCGCGCTCCCTTCTCTTTTGCCTCATGCAACCATTTTGTCATCAGCGGATTATAAATAATATCGCTGACGATCGTCCCTTTTTTTAACGTTTGAAGGGAAATAGGCATTGCATCGACATGTGGATACATGCCGACAGACGTTGTATTAATAATAATATCATACTCTCCTACGCGTTCCTCTGCTTCCTCAAGCGAGTAAACAGAAGATGTTTGTTTTGCAATAAACGTCTCCGCCTTTCCTGCGGTACGATTACATACATCCACGGCAGACACACGATGTTTCAAAAGAGTAAAATAAATGCCGCGCGCCGCTCCGCCTGCACCAACAAGCAAAATGCGCGCACCTGATAAGTCGATGTTCATTTGCTCACATAACGCTCGGACAAACCCTTCACCATCTGTATTATAACCAATCCATTTCCCATTTTCATTGACGACTGTATTGACTGCACCCATTTGTTTTGCCGTTTCATCAAGTTCATCCATATACGCCATCACCGCTGTTTTATGTGGAATCGTCACATTAAACCCTGCACATTGTAACGCTTTTAACCCTTGCACCGCCTCTTTTAACAGGTGAGGTTCAACATGAAACGCATGATAATGCGCAGCAATACGTAACGATTGAAACGCATCATTATGCATAAGCGGTGATAAGGAATGATGAACAGGACAACCAATTAGGCCAAATAACTTCACGTTCCTCTCCCCCTCTTCTGTTAAATGAGCGATCTGCGCAACATGACACCGACACCTTTTGGCGCATACGCAACGACATGAGCGCCAGGTTCATGACATGTCACCCAACCGAGACCTGAAAAAACAATATCTGTTTTCGGTTCTTTTAATGTGAAATGATGGGCAACAAGGGGTGGCAATTGCTCGCAATAGCTTTTGCGCGGCGGCTGCAACAATTCACCGAGATGTTTCTCATACAAGTCATCCGCATGGTCGCGCTTCGTTCGATGAATAAATAATTCATTTGACATATAACATACAAATGGACGTCTTCCACCGCTTACATAATCTAACCGAGCGAGCCCTCCGAAAAATAACGTTTGTTGTTCATTTAATTGATACACTTTCGGTTTAATTTCCTTCTTTGGCGTAATGACTTTTAAATCTTTTTTATCGACGAAATGCGCCATTTGATGATGGTTAATAATTCCCGGCGTATCATAAAGAGCCGAACCGTCATCAAGCGGTATTTCAATCATATCAAGCGTTGTTCCCGGAAAATACGATGTCGTAATGACATTTCCTTTTCCTGTTGCTTCTTTAATGATCCGATTAATAAACGTTGATTTTCCAACGTTCGTACAACCGACGACATATACGTCTTTTCCGTTGCGATATTCATCAATCGCTGCCATCACTTCTTTCATTCCATATCCTTTATTGGCGCTCACTAAAAAGACGTCGCGCGGCTGCAAACCGAGTTCGCGGGCGGATTGTTTCATCCATCGCGTTACTTTGTTATGTTTTACTGATTTTGGCAATAAATCAACTTTGTTGCCGACAAGAAGTACATCTTTTTTCCCGACAAATCGGTGTAGTCCCGGTAGCCAGCTGCCGTTAAAATCAAAAATATCGACGATTTTCACAACTAATCCGTCCGCTTGTCCGATGCCGTGCAAAATGTTTAAAAAGTCGTCATCCGTTAACGACACGTCCTGCACTTCGTTGTAATGTTTTAATCGAAAACAGCGTTGGCAAATGATTGGATCTTTCTCTAGCGCTGAAGGAGGCGCATACCCGATTTTCGTTTCATCTTCCGTTTGAATCGTTACTCCACATCCAATGCAAATCATTTGTTCACTCATCTTTATCACTCCCAATGAATCATACCTTTTTTTCGCATCATATTTAAAATTTTTCGTTCAATGTTTCGATTAATTCGAGTAAAAAAACCGTCTGTTTGCGCAACAGGAACGACTAAAATCGTATGTAATCCGAGCCGATTGCCACCAAATACATCGGTGAGAAGTTGATCGCCAATGACAACAACTTCTTCTTTTTTCAATTTCATGTCGCGTAACGCTTGTTGAAACGCCCGCGTCAACGGCTTGCGCGCTTCGAAAATAAACGGGATGCCAAGCGGCTTAGCGAATGCTTCGACTCGCTTTTTATTGTTATTGGATACGACAGTGACTTGAATGCCGCTTTGTTTCATTTGTTCAAACCACCGAACAACGTCAGGCGTCGCAAGTGGACGATCCCATTCAATTAACGTGTTATCTAAATCTGTAATAATTCCTTTTATTCCTTTTTGTTTTAAATGTTCTGGAGTAATTTCAAAAATACTTTTCGCATGTTCGTTCGGCAGAAAATATTTTAACATACGTCCTCATTCCTTCTCTCTTTTTTACATAAATAAACAAATTGTAAAATTTTTCGACAAAATCCGACGTTTTTCTCATCATGTGGATAACTTTATACACATGATCCACATTCATTTTTCAACATTTCTTCATCGTTATAAACAACGAATCCACAACTTATCCACCGATACATGTGGATAATTAGAACAATTGTTCTTATTTTTGATTTATGGTAAAGTGAAGATAAACCTACCATTATATGTATACATTCTTCCATGTATACCGAGGAGGCGAAAAAAATGAAATGTTTGCCTGACGACTTGTTAATTGAGTCATACTACAAAGCAAAAGAATTACAATTAAGCAAAGAATTTATCCAACTCATTGAACGTGAAATTTTCCGTCGCCATCTGGACCATAAAATTAAACAATCTTCGTGATGAGCCCTTAGTCACTGGCTCTTTTTCTTTTGCACAAAAAAGCCGAGACGTTGTCCCATTTTTACTTCAAGTGGCGGAATAATTTGTTCATCTAGCGTAAAGGCACCTTTTTCAAACAATAACACAACGGTTGAACCGAACGAAAAATAGCCGATTTCTTCCCCTTTTCTCACATAGTCATGTTCATGTGTTAATTCAATGCTGTTGACAAACATCGCCCCGACTTTCACAATGGCTGTATGCATACCATTTGTACACAGTTCAGTAATTCTTCTGTAATTTTTAGAAAGTGGATCTTTGCCATACTTTAATCCGAGGCGGTTGACAGGGTATGACTTGCCGCCGAGCGTCCATTGCTTCACAACTTCCCCACATATTGGGCTATGAATGCGATGATAATGGCTTGGACTTAAATACAAAATAATAAACGTTCCATGCAAATACTTTTCAGCTATATGGTCATCACCGAGCATTTCAAGAATGGAATACGTTTTTCCTTTGACGATTATTTCTTTCTTGTCCGTAATGATGCCGACATCTTCGATCACCGCATCGACAGGGCTTACGACACTATCTGGATGTTCGTCAATCGGACGAAGCCCTTCTTTTAAAGAGCGAACGAACAATTGTTGAAGCGTTTCATATTCGTGCAACTTTTTTTCCATTTCTTCTTCATTGACTTTATATACTTTCGCATAAGATGGAATAACGAAGCGACTCCATTTTGAGCGCGTAAACGAAGCGAGCCACTTCGATGTGAAAGGATGATTTGTCAATTCAATGAATAGGCGATATAGCCATTTAACCAACGATTTTCCCTCCTAAAGTAAAGAATATCCTTTACTAGTTTGCTTATTATCAATAAAATATTAGTAACCGAGTGATATTTTTGGCAAGTGGGTCGGCACGATTTTAATAAAGGAGTGAACGTGTATGTTTTTATCTGATTATATTGATCATACCATCAAAAAACTTAAAGCGCATACGGCAAACGTATTGACGTTGACAAACTTAAGCTTAGGTGGCTTTGCCATTTTATTTGCGGTGAAAGGCCAGCTAAACGTATCTGTATTGTTTATTTTTTTGGCGGCACTTGCCGATCGTTTCGACGGAACAGTCGCTCGGAAAATGAACATTGAATCTGATTTAGGAAAGCAATTGGACTCAATGAGTGATATTATATCATTTGGAGTAGCGCCTGCACTATTACTTTATCAAGGATTATTGCACGAATTTGGCGCACCCGGCTCATTTTTTACGATTTTTTATATCGGTTGTGGCGCTTTTCGCCTAGCACGATTTAACATTACGGAAAGCAACGGATATTTTACCGGCTTGCCAATCACAGCAGCAGGCTGCTTATTGACGCTTAGTTATTTAACGATTCACTATTTTCCACCTTACGTTTTTATTTTTATTATTTTTACGCTTTCACTTTTAATGGTCGGTTCATTCCGATTAAAGAAAATGTAACCCTTGAAGTTTCCAACTTCAAGGGTTTTTTCGTACAAATTTCCCTTTTCAAACATTCGGATAAGTTATATGATAAACTTGGATTTATTTTTCATTCTACAACTAGAGGTGATATCATGGACCGTACGTCCTTAATCGGGCTCATTCTTGGCATTATCGCTGTCGGTGTCGGAATGGTGTTTAAAGGAGTAAGCCCGGCTGTGCTCATTAACCCTGCGGCGATTTTAATCATTTTATTAGGGACAGCGGCCGCCGTCACGATCGCCTTTCCAACGAAAGAAATTGCAAAAGTCCCAAAGTTGTTTGGGGTGATTTTTAAAGAATCAAAAACGCCAAAAATTGAAGAACTCATTCCGCTGTTCGTTGAGTGGGCAAACATCGCCCGCCGCGAAGGGTTGTTAGCGTTAGAAGCGAAAGTCGCTGAAATTGATGACCCGTTTTTACGTAACGGATTAAGTTTAGCGATTGACGGACAGTCACAAGAATTTATCCGCGATGTCATGACTGAGGAAATTGAAGCAATGGAAGAACGTCATTTAGCGAATGCAACGATTTTTACGCAGGCAGGAACGTATGCTCCAACGCTTGGGGTACTTGGTGCCGTCGTCGGATTGATCGCTGCCCTTCAAGATATGTCCGATATTGAGCGTCTTGGTCACGCGATTAGTGCGGCGTTCGTTGCAACGCTCATGGGAATTTTCACAGGATACGTTCTTTGGCATCCATTTGCGAACAAGCTAAAACGCAAGTCGAAAGAAGAGATTAAAGTGCGGCAAGTGATGATTGAAGGAGTGCTTTCGATCATTGAAGGACAAGCACCGCGGGCGATTGAACAAAAATTAGCTTCTTATTTACCGATGAGCGAACGTCAAAAACTTTTAGGACAAGGAGCTCAAAATAATGGCGAAAAAGCATAAAAAACATCATCATGAGGAACATGTCGATGAAAGCTGGTTAATTCCGTACGCCGATTTATTAACGTTGTTGCTTGCGCTATTTATCGTGTTATTCGCAAGTAGTCAAATTGACTCAAAAAAATTTATGGAAATTGCACGTGCGTTTAATAGCGTATTCACAGGTGGCACAGGAGCGCTGCAATATTTAAGTCCCGTTGAACGAGAAGAAATGGACTCGATTATTAAAGATTCTCCGAGTCAAAAACCGTATGTCAAAATTTCAAAAGAAGAATACGAGGAATTAAAAAAGATTCAAAGTAAATTTAACGAATACGTCAAAACGAATCAACTAAGTGGAGAATTGTCTGTCGCGATGACAGAAGAAGGGTTGCTTGTGACGATTGCGAACGATGTGTTGTTCGACTCAGGAAGCGCTGATATTAAGCCACAATATCGCGATGTCGCAAAAAAAATATCGAACTTGCTCGTCATGAATCCACCTCGCAATATCGTCATTAGCGGACATACAGACAACGTGCCGATCAACAATGCGAAATTTGCTTCGAACTGGGAATTAAGCGTGATGCGCGCCGTCAACTTTATGAAACTATTGCTTGAAAATACAAGATTAAACCCGCAGTTATTTAGCGCAAAAGGGTATGGAGAGTTTAAACCGATCGCCTCAAATGCTACACCTGAAGGACGCGCAAAAAACCGACGGGTAGAAATTTTAATTATGCCGCAAGAGCCAGCACAATAAAAGCGAGGGAGCCTCCCTCGCTTTTTTCACCCTGTCAATATATCGCCATTCGGATAACGAATATTTGTTTTTTTCGGCTTCGCAATCGAATATACGAGCGTTAACGGGCCTAATTTCCCAAACAACATGACGCAAATAATGAGCACTTTTCCGATCGCTGATAAATGCATCGTCATATTCATCGACAGTCCAACTGTGCCAAATGCGGATACAACTTCAAATAAAAGCGCAAGAAGCGAAGCATTTTCTGTAAGCGTCAATATCATTGTCACAACAAAAATAAACAACATGCTCATGGACGCGATGGCCAATGCTCGTAAAATAATCGTATGGCGAATCGTTCGCATCCACACGACCGTTTCTTCTTTTCCTTTTAAAAAACTCATTACCGCAAAAATAATGACCGCAAACGTCGTCAGTTTAATTCCTCCGCCTGTCGACGTGCTTCCTGCTCCAATAAACATAAGGAAAATCATAAGCATCGCTGTCGGTTGTTCAAGTGAACCGATATCAATCGTATTAAACCCCGCGGTTCTTGGGGTAATGGCTTGAAAATACGATGCCCATAGTTGCTCACGAAGCGAAAGCGAACCGAGCGTTTTCGGGTTGTTATGTTCGAATAGAAAGAAGGCAATGATCGCCACAATGTTCACAACAAGCGTCATGACTAACATCAGCTTCGTATGAATAGATAACTTTCTCCAACGTCGTTGATACAATACGTCAAATACGACGGTAAAACCGAGCCCACCGATGATAATTAATAACGTGACCGTCACATTGACGATCGGATCACCGACAAAACGCGATAAATTATCAGGCCATAACGCAAATCCAGCATTATTGAACGATGCAATCGTATGAAAAAGGCTGTAATATAACCCTTTCGACCAGCCCATTTTCGGAACCCAATCGATTGCCAACAACGCCGCCCCGACAAGTTCCATAAATAAAGAGAACAACAGTAAATTGCGCGCCAAACGAATGACACCACCGAGCGATGGCTGATTTAACGCCTCTTGCATCAACATGCGTTGCTTCATCCCAATTTTTTTTCCGAGCACAATGACGACAAGCACTGCAAATGTCATAATACCGAGCCCACCAACTTGAATAAGCACCATTAAAATAACTTCTCCAAATACAGTAAATGTCGAACCGGGATCAATCGGTGCTAAGCCGGTTACGGTTGCAGCGGATGTCGATAAAAAGAACGCATCGAGCCAACTAATTTCCTTTTCTGTAGCAATCGGCAACTTCAACAACACTCCACCGACAACAACAAGAAAAAGAAACATGCTAGCTAACAATTGAGGCGGGGTGAGCTTTAACGGTTTCATCATTGCCCTTCTCACGCTTCATCCTTCTTTCGTATGTATGTTACATGTTCCGATTATACAAGATTTTCTGTTCACAAACAAAGGGGAAAAAAGAAAAATGATGTGTCCAAACACGAACAAGTTTTCTAATGCATATACATACATAAGCAACAAAAGACCACCTGCGAGGTGAACGATGATGGGTACCATTTTTTCTGCACTTGCTTTGTTTATAAAGGAGCTCGTCTTTTTCGTATCTTATGTGAAAAACAACGCCTTTCCACAACCGCTTGATGCAAAAGAAGAAGCGATGTATTTAAAACAAATGGCAAAAGGGGATGAATACGCTCGCAATAAGCTCATCGAACACAATTTACGCCTCGTTGCGCACATTGTAAAAAAGTTCGAAAACACCGGAGAAGATCCAGAAGATTTAATTTCCATCGGCACAATCGGCTTAATTAAAGCGATCGAAAGCTATTCAACAGGAAAAGGGACAAAGCTGGCGACATATGCAGCTCGTTGTATTGAGAATGAGATTTTAATGCACCTTCGTTCGCTGAAAAAAACGAGAAAAGACGTTTCTTTGCACGATCCGATCGGGCAAGATCGCGACGGAAACGAAATTAGTCTACTCGATGTATTAAAATCAGAAGATGAAGACATTATCGACATGATTGAAAAAAATAATGAACTTGAAAATATCGCCCAACATTTACACGTCCTTGACGATCGTGAACGACAAGTCATCGTTAGCCGCTTCGGCTTAAACATGCAACCTGAACGCACCCAGCGCGAGATCGCTAAAGAACTCGGCATTTCCCGCAGCTACGTCTCGCGCATCGAAAAACGGGCGTTAATGAAACTGTTTCATGAATGTTATAAGCATGATAAAGGAAAAAAAGGATCATAAGAAAAGGTGTCCCACACGCTCGGGACACCTTTCATACGGTAAGTTTTCGTTTCTTGCGCATTCGTTTTTCGATGTAGTAAACAGGAACAATAATAAACGTCCAAATGGTAAAGTGACTAAAAATAACAAGGAGCGGATGGCTGTTGCCATGATGTTCTTTATGTGGGAACTTCCTTTCTCGAAATCCCGCTGGCGTAATCATCTCCCCTGCTTGAGCTTCTTTATGCTCAAACTTCGGTTTAAGCGTATCTTCACTCGGCTTCACATTTACCGCGAGCCATTGCATACTTCCTACAAATAACACAAGCAAAAGCGCGACAGTCGCAAGTGAACTTTTGCGCCAATACCCTTCTTTCGTTTTACATATTTTCCGAAACACACCTATGATCCATTGCCAATGTAATGCAATATGGACACCGACAAGCACAAGCGTCACTTTCGAAAAAACATCATGAAGTTCCCTTAGCGCATGATTTTCCCCACCTGAAAAATGCGGAAATACAACTTTTGAAATAAGAAAACCGGTCAAGATAATAGCTGTCATCGAAAAAAGCAACAACACATTTAATAAAAAACCGAATCTCGCCTTCCTCGAAAACGAACGATTGAATATGTTTTTCGCCGTATTGACAACCCATTTGTAGTTTAAACCAATATGGATCAAAACAGCCACACCAATCACTAGCCCTGCCACTTCATGAAACGGCAATCCGTTAAACACTCTCGGATTCATTAACAACACAAACGTCATCGCTAACGAAACATCTAAGATGATTTTTATAATATTTTTCTTCAACATATATCCCCCGCTTTTACATATCATTTACCGTATACCGTAAATGTACTAGCCAATGGTGAAAATTGAGTGAAAAAGGGGGATATCCCACTACGTTCAGATAAAACGTTTTCCCGCACGCTTCGCCCTTTAGGGTTTCCAACTTTACATCCCACTACGTTCAGATAAAACTGTGCTTTCATGTGATGTTCCTTGCACAACGGAACACTTTACATCCCACTACGTTCAGATAAAACTTACCCATACGATCATGCAGAGCGATAAAATACCGACCTTTACATCCCACTACGTTCAGATAAAACCAGCACCTTTCCCTAAAAAATAAACAATGACAAGCTGTGCTTTACATCCCACTACGTTCAGATAAAACTTTGACATAGATGTTTCAAAAAACTTGAATGTTCTCTTTACATCCCACTACGTTCAGATAAAACACATTTTCCGCAAAAAATATAGGGCATGGGTCACGCTTTACATCCCACTACGTTCAGATAAAACGTTACGAATCGTCAGCGTCAGAAACAACCACCGCATCTTTACATCCCACTACGTTCAGATAAAACAAAAAGAACGCCAAGCGGCGAGCGTTTTATAAAAAAAACTTTACATCCCACTATGTTCAGATAAAACCCACTTCGCGAACTACTTCCCCCACTGCCTCAATGATCTTTACATCCCACTACGTTCAGATAAAACTCTCAATATACTGCACAAAAAGAAGTTCAAGCAAATGCGGCTTTACATCCCACTACGTTCAGATAAAACCGGCGACACGTCGAAAATCAATTGGGACAGGTTGAAAACTTTACATCCCACTACGTTCAGATAAAACTTAATGCCCTTGGGTCGCCCTGGATGAGAAAGAAAACCTTTACATCCCACTACGTTCAGATAAAACTTTGATGACCTATTGCTTGTTGTAGTAGGTGTAGGCATCTTTACATCCCACTACGTTCAGATAAAACTAAAAAGTCAAAAGAATACGAGATCGTAAGAAAAAATCTTTACATCCCACTACGTTCAGATAAAACGGAGCGGAGGGGTAATAGATGAGAACGATTCAGATCTTTACATCCCACTACGTTCAGATAAAACTTTTCAACCGTTCGAGAATGGACTTCTTGTCTACTTTCTTTACATCCCACTACGTTCAGATAAAACCTGGATATTCTGCGCAAGAAATACAAGCTATTTTTGCTGCTTTACATCCCACTACGTTCAGATAAAACGGATCGTTGACATTCGGAACAGGTTTAATGACAATGTACTTTACATCCCACTACGTTCAGATAAAACCCAACGCTCCGCTACTCTCCATTGACGCCCTTGACACCTTTACATCCCACTACGTTCAGATAAAACCATGAAAACTACGTCAACATTTTTCGCAAAAAAATACCTTTACATCCCACTACGTTCAGATAAAACACTCAACAGAACAAGAAGGGAAGTGTTGTTGAGTACTTTACATCCCACTACGTTCAGATAAAACTACAATTGGAACTTTTTTAGAAAGCTTTAAACGTCGTACTTTACATCCCACTACGTTCAGATAAAACTTTCCCGAATACAAGCAACTCTAAATCATGACGCTCCTTTACATCCCACTACGTTCAGATAAAACCATTCCAAGACTTAAAAACCGCGTCCGAGCCATTACTCTTTACATCCCACTACGTTCAGATAAAACAAAGAGAGCCTAGATGCTCCCCGTTTCCATTTAAGCTTTACATCCCACTACGTTCAGATAAAACCATGTGCTTTAGCCATCGCCCACGCCAATTGGAGCAAACTTTACATCCCACTACGTTCAGATAAAACTATTGCCCTTCGCTGATTTCTCCGCGTGCGAATTGATCTTTACATCCCACTACGTTCAGATAAAACTAGCATGCCTTACCTTGATGCATCAGATTTTATCAACTTTACATCCCACTACGTTCAGATAAAACCATTGACCTTCGCATGTCCAAACTCAAGAAGGTGAACGCTTTACATCCCACTACGTTCAGATAAAACTGCTGAAGTCGTAACTCAAAAACGTTTTGCACGGAACTTTACATCCCACTACGTTCAGATAAAACAACCAAAAACAGCATCGAAAGCCCGGCCAATATCCCACTTTACATCCCACTACGTTCAGATAAAACTCAAAGCAGGCGTCAAAAAAGCCGTCAAGGGTGCGCTCTTTACATCCCACTACGTTCAGATAAAACTCTTTGAGTATGCAAAAGCAGTAAAAGCAGTCGCGACAACTTTACATCCCACTACGTTCAGATAAAACTCCGATTAAGCATGGACACTATAGTAAGCATTTTAAAGCTTTACATCCCACTACGTTCAGATAAAACGAAAAAATTTCACCAGAAAAAGCAAAACAAAAACATTTCTTTACATCCCACTACGTTCAGATAAAACAAAAAAAGAGCAGTATCAACAAGAACACGCCCCATTCCCTTTACATCCCACTACGTTCAGATAAAACAATGCACCTTTTGTCTATGAAAAGGACTATGACTTCTTTACATCCCACTACGTTCAGATAAAACGGACAGGTAAGCCCATCCGCCCTGCATTTTCAACGACTTTACATCCCACTACGTTCAGATAAAACTTTGAAACTCTATAACCGTTACATATTTGAGATTGTCTTTACATCCCACTACGTTCAGATAAAACATCCAGAATTTAATTTTTTGCGCAACAGAGTTAAACTTTACATCCCACTACGTTCAGATAAAACTGACGAGCTTTTTAGCGAATAGGATTGGAGCGCGAACTTTACATCCCACTACGTTCAGATAAAACAAAAGATGATGAGAGCGAGAATATTGTCCTGATCTTACTTTACATCCCACTACGTTCAGATAAAACCGTATTGCTCATTCTTGTAAATTATCATTTTATCCCCGAATAAAACGCCTTCTTTTTTGCAAATTCCTTCGGGATATACTTCTCCCTCTTTCTGAAATAGTATGCTAAATTTTTAGTGAATTGTTTCGGAGGGGGAGGATGAGATCGTGATCCAGTTGTATAACTTCGGGGTTGATGTGCAAACCTATGCGAATCGAGGAAAACAAAATGCGTTTCCGTCCATCCATCGTTGTCCACATTGTCAGGCGAAACGCAATCTTTATCGTCATGGCTATTACGAACGAAATGCATTGGTGGGGCAAGACGCCTATCGGATTTGGATTGCTCGTTATCGGTGCGTGATATGCAAAAAGACGGTGACCGTGCTTCCCACGTTCCTCTTGCCGTATTTCCAATACACGATTTGGACGATTATCCACTGGCTCAAGGAACGCCTCTCCTCTCTCTTAGGCAAGGGGAAGGGTTCGTCCAAGTTTTTTCCTCTCCGACAAGGAGTAGATGTTTATATGCGTCGATTTCTTGCTCATTTACCGTGGCTTCGTTGGTTTTTTCAAACCAAAGGGAAACGAATCCCGAGGGTGTCCAATAAACCACTCGTTCAAGCCCAAGAGTGGATACAAACCATCGAGGGAGTTGGGGTGGAGAAACTCGTCGAAGCGATGTGGAGGGAACATTCGACTCATTTTTTAGCAAATAGATTCGGTGCCTAATTTGTTTCTTTTTGGTTTTATTTCCAAAAACAATCGATTCCACAAACCTTTTGCGTCGACGAGGGGAAAGGGATTCGGTATGATGGAGGCAGGACGAACCGATTGGTTCTTCCGCAACGTCGGAGAAGGAGGAAACCTTGATGGACGAATCAATGAGACAAGAAATCGCCCTATTTCGGTATGGATTGATCGCACCGTTAGTGAATGGGCAGGTCGATCCGAAATCGTACGTGAAGGAGGTGTCAACGCGCATGCATGCCGTTCCGCACTATGGCGAAAAACGGATCGCAGCGAAGACGATTCTAGACTGGTGCACCCAGTATAAAAAAGGCGGATTTGAAGCACTGAAGCCAAAACGTCGAGCGGATCGCGGCCATTCTCGAAGACTCACGATGGAAGACGAGGAGCACATATTGGCATTACGAAAAAAATATCCCCATGCGCCGGTGACGGTGTTTTACCAACACCTCATCGAGCAGGGGGAAATAGAAAAACAAAACATATCCTATTTCACTATATATCGTTTATTGAAAAAATACAACCTTGTTGGGAAAGAAAATTCCCCGATGCCTGAACGAAAACGGTTTGCGTACGATCGAGTGAATGAGCTATGGCAAGGGGATTTATCCCATGGTCCAGTGATTCGAGAGAATGGAAAGGCACAAAAAACGTTTTTGATCGCCTACATCGATGATTGTTCACGGGTCGTGCCGTATGCCCAGTTTTTCTCTTCCGAGAAATTTGACGGGTTGCGCATCGTGACAAAAGAAGCGTTCCTGCGGTACGGGAAACCGAAGCGCATCTACTCCGATAACGGCAAAATTTATCGCTCGGAACCCCTACAATATGCTTGCGCAGAATTAGGGATCACGCTCATTCATACGCAGCCATATGATCCACAAAGCAAAGGGAAAATCGAGCGATTTTTCCGGACAGTGCAAACTCGGTTTTACCCGTTGTTGGAGATGGAGCCAGTGACGTCGCTTCCAGCGTTGAACGAGCGCTTCTGGAAGTGGCTCGAAGAAGACTACCACCGAAAGCCCCATGCGTCGCTAGAAGGAAAAACGCCACATGAAGTGTTTCAGTCGCAAGTGCACATGGTATCGTTCGTGGAGGACGCGACTTGGCTGGACACGATTTTTTTGAAACGGGAGTTTCGCAAAGTGAAGGCGGATGGAACGATTACGTTAAACAAACAGCTGTATGAGGTTCCGCCTCGATTTATTGGACAATCCGTGGAAATTCGGTATGATGAGCAAGGGGTGTATGTATACGAAGACGGCAAAGAAGCAGCGAAAGCGACGCTGGTGCGCATGCACGATAATGCCTACGTCAAACGACATCGATCGCCGTTTGTGGGGCTAGGAAAGGAGGCAGGAACGGATGTATAAAACGTTCTACTCCCTTTCTCGAGAGCCGTTTTCGAAAGACACCAATCCGTCGGAAGCGTATCGAGGGTCTTCTTACGAAGAGGCCTTACATGCATTGGATTACGTGAAACGAACGAAAGGAATAGGGTTACTGACAGGAGAGCCGGGGGCGGGGAAAACATTCGCCCTTCGGACGTTCAAAGAATCATTGAATCCTTCGTTGTATCACGTGGTGTATTTCCCGTTATCCACGGGCGGGGTGATGGATTTTTATCGAGGATTAGCGTTAGGGTTAGGCGAGGAACCGAAATACCGAAAGGTGGACTTGTTTTACCAAATTCAACAAGGAATCGAACGAATGTATCAGGAACGTCGAATCACTCCAGTGATTCTGCTAGATGAAATGCATCTTGCGAAAGATGTGTTTTTGCAAGATATCGCCATTCTGTTTAATTTTCACATGGACTCCACGAATCCGTTTGTGTTGATTTTGGCAGGACTGCCACACTTACAGATACGGTTGCGCTTGAATCACCACCGTCCGCTTCAACAACGCATCATCATGCGGTATCGGATGGGAGCGCTCTCGAAAGAAGAAGTGGCAGCGTACATTGAACAGCGAATGAAGCAAGCAGGAGCGAAGCACTCGATTTTTACCCCTGCGGCTTTAGAGGCGATCGCCCTACAGTCGCAAGGATGGCCACGAGTCATCAATACGTTAACGACGACGTGCCTTTTATACGGCTACCAGCTAAAAAAGGACGTGATTGACGAAGAGATTGTTCGAATGGCGGTGGAGGAAACAGGGGCATAGGGAGCCGAACGGCTCCTCTTCTTTTTCTGATTTTCGTCTGAGATAATGTGCAAAGGATCGGAAAAAGCGTGCAAAATCGGAGAGAATTCGCAAACATTTTGCACGGTATTTCCGATTTTCATCCAAAATAATTTGAAAAAGTAGTTCTGAAATAGTGTGCTAATTTACATCATTCTTCTATTGCTTCAAGTGACTTCTTTACATCCCACTACGTTCAGATAAAACCTGTTGTTGATCCTTCAACGTTGCCAACCGGAACAGGAACTTTACATCCCACTACGTTCAGATAAAACTTGAAGTTCGATAGACAAGAGTACGATCGGCTTTTTAGCTTTACATCCCACTACGTTCAGATAAAACAAATTGATTCTTCACTTGCAAACAAAGCTGATAATACAACTTTACATCCCACTACGTTCAGATAAAACTTACTTACCCGATCGAGTATGTTGTACGTGCTGCTTCTTTACATCCCACTACGTTCAGATAAAACCATTTTTGTTTACATCCGTTCAAATACAATTTATCAATCTTTACATCCCACTACGTTCAGATAAAACTATATGTTACACTAGAATCAACAACAAACAATATATGAACTTTACATCCCACTACGTTCAGATAAAACACTTACCTTCGTTGCCATTGAAAACGAGAAACACAAAACTTTACATCCCACTACGTTCAGATAAAACAAGGCGATGAACAAATATCAAACAACGATGTATTCTTTACATCCCACTACGTTCAGATAAAACAAAGGGCATAGCGAATACAAATACAATTTGCACATCTTTACATCCCACTACGTTCAGATAAAACGATCGACGAGATACAAAATGAATTTTCTTCTACTGCGCTTTACATCCCACTACGTTCAGATAAAACGGTCATTCTCGATCGTTATTTTGACAAAAAAGGAGCTTTACATCCCACTACGTTCAGATAAAACTATGCGGCGTGCCCGGAACCCGACCGCCATCCACCTTTACATCCCACTACGTTCAGATAAAACGATGATCAAGAATGAATATTGTAGTAATTCATGATTTCTTTACATCCCACTACGTTCAGATAAAACGCTGCAGCTGTGATGATAGCACATGAAAGTTATAATGCTTTACATCCCACTACGTTCAGATAAAACTGTTCAGAGTTGCGAAGTAGAAAAGACAAAAATATCGCTTTACATCCCACTACGTTCAGATAAAACCATGATCTCAACGAGAAGAAAATCGCGTCGTGATCCCTTTACATCCCACTACGTTCAGATAAAACGGACAGGGAAGGACAATAAACGCGGTTTTAATTCTGTCTTTACATCCCACTACGTTCAGATAAAACAAGAATCTAACATAATATCACCCCGAAAAAATCAATCCTTTACATCCCACTACGTTCAGATAAAACTTTTACACGATCGCCAGACTCATTTTCGAAATCATACTTTACATCCCACTACGTTCAGATAAAACTGTCGAAAATGTCCTGCACAGTCGTTACATTTTTAAAAGCTTTACATCCCACTACGTTCAGATAAAACTGAAATGATGGCGGAAGCGGTGAAAAAACAGGTCGCTTTACATCCCACTACGTTCAGATAAAACCATAGATATGTTGAGCATAGGCCGAATCAGGATCAAACTTTACATCCCACTACGTTCAGATAAAACTAGAGGCGGATCGGGAGCAGGAACAGAAACAACTTTCATCTTTACATCCCACTACGTTCAGATAAAACAAGAACGCTTTGCCTTCATTGCAACACCCCCCATCGATCAGCCTTTACATCCCACTACGTTCAGATAAAACGCGGCAATAGACCCTAAAAACTCGACTGGAATCGTAAAAACCTTTACATCCCACTACGTTCAGATAAAACGTGTAAAAAGCAAGAAGGAATGCGATATAATAATTACTTTACATCCCACTACGTTCAGATAAAACTATCAGGGTATTATTTCAGATAAAAAGCCTCATCCTTGCTTTACATCCCACTACGTTCAGATAAAACATGGTAAAAATGGATATGGTTCAGCACATTTTATCGTCTTTACATCCCACTACGTTCAGATAAAACCTTCATGATTGTTTTCAATAATAATCCACTCTTCTTTCTTTACATCCCACTACGTTCAGATAAAACGTTCCGAATTTCAAAAAAATCGCGCCAATCAGTCATCTTTACATCCCACTACGTTCAGATAAAACTATAATAATTAAGATCAATAAATTAATAGCGTCATTACTTTACATCCCACTACGTTCAGATAAAACTGGACAACAAGTTAGTCCAAATATTTCAGATGAATGTTACTTTACATCCCACTACGTTCAGATAAAACAATGTGTACATTTTGTACAAAGGGGAGGTGAAAAATCTTTACATCCCACTACGTTCAGATAAAACTGTGATTAACGAACAGATGGTGAAGGAAGTTCTTGCCCCTTTACATCCCACTACGTTCAGATAAAACGTAAGCACACGTATGTACGATGTATGTACGAAAAGTGTCTTTACATCCCACTACGTTCAGATAAAACCCCCTCAAATCTGAAAACACAAAGTGCTGTCATATCAACGTTTTTGGAGAATGGTTGATATGACAAGTTTCTACTTTTTGCAGTGAAGCGTCAGTCGTGTTTTGTTCTTGTTCTAAAAATAACGCATATTTTGTTGATATATCAAGCATTTTTTCTTTTTTTCAAATCACAGGTTCACTGCAAATGTTAAAGAAAAAGTTCATCAAAGTTTTTCTCCTGTCCAAATACTTGCTTCTTGATGTTCTTCGGATTAGCCACTTCGTAAATATAAATGGAGTCCTCATCTTCATCGATAATTTGATCGATTTCGTTTAAGCATTTCATTAACAAACTTTTAGTAATTTCTCCCTCGAACACAGAATTCTGTGTCCATGTTAAGTACTCTCTTAACTTTTTACACACTTTATTTACGCGCTTTTCCCCGACATCGTACGTAATAATTACAAACATAACTACCACCATGCCTTCAATGGTTTATAAAGTTCATCGCCAATGAAATGCTTAATGAGCTTATAACATTCCAGACGAATAAAATACCGATAGCTCACTTTTCGTTTCAGTTTTCGATGTTGTACTGTCGTTGATAATTTGTCATCCCACTCTTTGATGAAACGCTTTTTACCTTCCTCATTTAACAAAACCATGCCATCTAAAAAATCAAAATGCTTCTGGGCAATGATACGATTGTTAATACATGAAATAATCACAACATCGACGAGTAATGGTTTGAAAATCTCTGCTAAATCTAGACATAAAGAAAATCTTTTTGTTGACGGCTCATGCAAAAAGCTAATAGTCGGATCTAATTGTGTTTTATAAATTTCCGACAAAACCACCGTATAACAAAGCGAATTGCCGAACGAAATAAGGGCATTCAATGGATCTTGAGGTGGCTGTTTCGTTCGTTTTTCAAAGATAAAATCTTGCTTCAAAATTGCATTAAATGACTGATAATAATGTTGGCGAATGCGTCCCTCTATTCCCATCAGTTCTTGAATTGTCGTAGCGCTATCCATCTTTTTCGCTTCTTCTTCGATGTCTTTTACATATTGCTCCGTTTTTTCTTTGTATCGTCGAATATTCCGTAGCATATGATGCACAGCACTTTGCAAAAACGACCTCGCCATATGTAGCCGTTTCTCGTGATCGAGATAATGGGCACTTTGTTGTATCACCGTAAACCCTGAAACTTTTTTATTTCGCGGACAAAACGTTCCTGCATAAAAACCATAGTAATTAAATACATGAAGATGAACATCATGCTGGCTCAATAGGTTCAATAACGACGAGTTTAAATCTACTTCTCCAAATACATATAAATTATCCGTTTGATGAACAGGAAGGCTCTTTTTATTTTCTTGTTCGTCAAAAAAGTATAGCGTATGATCTTTTCTTTTCAACCTGCCGTTAGAAAAAATATAGTGATCCCTTAACATTTAATCATCACCTTCTAGCGCAAAACAAAATTCATAATATGCGCATTTTGTACAGTAAGGAAGTTTTTTTAATCGCGGCGAAAAAGGGGATTGTAAAATAGCATAAATCTCCTTTATCGCCTTTTCAATCGCACTTTCATCTTTTTCCGTTAGTTCTACCTCTTCGGTTCTTCGTTCTTTCGTATAGCTAATTAGCCCCTTCTTCTCAATCCCCCGCTTCTTCAGCTCATATAAGTAATACAACATTTGAAACCGATCGGCCTCTGACATTTTGCTTGAAATTTTAATTTCACGAACATACTCCCTATCTAAAGCATCTAACTTGAATGTATCATCAATTAAAATTTCCCTATCTTCCAAACGTGGATAAGTTCGCTCATGTAAAATCTTTCCTTCCATAACGCGTTCATGTTCATTTTCCATCGCAATTCCTTTTGAAAACAACCATAACTTCCGCTTACACACTTTGTAATACTGCATTTGCACACCACTAACCATGAATATAAACACCCTCTTAATGTTGATTGGAGGAAGGTTTGTCCAATAAAATACCTTTTCCTTTCAACTGTTCACGATTAAAGTCATATTGAACATCGGCAATATATATGTGGTCAAATGGCTTTGGCAACCGCTCCGACACATATTTTTCCGCTACATATCGCTGGACGCTAACTGTTTTCTGTTCAATTTCCATTCGTAATTTCAACCGCTTTCTCCATTCTCTTTCTTTTTTATATTGCTCGAATAGATGCTCAATTTGATCATACATTTGCCGCGTAATAACTTGGATGTTTTGAATATCACGCAGTTTTTGCTGCGCCTCACGTTTATCCATTCCGTATGGATCGAGATTGTCAAACATATATAAGGCATCTTCAAACTCTTTCAAAAATGATGTGCCCTTTAATTGTTTTCGATCATATAGCTGCTTTACCATTTCTACCTTGGCACGTTCGTCAACAATTTGGTAATCGTATTGCTCTAACAGCCGAATGCTCTCATTTACAAGATGTTCGTTATATACTCTTGGAATGCCAGAGATCTTTTCAGTGAAAATATGAACATTGCAACCGTCATGATCTAGTGCTCTTCTACGATAACAACGTCCAAAGCGTTGAAACAAGCTATCTAATGTTGACATCTCGGTAAATAAATAGTCGAAGTCAATATCAATACTTGCCTCGACGAGTTGTGTCGTAATCCAAATTCCTCGTTCATTCTTTTCATTAAATTGTTTAATGTGTTTTTCTAACAACTGACGATCTTCTTGTGTGAATTGCGAATGGAGTAAGTAGATAGGGACTTGTGTATCACAGTCTAAAAATTTATCGTAAAGACTCATTGCCTTACGAACAGTATTGACAATGACAAGCACTTGCGATGTTTCCCCAAAATCTAACATTTCTCCGATTGTTTCCTCAATCCCCTCGGCACGCATGCGAATACGGTGACGGTGTACGCTTGTATCGATGAACTCCCCAACTACAATCTGGTCGTTGTCAATCACATTTCGCTGTTTTAGCTCATCCAAATATAAAGTTGGAAGTGTGGCAGTCATAATCATAAATTTTCCGCCTACACGATGGATCATCTCGAGGGATTTAATTAACATCGCTGCAATTTTTGGTTCATATGTTTGTATCTCGTCGATTACTATTTTTGCATTCGCCATCGCTGCTAATTCCTTTTCAAAACCTTTATAGTAAAACGGGAACTTTAAAATTTGATCAATGGTTGTAAGCAATAACTTCTTCGCATAATGTTCAGACTGTTGTTTTAATGCTTCCCAATTTTCCTCTCCCTTTTCCATTAAATAATGCAAACTTGTTGAATGTAGTAAACCCACGGCATCGTAGCCCATTTTTTCTTTTATGCGGTCATATATTGCATTTATACTTACCCGCAGAGGCAGTGTAAAAAACGCCTTATCGTCCCTGATCCATAAGAGCGCTGCTTCTGTTTTACCCATTCCTGTTTGGGCAATCGCAATCACATGCTTATCGCTATGTCGTTCAGCAAATTGTTGCAGATCATTTTTATGAAATTTTTTCTTCTTCATGTATTCACTTACATTTATATAGACAGACTGATGTATATCTCTTTCGACATCAATATGAGCAGATGCCGCATGGTCTAAACGATGCAGCAATCCTTTCATCATGACATATTTCCAAAACTCTTCCCCGTCATGATACGTATATCGCTTTAACAATCGATCAACGAATCGATACGAGAATTTTTCTGTCATAGGTAACCCCATATGTTCACTTAGTTGTGGTAACTGTTGCTTTATATCGTTTTCTAAAATATGACGGATCATTTCTTTATCTGGAAGTTGCTCACGCTCATGGTGATAACCGACTGCGTGAATAAGCAGTCGCTCTTCTTCTTTCGTGAAGTCTAGCTGTTTTAGCGGGATACATCCTACTGATAAATAATTGTGAGGCACATTTGTTTCTACATCTGTTTCTAACACGGATTCATGAATTGCTTGACGAATTTTGTTTTGAAATACTGTATTTGCTTTGCCGACATCATGATATTGTACGGCTGTTTCTAACAACCTCCACATCCGCTCGTCCATTAACGTGAATTTGTGACCGTAAGCATTTTTTAACAAGTTTAAGTTATGAAGGAGACGATCCGTATGTTCACGAATCGTCTCTTTTCCTTCCGATTTTGCATAAAAAGTCATCATTCCCCCTCCTACAGATGGTAAAAGACTAGCTCCCCGTCTTCATCAATCCATACTCCCTCTGGAGCCTCAATTCCTTTTTGAACATAGCCAACATGAATTTTTTCCCACTGCCGAATGCCATTGACAATTTCATATTTCCAATTCAGTTGATAAGGAATGCTTTTTGTTTCTGGATCAAGAAGATGTCTTGGAATATAAGCATCGCGCTGCAAAGTCTCCCCTTCTTCTTCAAGCTCTTGGACTTCCACTAGCTTATATTCATCAATCCGCACTAAATCTTCCCAACGCCCGAGGCTATAATGAGTCGTACTATGCTCGATCGCATGAATGAGTTGCTCTAATGTACGTTGCCCGGCTTCGACATGGATTAATAAATGGACGTTATGCAACAAGTGCGTGTACATCGGCATTGTCGTGATTTCATTTTTATCGTAAGAAAATTCAACTCGCGCTAGCCCATCTAGCACAAGTGGAAAACTTGATAGTTCTTTCTTTTTGAAAAAGTAATATCGCTGATAATCTAGCAGTTTTGCTTCATACGTTCCTTGTACGCTTAAACGCATAGGGATGAATTCGTTTGCGTTAAGTAAAGCATGAATCATTCCTTTTACGGTTGAATATGGCGGAAGCGGATACGTTTCCGCCACTTTGGAAGCAAACGGCTTTTTATAGCACGCTGTTTCTTGAAATAGCTTTAATCGTAGCGCTTTCATACTTACACACCGTAGTACGTTTGAATTTGTTTCGAAATGTATTGGAAAAACGGTTCGACAGGCATCACTTGTTCGTTAAATAAATCATAAAATTCTCCTTCATTTGCAAATATACCGCTCAATATGCCGATGCGTGTATCTTTGCCGATTGCTTCTCCAGCAAAGGTTTGTTCCATTGTTTCTTTAATCAATCCTGTTTGAATGTTCCAGCCATTCCCCGTCGCACTTAGTTGAACACGTCCAAGGAAAAATGGATTTGCAACGTTATACATCCCACCGATGACAAAAAGTGGGGCTAAATTTTCTTGCCGGCCGCGAATGTTGCGGTTTAACACTTTTAAAACTTCAAGTAGTTGAAGTACACGGCTTGCTTTTTCCTCATTTGAAAGTTCAATCTCCCCATCGACACCGACACGGTTTAAATCAATTGTGAGCGTATATGTGTAAAAACTATGATGTTGTTCAATATTGGCTAAGTTAGCATCTTGTCCAATTCGGCTTGCCAGCCCCATGTTATTTAAAAACTCTAAGTCGCTTTTATACGGCTCAAGCGAAATGGCATGGCTTAGACGAACAACAGCAGGGCGTTTTTGCGAATTTTTATCCGTTTTTAAGTAGCCGAATAAGTCCATTTCAACAGAGTCGTTGATCGTCACATCTTTTTTAAATTGAACAACCCCGCTTGCTTTGTCAACAGTATCTAAATTCCATCCAAACAGCTCATTTCCGAGGCGAACGATATCGTAGCGAATGCTTTGTCTTGATGCGTATGTATATACTTCCCCATCGCCACGATGAAATTTTTTCAACTCCGAAATATTAGCAATTCCTTCTCCGTAGTTTAATGAGTTTGCTTGAAAAATAACGGTCATCGTTAACGCTTTTTTCATGCTTGAACTTCCTCCTGTTCTTCTTTATATTGATTTGCTAATAACCCAGCAATAAATGCGTTCGCCACTGTAGCAAAATCTAAGTCGCGTTCGTGTAGCGCGTTTAAAAAAATTGGTGAAATCGGACGATCCGCTGACATGTAAATACGCAAAAGGGTGTCCATAAAGCTTTTTTTATTACCTGCTTTTGCAGCGTTTAATAAACGATAAGCAATGCTTGTTACTTTTTTCTCTGAACCGCTTGAACGCATAATCGCGTCGCGAATTTCCCGTCCTTGCATAAATAACGCACTTACTCTTTTATCTGTGGTGGACATATCTCTCACTCCCTTTTTAAACTGCAAAATTCGATTTCGCTCCCGCACAGCAATGTACGGACCAATCGTATGTCGTTCGTTTTTAATACAATCGCGCAAATAGTTATAGATGACATGGATCGGATCAGCACCACGCAGCACGTATTGCACGAACTGCTCCCGATAGTCATACGGTTTTATATAATCAAGCCTATCAGCATGTTGTTTGAAATAATGGGCTAAGTACATAGGCAGATGATAATAATGTAGGTGTGTTTTTTTACTGCTATAGTCAGAAAAAAATTCTAAAAAAAACAAGTGATCGACGACATACTCTGATTCTTTTTTTACGCTTTGAACAAGCTGACTAACGATCTTGTTAAAAGGCTCTCTTTTTTTCTTTAATTGTCTAAAATGATTGTTTTTCTGTAAAACTTCCGCAAAAGTAGCATCCGTCTGAACAAATCCTGCGTACAATCGTTGTTCCTTCTGCTCATTCATGCCTTCACTTTTTACATAAATAGTCGACCCAATTGGTGCAAATAGCAGAACAAGTCTAGCTAACGAGGATAGCGGCTTAGGCTGCTGGCTATCAAAGTACCAATTGAAGTTGAATGCATTATCTTTCGCCACACCAATCGGTGAAAACACCATCTCTTCAAAGTTGTAAAAGGCAAGGCGGTCATTAAAAAGTAAACACTTATTTATTTTTGTTTCGATGTACTCCTTTATCTCCTCTATCGTTTTCTTCTTCCACTCCCTTTTCAATTGTTTAAACGGTTGATAATTACATTTCTCTTCCAAAAAAGAATTTATTTCTTTCGTAGAGTGTGTCGTTTTAACGATCCGCTCTAATTGTAAATCATTTACTACAGGAAAAACGTAGCTCTTATCAAACTCTTCCACATGGCCATTTAGATCCAATGTATTTTTAGTAACATTTAAGAAAGATACTTGTCCAAAGAAAGATTGTAGTATAGCCGCTTTAAAATAATTGAAAGTTAGTTTTTCGTTGACCTTTTCTTCATTTACAATAGATTTAAATTCATGAATATAGTCTAAAATCCGGTCGACATGTTCGTATTTTTTTATGTCTTTCATATTTTTGAGCATGTCTTCTAGTTTAGGGTTAGGAAAGTACTTCACAATTTTTTTTCCTGTATCGGATATGATTTTTTTTATTATTGAAACAACATTTTTAAACTGCTCTTCATTTTTTACTTTCTCGATATAAGCATCTAACTTGTCACATTCCCTTTTAGCAACACTATACTCCTCCAACAAATACAGAAAATACGCCCTTGGCAATTGCGGAAGTACATCGGTATCCAATTCAATTCCCCATGGTTTAACTGTCACGCTATGTTTGTGTTCTTCGCTAATTATTTCGTGTTTTCGTCCGTATTCAAACACACGATATAGCCCAACAAGTCCCATGTTAATCATCCATTCCCCCATGTGCAATTCAACCTTCATTCCTTCACCTCCTCCACTTCAAGCATGCCAAATCCTTGATTACGCCGTTTTGATAAACCAAGTTGGTATAACAACTGCAAGTCAGCAGGATGTCCTTTCAATTCAAACAATCCGTGATAAGCAGTAAAATATAAATGCTGCCCTTCTCCATACTTTTCGGCAAATTGACGATTAGATTCCTTTATGACCGCCTTTTTAAATCGAACAGGTCGCACCGTCAGCGATCTATATAATCCCTTCCCACGATATCCATATAAAATCATATCGGCTAAGTAATTTATGTGTTTTTCATAATTTGGATCATCTGGAGCAATGGGAATTTTATTTTCATCTTCTATTAACAAAGGGGAGAGCGTTCGAAATATGACGGCAGATGATGTAATCTTTTTTTCATCTCCCATGACTATTTTTCTTCGAGTAAATTCATATCCTTTATACTTAAAGCTTTTTTGACTTTGTAAACCGTTATACACATGAAACAGAAATTCATAGTCGGGTGAACTAATAATAACACGTAATTCATCTAACTCAATTTCATCACCTTTTAAGCGGAAGTTTTTTAAAAAAGACGAAAATACGAAAGGCTTTGTTACATTGGCTTGCGCATATAACTGGTCGTAATACTCCTCATTAGACGCCCGTATACTTTCTTTAAGGATTGAAACGATCGCCATTCGATAATGAATAGGGAGCTTTTTCACTTGAAAGGAACAAATAATTCTCATAAGACACCTCCTTTTGCCTCATTTTATCGAAAAATAAAAGAAAATGTTGTCGTTTTTTGTCATATAAAAAGAAAATTCAATAAAATTTAACAATTTAAAACGTACGATATAGTCATTATATTAATAAATCCAAAATTCAAAGACTCACAAATATTTATCTACATTTCTACATTTTCTTGACATAATATTTACATATACAAATAATTAAGAACGGGAGCAAAAAACATAGAGGACAAAGGAGGAAGGTGCTTTGTTTAGAACTATACTTTCATTTATCACTGTCTTTACTGTTGTATTTACTTCTTCTGTATATGCTCATCCTGGGAAAACAGATGCAAATGGGGGGCATACTTGCCGCACAAATTGCGAAAAATGGGGGCTAAAAACAGGAGAGTATCATTACCACGATAAGAACGGAAATATCATTCGCCAGAAAAAACAATCGAATCAAACAAATCCCCCCGCCATTCAAATCAATTCAAAACATGTCGTAAAAGTTATTCGTGTAGTAGATGGCGACACAATCGATGTTCGTTTTTCTAACGGCGCAACATCACGAGTTCGTTTCATTGGGGTCAATACACCTGAAACGGTTCATCCGCAAAAACCAGTAGAGAAATATGGGAAAGAGGCATCTAATTACACAAAAAAACGATTGACGAATCAAACGGTCACGCTTGAGTTTGATGTAGGAGTGAAAGACAAATACGGCCGTTTTCTAGCGTATGTTTGGATCGGAAAAGAGCTTTTTAACGAAACGCTCGTCAAAGACGGATACGCACGAGTGATGACAATTCAACCAAATGTAAAGTATCAACAGCGCTTCATTCAAGCTGAACGAAAAGCACGTCAACAAAAGAAAGGGCTTTGGAAAGCATAATAACTAAAAAGCTGTTCCGAAAAACACCTCGGAACAGCTTTTTTAATCCTTATAGGTACGATACAAACCCAAGTCCGTGAACTATTTTCCCCACGGGCGTAGCTTGTTTCAATTCCTCATAGGTACGATACAAACCAAAAAAGCGTTGATAAATCAACATATGGAAAAGCTATACAACTCTATTATATATCCATCCGAAAATTCAGTCAATCGTCTATATGCGTTGATACAGCTGAAAAAACGGCAAAAAATAAACTGTCGTCGATCCCCCGGAGTTTTTGCACGATTGGAGGTCGACGACAATTGTGAAATTATGCACAAATATGTTCGGTGTAAAAAACAGCCTCCGATTTGGAGACTGTTTTATGCTTCGGCGTTCACTTCCGCAATAATAACGAAACCGATAACAGCTGTAATGACTAGACCTGTAATCATCCACATCATCGTTTATTCCCCCTTTACCCGTTTTCTTTTATTTTACACGTTTTTTCTTTGTACGAAAACAGGGGAATTTACTGTTCATCCTCTAATTTGCGCAAATATGTGTTGGCGCGGTGGGAGAAAATGATCGATGCAAGCATAAGTACGAATACGCCTCCGATTACGAGCGGGCGCTTTGTTACGTCGATCGCTTCTGGAATGAGTGTGCCGATATATAAAAAGGCGCTAACAGCAAATAAAACGAGACTATATGCTTTATAGTCGCGCGCTTTTCCTAACCAATTTTGTTTTTGCTCGTCCAAACCGATCGCCCCCTTTCCTCTTTTCAATGTATCATAGGAGCTGAAAAAGGGGGCGATGTAATTTATGCCAAAGCTTGTGCTAAATCTTCTATTAAATCGTCAGCATCTTCTAATCCAACAGAAATGCGAATGAGCCCGTCAGTAATACCCAATTCGTCGCGACGCTCTTTCGGAATAGAGGCGTGCGTCATTTTTGCTGGGAGGGAAATTAAACTTTCTACTGCACCTAAACTTTCCGCAAGTGTAAAGTAGCGGACGCGCGTCAACACTTGTTCCGCTTTTTCGGCGCTTCCAACGTCAAAAGATACCATGCCGCCAAAGCCGCGCATTTGTTTTTTCGCTACGTCATAGTTTGGATGAGACGGGAGACCAGGATAATATACGCGCGTGACAGCTGGATGGTTGATTAAAAATTCAACGATTTTGCGCGTATTTTGTTCGTGTTCTTCCATGCGAATGCCAAGCGTCTTTATGCCGCGCATCAACAGCCATGAATCTTGCGGACCGAGAATGCCGCCAGTCGAGTTTTGGATAAAGTGTAAATCGGTCGCTAGCTGTTCGGAGTTGACGACGACAAGCCCTGCGACGACGTCGCTATGACCGCCTAAATATTTTGTGGCGCTATGAATGACGATGTCAGCGCCGAGAGCTATTGGCGTTTGCCAATACGGCGTGCTAAACGTATTATCAACGATCATTAGTAAACCGTGACGTTTGGCAAGCGCGGATGCCCCTTGTATATCGGTAATTTTCAATAGCGGATTCGTTGGCGTTTCAATATAAATCGCCTTCGTATTTTGTTGAATGTGCGCTTCAATGTTTGCTAGGTCGCTCGTATCGACAAATGTCGATTCAATGCCGAGGCGGGTTAATACTTTCGTCATGACGCGGTATGTGCCACCGTATACGTCATCTGTTAAAATAACGTGATCGCCGCTATTGAACAACATCATAACTGCGGTAATGGCCGCCATACCTGAACTAAACGCAAAGCCAGCATATCCTTCTTCCACATCTTTAATGAGCTCCTCTAACGCATGGCGCGTCGGGTTGCCTGTGCGTGAATATTCATATCCTTTATGCACGCCGACCGCTTCTTGTTTATATGTGCTCACTTGATAAATCGGAACAGAAACAGCCCCTGTATGCACATCTCCAGCAATGCCACCATGAATGAATTTCGTCTTTCTTCTCACGTTACATCCCGCCTTCGTAAATATGTTTACTTAAATACCGTTCGCTACTATCTGGAAACACGACGACAATGTTCGTTCCTTCTTTCGCCTGTTCCGCCTCTAATAACGCAGCATGAAACGCCGCACCAGACGAGCTACCAACAAGCAAGCCTTCCTTTTGCGCCAACTCTTTCACGCGCCGAAACGCATCATCATCAAGTATCGTATGAATCGCATCAAAATAGCTCGGATCCATATACGTCGGTAAAAACTCCATACCGATGCCTTCCGTTCGGTGCGGACCCGGTTTTCCACCGTTTAAAATCGAGCCTTCTGGTTCTACGATGACCGTTTTCACACGCGCATTTTTCTCCTTTAAAAATTGCGCCGTTCCCATAAATGTACCGCCTGTTCCTGCACCGGCGACAAATACGTCAATATGTCCGTCCAGTTGCTCCCAAATTTCTGGACCGAGCGTTTTATAATACGTGCGCGGGTTCGCTGGATTAGCGAACTGCTGTGGGCAGTAGGAGTTTGGAATTTCAGCCGCCAACTCTTTCGCTTTTCGGATCGCTCCTTCCATCCCTTCGCTCGTTGGGGTGTTGATTACTGTTGCGCCAAGCGCGCGCATCAGTTGTTGTTTTTCGATGCTGAACTTTTCGGGGACGCAAAAAATGACGCGAATGTTTTTTCCGATCGCCGCAAGCGCCAGTCCAATGCCTGTATTTCCTGCCGTCGGTTCAATAATCGTTCCGCCTTCTTTTAACTTGCCTGTCGCTAGTGCATCGTTTAGCAGCTCTTGGCCGAGACGATCTTTGACGCTTCCGCCCGGGTTAAAATATTCTAATTTCGCAAATATGCGCACCCCTTTTGGCAGCGGAAATTGCGTAATTTCAACGATCGGCGTCTGTCCGATTAATTCATGCACGTTTTTCGCTACTTTCATGATGTAACCTCCCGAAAGATAAAAAGAAGGAGAGGAAAACTCTCCTATTTGTTTAACTCGCTCACCATTAATTGAACAAGCTCAGATGAATGAAGGGCTGCTTTTTGTAAAAATTGTTCAAACGATACGTTCGACTGTTTGCCAGCGATGTCTGATAAAGCGCGAATGACGACAAACGGCACACCAAACTGATGGCATACTTGCGCAATCGCAGCCGCTTCCATTTCCACAGCATATAAATCAGGAAACTGCGTGCGTACGAAATCAACGCGCGCTGGATCGTGCATAAAGGAATCGCCTGTCGCAATCAATCCTTTCGCCACTTGAATGTCGCGAATGTGCGCGGCGCTCGTTTCAGCTGCTTGTACTAATCGCTCATCTGCCTTATAGCGCGCTGGCATGCCTGGCACTTGACCGTATGCATAGCCGAATGCGGTGACGTCGACATCGTGATGGACAACTTCAGTCGAAATGACGATATCTCCGACGTTTAATGATGGCGCAAAACCGCCAGCCGAACCTGTGTTGATGACGACATCTGGCGCAAAACGTTCAAGTAAAATCGTCGTCGACATCGCTGCATTCACTTTACCGATACCTGATTTTAATAAAACGACGTCTGCCCCATCTAACGTGCCGCTATAAAAAGAACAATTCGCTACCGTCGTTTCTGTTCGGTTCGCTATTTTTTCTCGCAAAATCGCCACTTCTTCTTCCATCGCTCCAATGATTGCTATTTTCATCGTTTCAACCTCTTTCACTTATTGTTTCACAGCCTCCATCAACCAGACGAAACGATTCATTGGCGTAAATGTGACGGTAAAACCGTGCGTTGTAAACATATGCTCAAGAGCAGGAATCGTCGTGTAATATTCCCGTTGCAAATCTTCGGCTAAATCGACGAATCCTTTTTGTTTTGCTTCTGCAATCATCGCCTCGTGCGCTTCGCGGTCGATAAACGCTGTATCAGCAAACACTATTTTACCACCTTTACGAAGAAGTGCGCTATATTTGCCGATCGCTTCTTCTTTTTCCTCGTCTGTTAAATGGTGAAACGCATACGTGCTCACGATCGTATCGATCGGTTCATTCGGCAACGGAAATTGTAAAAAGTCTCCGTCCGCAACGGACACATCTCCAAGTTTTTCTTTCGCTAGCTCGCGCATCGGTGCAGACGGCTCGATGCCGTACACTATTTTTTTCGCCTCGATAAGCTTTTTCGTTAAATTTCCTGTACCAACGCCGAACTCTAGCACGACATCGCCACTTTTTTCAACGACTGTATTTAAAATCGTCTCATATCCGTCAAATACGTCACGATATTGTTCATCGTGTCCGTATACAGACGAATCGTACGACTGTGCCCACGTTTCAAAGATGTCTAAAAACTCACGTCCCATGATGTCACACTCCATAATCATAATAATTCCTATAAGTATAGTATGAATTAAACGTATTACTGTTCTCAATCTATCATATTTTTTTTAGATGTTCAATGGAAATGTGTTAAACTACGTGTAGAAAGGAGGAAGACGATGATTACGTTTGATCTCATTCAAGATAAAGTGGAGTTTTTTGAAGCGACAGATTTAAAAACATTGGAAAAGAAAATTAATGAACAAATTGAACATAACAAAGCGATTATGCTTGAAGTGCATCATGTGTCGTATGACGTACAGCTGTTAGAAAACGGACAACATTTATACAGTGCGATGGTGCATTTTAAAGCAAAAAAATAGAGCGTCACGGACGGCGCTCTATTTCTTTTAGTTGTTGCACTTTTGTCGGCTTCCAACCTTCGTCGGTCACCCATTCGATAAATACTTTATAATGTTCTGTTTTATCTTTTTTTGAGACGGTAGCAACCGCGTGGTTCGGGCTTCCTCCGTTTCCGATAAACCAGACGATCAGATCAGAAGAAGAAATGCCTGTCGCATAACTAATGGCATCGAGCATTTCCTTCCAATCAACAGAGTTTTTATCATATTGTGTCACATGCGGCTCCGATTGAGTTGTACCGATCGGTTGCCATGACGGGTTAACAATTTCGCGAATGACGTTTGAATTTGGATCTTCAACAACCGTTTCTTGTACGTTGTCGTTCGGCTGTTGTTCATTTGTTTCTGTTTCCGTTTCAGATGGTTGCTCATCGCTTGACGGCTCATTTGTTTCCACTTCAACCGGTTGCGGAGAAGCGTTCGTTTCCTTGACAGAACGATCGTTAGCGAACAACCATTTCCATCCGAAAAATAAAATAAGCGCAAACACAATCGCAATGAACGTATTCAATACACGATTCACTTTTCTTTGTTTTGAACGTTTGGCAAAACGGCTGCTCACTGTTGATACCTTCCTTTCTGTTCCAACTCGTATGTGGCACGAACGATATCGGCAAATACGCTGTTCGTGACGGCGGCAGAGGACGTTGTTTCTAATTGTACCACAACGAGCGCATATTTTGGACGGTCAGCTGGAAAATAACCTGCAAACCATTTGTTCACTACGTCATTTTTTCCTGTTTGTGCCGTTCCTGATTTTCCTGCTACGGCGTAAGGCAACGATTGAAACGAACGGCCCGTCCCTTCTCGGTGCGTCACAACAAGTTGTAACAGTTCGTGCAGTTGGTCTATCGTCTCTTTGCGCAATGAATCCATCGTTAATCGCTTCTCATCAAATGCAAAAAACGTCGTTCCGTCTTTATACATCATTTTTTGAACGATGCGTACTTGTTTCGCCTCTCCACCGCGCGCAATCGTCGCCATCATATTCGCGACCGCAAGCGGTGAAACGCGCACATCTTTCTGTCCAATGGACGTTTGCGCGACGGCAAGCGGAATATGTTTATCACGTTCATCTCCCCAAATGTTCCCTTTTTTCTCTTCATGAAGCGGGCGAAACGATGAAAAATGATATACATCTCCTTCCCAACCAACGCGCGGCAACAGTCCAAGTTTTTGGGCATATGTCTCAAACACGTTTTTATCTATCGCAATCAACTGTTTTCCTAACTCTCCAAACGTTCGGTTGCAACTAATCGCAAAACTATCTTCAAACGTGCGCATCCCTCTCTTTTTTTCTTCTGGCTCACCGTTAATTTTTTGATCACAGTTAAACGTCTGTCCGTGAATAAGTCCATGTTCAAGCGCAGCAGCTGCAACGACCACTTTAAAAACAGAGCCTGGCACTTGCGGAAGAAGCGCTTTATTTTCCATCGCTCCATCTTTGTACGGGTTTCGCTCATCAATTGCTGGGGCGCTCGCTAAAGCGAGGACGTCATTTGTTTTGACATCAAGTAAGACGACAGCCCCTTTTTCCATGCCATGTTGCGCTACAATTTGTTCAACACGCTGTTGAAGGGTGCGATCAATCGTCGTTTGCACAGTAATCGGATAAAATGGATTTGCTTGCTCCGTATATTTCACATCCATCCCAAACAGCGGCTCACCGCGAGCATCTACGTGATACAATAACTTCGTTTCGCCATCAGGAATTAAAAATTCATCAAACGAACTTTGTAAGCCAGACACGCCTATTTTTGTTTTTTGTGATAATTTGCGGTCGCCATATCGCTCCTTCAGCAACTTTTCGTTTTCTCCAAGTAACCCGATGACATGTTGAGCATATTTTTGTTTCAGATCATACTGCTTGTGAACAGCGATCACACCTGGAATGCGCAAATCATTAATTCGTTCCATTTGCCAAGGTTGCAGTTGAATTGGTTGTTGTCCATCGTGCAAAATGATCGGACCTTTCGCCGTTTCAAGCTGCTGTTTTATCGTTTCTTTTGGTATGGAAACAATCGTTGCGATTTGATCAATGGGCCAGTCCATTTTTTTTAAAAAAGGAAATAACACGAGCGTCGGGATGTATTCATATGTGAGCGGCTCGCCGTTTCGAGCGACGAACATGCCGCGTCCGTTATCGATGACAAGCTGTTCCGTCCGCTGTGCGACGCTTGCTTCAATTAAATTCACCCCATGAAACGACTCGGTGCTAACGAGTTGTAGTTGAACGAGTCGCCCTGCGAGCGCAAGTATTCCTAATTGTATCATCGTTAAGATGACGATGATTCGTTTTTTTATCATAAAAAACACCTCGTCTTCATTGTCGACGAGGTGTCACATTTTAAAACCTATTTTACCGCGACGATTTTTACAACCATATCGCCACCAGGCGTATGAACCGTCACTTCTTCGCCAACGCGGCGACCGATAAGAGATTTAGCAATTGGAGAGTCGTTTGAAATTTTTCCTTCAAATGGATCCGCTTCTGCACTACCGACGATCGTATACGATTCTTCTTCCCCATCTGGAAGCTCGATAAATGTCACCGTTCTTCCGAGCGATACGACGTCTGTGCTTTCTAAATCTTCTTCAATAATTTTCGCATTGCGAATCATATTTTCAAGCATTTGAATGCGTGATTCAACGAACGCTTGCTCATCTTTGGCTGCATCGTACTCCGAGTTTTCTGATAGATCTCCGAAACTGCGCGCGATTTGAATGCGCTCTACCACTTCTTTTCGCTTCACCGTTTTTAAATATTCAAGTTCTTGCTCGAGCTTCTCCTTCCCTGCTTTCGTCATTGGGTATTCTTTTTCCATTGACATGTAACTCACTCCTTTTTATTTATGTACGGAAAATGTACGAACGGGCTGTTCGTACAAAAGGCAAAAAGTTTACATATTATCTATGCTATGGTATTACAAAATAGACTTTTGTTCAAGAATCGTTTGAATTTTTGTAACCATTAAATCGATAGCGACATGGTTATGTCCGCCTTCTGGAATAATAATGTCGGCATATCGTTTCGTCGGTTCAATAAATTGATTGTGCATCGGGCGCACGACGTTTACATATTGTTCAATGACCGATTCAAGCGTGCGGCCGCGTTCTTTAATGTCGCGCAATAAGCGGCGAATGATGCGAATGTCCGCATCTGTATCGACGTACACCTTAATATCCATTAAGTTGCGCAGTCGTTCGTCTTCTAATACAAGAATGCCTTCTAAAATAATGACATCTTTCGGTTCAACGCGAATGACTTCGTTTGAACGCGTATGAAGCGTATAGTCGTATACAGGCTTATCAATCGGCTCGTAATTTAAAAGCTTGTTAATATGGTCAATCAGTAAATCGTTATCAAAAGCGAGCGGATGATCGTAGTTTGTTTTTAATCGTTCTTCAAACGGTAAGTGACTTTGGTCTTTATAATAATAGTCTTGTTCAAGCATTAAAATGGAATGTCCTTGAAAATGTTCATAAATGGCTTTCGTAACGGTCGTTTTCCCCGAACCGGAGCCGCCAGCGACCCCGATGACAACCGGTTTCTTCCTCATGTTAGTGCCCCTTTCTCATCATGTTGTATGGGAAAACTTCGCGATCGACTTTAAAGCGAACGATTTGGAGCGGATGGCGAGCCGCATCAAGCTCGTTTCCTTCTTCATCCCAGATGGTTTCAATAACTTGTGTAAAGTTTTCAATTTCAGGTCCGAAAAATTCTACTTCATCGCCCGGTTTAAAGAAGTTGCGTTGTTGTAACGTCACGATACCTGTGTCTTTGTCATAGTCTAGGACGAGACCGACGAAATCGTACGTCGTCTTTTTACTATGCACCCCAAACATTTGCTCTTTATAGCCCGGAACACCTTCAAAAAAGGCTGGCGCTGTATCGCGGTTCGCACATTTATCTAGCTCATCTAGCCACTCTTTCCGAATGACGAAATTGTCAGGATCAGCACAATATGCATCAATTACTTTACGATACACGCTCACAACCGTTGCGACGTAGTGAATCGACTTCATGCGTCCTTCAATTTTTAAACTATCAATGCCAAGCTCAATCATTTTTGGAATGGACTGAATTAAATTTAAATCTTTCGGGCTCATTGCAAACGGATCGTCGTTTTCATCAAACAATGCGATGGCGCGGTCTCCTTCGAGCTTGTACAAATCGTAATCCCAGCGGCACGACTGACAACAGCCACCGCGGTTTGAATCGCGCGCAGTCATATGGTTGCTTAATACGCAACGTCCGGAATACGCAATACACATCGCACCGTGAATAAACGTTTCAATTTCAATATCGACTTTCTCTTTAATTTCACGAATTTCTTCCGCGCTTGTTTCGCGTGCTAAAACGACACGTTCGAGCCCTTCTTCTTTCCAAAATTGCACCGCTTTCCAGTTCGTGAGCGATTGTTGTGTACTTAAGTGCACTTCTAATTTCGGTGCGACGCGGCGTGCGGTTTCAATAATGAGCGGGTCGGCAACGATAATGCCGTGCACACCAACGCGCTCTAAGCCGCGCAAATATTCTTCTAACCCTGGAATGTTTTCATTATGAGCGTAAATGTTTGTCGTGACGTAAATTTTTGCTCCATATTGCTTTGCAAATTGTACACCTTCTGCCATTTCTTCAAGCGTAAAGTTGTCGGCATTTGAACGAAGGCCGTATTCTTGTCCACCGATAAAAACAGCGTCCGCTCCGTAATGCACAGCTACTTTTAGCTTTTCTAAGTTGCCGGCTGGCGCAAGCAACTCAGGCTTTTTTACAATGACGCGCTTCCCGTCGATGATTTGTGATATGCTCATACGTCTCCCTCCTTTTCGTTTAATATACCGTTTCTTTAAAGAAAAAGCCGGTGTCTAACGGACGATGTGTTGGTTGAATCGCTTCAATGCGCGCAAGCAACTCGCCTTTTTCTTCTTCGTATTGCTCGCGATTTTCTGCGCACAAATCGATCGCGCGACGATATAATTTCGTCACTTCTGTCATATACTCTGGCTCATGAAGCACGCCGTCAATTTTAAAGCTATCGATGCCCGCATCGATCATGTCTTCAAGTTCATCGATCATGCAAATGTCATTTGGACTCATAATGTGCGTACCGTTTTCATCTTCAAAAATCGGATATTTATTGTCGCGCTCTTTATCGTATAAAAAAAGACCTTTCGCATATTTCATTTGTTGTACTTCCATAAACTTGCCTTGATATTCAAAATAGTTGCCGATGAGGGACCGCTTCGACTGAAACATGCACGTCATGCCGTGTACTTGCACTTCAATTTCCACTTCCGCATGATTTTTAATATCAATTATTTCGTCCATGTTTAACTCTCGCGCTAAGACGGCACGTTTCGCTCCTTTTCGTCCCCAATAGTTGCACGCATACCAGTTTGTCGCTGTCGTTTCTGTATTCCAATGTAGTTTCATATGCGGTGCGACTTCTCGCACGGTCATTAACACCGCTGGATCGCCAAATACGATCGCATCCACTTGTTGTTCGGATAAAAAGCGAACGTAATCGCTTAGTTCATCCACTTTATCGTTATGAAAAAGCGCATTCATCGCAACATATACGCGCAATCCGTACTTTCGTGCCACGTGCATCGCATCGATGATATGTTGTCGGGAAAACTCCCCTGCTAGACGCAAGCCGTACCGTTGTTCACCAATGACGACGGCGTCTGCTCCCGCTTGAGCAAGTTGTTCCATATGTGCAACGCTCGTTGGTGTAACAAGCAATTCTGGTTTTTTCATTTTATTCACCTCTTTTTCTCGATATCGCTATTCCATCCCCGATCGGAATGATAACCGTCTCATAGCGCGGATGCGCCATCAGCCATTCGTTATACGCTTGAATTTTTTTAATAAGCTGGCGAATGCGTTTTTGTTCAATCGGTTCATGTGTAGCGACAAGCCCTTTAAACAATACGTTATCTGTTATAATGATTCCTCGCTCGCTTAATAGCGGCTCGTACAACTCAAAAAAGCGGCGATATTGCCCTTTTGCCGCGTCAATAAATAATACGTCAAAAGGGGCATACTTTTTTACCTCGTCGCCCATATCGAGCGCATCACCAAACAATAACGTCATTTGCTCTTTTGTATTCGTTTCCTCTACATAAACGAGCGCTTGTTTATAGCGCTCTTCATCGCGTTCGATCGTGACAATGTGTACATGCGGCAACGCTTTCGCCATTCGAATGGCGGAGTAGCCGATCGCTGTGCCAATTTCTAAAATGCGCATCGGTTGAACGAGTTTTAACATGTGCAACATCGTTTCGATGCTAAGCGCATCCATAATCGGAACGTTATGTTCATGCGCATATCGTTCCATCGCTACGATCGCTTCTTCTTTTTTTGGTAGTAATCGTTCTAAATATTGAATCATTTCCTCATTTACCAACGAACTGTCCTCCTCGCAAAAACAAGAGTTCAAACGAATTGAACTCTTGTTTCATCACGATCCATAACTTTATATATACTACCATAAATCAAAATAAAAAGCGAACGTTTTATTGCTTTCCGATATATTTTGCCTTCTCACGATTATGTTCGTCAAGCGTTTTTGTAAAAATAACATCGCCCGTTGGTGTTGCTAAAAAGTAAAAGTAGTCCGTTTCCGCTGGATGAAGCGCCGCATGAAGAGACATTTCTCCCGCATTTGCAATTGGCCCTGGTGGAAGTCCTTTGTGCATATATGTGTTGTACGGTGAGTTTACTTCCAAGTCTTTGTAATATACACGTTGTTTATGCTTTCCGAGCGCATATAAAACCGTTGGGTCCGTTTGAAGGGGCATTCCTTTTTCCAATCGATTGTAAAACACACTAGCAATTTTTTCGCGATCCGCTTTTTCTGTCGCCTCTTCTTCAATAAGTGACGCCATCGTTAACAATTGATGAACTGTCATGCCGCGCGCTTCCATATCTTCTGTATATTTCGCCAATATTTCTTCCGTTTTGGCGATCATTGTTTCAATCATTTCTTCAAGTGGCGGTTTTTCTTCCATAAACGAATATGTTGCTGGGAATAAATATCCTTCAAGCGCATAACGAATATCTTTGTTTAAAATATCCGCCGTTAAAACAGAAGGGTATTTTTTCATTAACTCTTCAATATACGTGCGATTTGTTAATTTCGCCATAATGTCTTCTGTAGAATAGCCCGTCTTTTGTGACATAATCGTCGCAATTTGCGTCAGCTGTTTTCCTTCTGGAATCGTTATTTTCAATTTCGGTTCTTTCACAACTTTTCCTGTTTTAAGTTGCTTTACAATTTGTTCAAATGTCATTGCTTTTGTAAATGTATAATTGCCGGCTTGAAAGTCCGCATGGTTTTTAAATTTTACGTAGTAGCGAAAAATCGTTGCATCTTTCACTATGCCGTTTTTTTCTAATATGTTGGCAATCGTATATATGGATGAGCCGATCGGAATGTCTACTTGAATCGGCGTTCGATCATTCGGATCCACAGGCTGCAATGCGGAACGAATATATACAAACAAGCCAATGCAAGCAACAATCATAAGGAATAAAAGAGGTGCAGTAATATATAAAACAATTTTTCGCACCGTTTTTGCTTCATGTTCCTGTAACATGCGCTATCCTTCCCTCACTTTTGACATTAGGTTATCAATTTTATCAAAGATTTTAATAAAATTGTTTATCCGTCCACGTCGTTTAAGCGACATGTACTCGGATTGGGTGTAACCCCACACCCGCTATCCCATTGGCGAACGCCTTTGGGAATACTTTTCTCATAATGTTATATGCTCCATTGACATCTGCGTGGATAAGCGTTCCGTTTTCAGATTGAAACAGTCCACGCTTGATTCGTTTTCCTTTGTATTGCTTTTGTTTCTTCATTTCTTCCATGTCTAAAAAACTGCATTTCGATGTATAGCTTTCTTCTGTCACGATGATGCGAATCCCATGCTGTTCGGCTTTATACTGCAACTGATGAAGAAACGTTTGATACGGAATGTGAACGAACGCTTGATTCGTACGCTTTCCGAGATGGACTTCACGCTTCCAATCTTTATTCATCCCCACCACAATCGTATCGCAGTCTAAAGACAACGCATGTTTCATGACAAAGGCACTCGCTTGGTGCATAAAGTTTTCCACGATGCGATTTCGTTTTTCTGTCATTTTGCTCATTCGTTTTGTCCAATCGAGTCCATTCATCTGTTTTGCTACTTTGCGGTAGTGGTTCATTTGTTTGTTGTAGTATTGATTAACGGATTTTAGACCTTTACCATTGATCACGATCGGTTGTTTGCCCACGTTGTTCACAATGGTTGCGAAGTTATCTAATCCTAAATCAATACTGATGTATCTGTTGCGATCTTGTTTTTGCGCTGGGATAGGAATGTTGTAAACGACTTCGACGATGATATGGCGGTGTTTTGGAATAAATCGGACTTGTTGAAGCCTCCCTTTCATGTTTGTCTTTAGTTGAAAACCTTGGAAACAGGCAGGAAAAGTGATTTGTTCATCGACGACTTTGCATGATTGATTTGTTAGCACAAGTACATATCGTCCGTCTTTTTTGAGATATTTGGGCGGTTTCGGTCTGCCTGTATATTTGTTTTTGTTTTTTGTCCAATCTTTCATCGATTTAAAAAATGCCTTCCAATTTTGATGCAACATTCTTAACGTTTGTTGGGCGGATTGAGCCATTGGCATCGCTCGATAGTCTGCGTCCATCCCTTTTGTTTTCAGCAGCTTGTCTAGCTTGTTGTAAGAAAGATACGTGCCGTATTGGAAAAAAGTTTGCCTTACTTGATAGTTGGCGAAGTTGTACAAGTTTTTCGATCGAAAACAATACTCGTCGAGCATCGGATAATACGGATGAGTGGCGCAAATCATATGCCTTTCCACTCGATTCGCCATCATGATCGTTGTTCACCTCGCTTTCTCTTTTACTATACATGTTCATCAGAGAGCCATGCAATAAGATGTAAAAATAATCACAAAAGAAGTATGATCTCAAATATATCTTATTGAATTTACGATTGAATTAAAAAACAGAACCATACTACAAACACCGACACGACATAAATAAAAAAAGAAGCTGACGCGCAGTCAGCTCCTTATCCTTCCATTTCTTCTTCGTCTTCTTCACCGAGGAATGTGTTTAACATTTCCTCAATCATTTCCCATTCTTCTTCTGTTTCGATCGGCTGCAATTCTCCTGCTTGCCCATCTTCTCCTGGGATAAAAGAAGAAGCATGAATTTCAATTTCTTCGTTGTCATCTTCTTCTGCACCAATCGGGTAGTACAAAACATAAGATTTTCCGAATTCCTCAGATTCAAACGTAAATAATACTTCACAAAGCTGCTCGTTGCCGTCTTCATCAACGACTGTAATGTGTTTTTCACCGTGTTCCATCATGTTCACCTCAATTGTTTATGGTCCAAATACGATTGTAAAATCATCACTGCGGCCATTTTGTCGATCACTTTCTTTCGCTTTTTCCGACTGACGTCCGCAGCGATCAACATGCGCTCTGCCGCCATCGTAGACAACCTTTCGTCCCACAAGACGACAGGAAGTGAAAACGTTTGTTTCACTTGTTCTGCAAAGCGTTTTGTCGCTTCACCGCGCGGTCCGATCGTGCCGTTCATGTTTTTCGGAAACCCGACAACGATTTCTTCGACCGCATATTGCTCGATCAGTTGCCGCAAACGGTCAAAACCATATTCGCCATGTTCTTCATCGATGCGAATCGTCTCGATGCCTTGAGCCGTCCATCCTAATTCGTCGCTTACAGCAACGCCGAGCGTTTTCGTTCCAACGTCTAATCCTAAAATACGCATATGGCTATTCCTCGCGATGTGTTCGTAAATAGAATTTCACTAATTCTTCAATTAATTCGTCACGATCAACTTTTCGAATTAAGTTTCTGGCATCTTTATGGCGAGGGATGTAAGCTGGATCACCAGACAATAAGTAACCGACAATTTGGTTAATCGGGTTATATCCTTTTTCTTGCAACGCGTCGTATACAGTAAGCAATACTTCTCGAACATCGACGTTCATCGGTTCTTCCGAGAAGTTAAATTGCATTGTATTATCAAACGAACTCACCGATTTTGCACCCCACTCTCACGTTCCGAGAAATCTGGCATATCCATCCTTACATCCATTGTACACGATTTCCACCGTTTATTAAACAGATTTTACCCACTGCTCGACAAATTTCAATGCTTCATCTACTTTGTTCGCATCTTTTCCGCCTGCTTGTGCCATATCTGCTCGGCCGCCACCGCCACCGCCGCAACGTGTCGCCACTTCTTTAATGAGTTTTCCAGCGTGATAACCGCGGTCGATTAAGTCGTTTGTGACACCGGCAATTAAGTTTACTTTATTTTGTTGTACAGAAGCAAGCACAATGATTGCTGATCCTAATTTTTGTTTTAAATCGTCGACCATTGCACGTAAGCTGTTCATATCGGCGTTATTTACTTTGCTTACAACAAGTTGAACGCCATTGATTTCTTTCGTTTGGTTGACTAAGTTTTCTGCTTCCATATGGCTTAAACGGGCAGCAAGCGATTCATTTTCACGCTGCAATTCGCGCATGTCATTCATAAGCGTATCGATGCGCGCGAGCACATCTTTCGGGTTCGTTTTTAATTTTTCCGCTACCTCTTTTAACAATGCAATTTGATCGTTCATTAAACGATACGCTGCTTTTCCTGTGACCGCTTCAATGCGGCGTGTGCCTGCGCCAATACCTGACTCAGAAACGATTTTAAACAAGCCAATTTCCGCCGTATTTGTGACATGGCAACCACCGCAAAGCTCTAAGCTATAGTCGCCTACTTGCACAACGCGGACGATGTCGCCATATTTTTCTCCAAATAACGCCATCGCCCCCATTGCTTTTGCTTCATCGAGCGGCTTATAGTCGATGTTTACAGGAAGATTGCGCCAAATTTGTTCGTTGACGATCGCCTCAATTTGTTCAAGTTCTTCTTGTTTCACTTGACCGAAATGAGTGAAGTCAAAGCGTAAACGATCAGGCGCAACGAGTGAACCCGCTTGGTTTACATGCACGCCAAGCACATCTTTTAACGCTTGATGTAACAAATGCGTCGCTGTATGGTTTTTCACGATATGAACGCGCGCAGCTTCATCGACACGAGCTGTATACGTGCTGTTTGTTTGAATAACACCTTGTTCGACGACGATATGATGTAAATGTTGGCCGTTCGGTGCTTTTTGTACGTCTTTGACGTACGCTTTTCCTGTTTCTCCTTCGATCCAGCCACGGTCGGCAATTTGTCCACCGCTCTCTGCATAAAACGGCGTTTCACGCAAAATGACCTGCGCTTCTTGCCCTTCGCTCACTTCATTCACAAGTTGACCGTCTTTTACGATCACTTCCACGACAGAGGAAACAGAAAGTTGTTCGTAGCCAACAAACGTGCTTTCCACTTTAATGTCGCCTAATACGCCACCTTGTACTTGCATCGAATCAACATCTTGGCGTGCAGCACGTGCTCGCTCACGTTGACGTTCCATCTCGCGTTCAAAACCGTCGTGATCGACTTTCATTCCTTCTTCCGCTGCATACTCTTCTGTTAATTCAACAGGGAAGCCGTATGTATCGTACAAACGGAATACATCTTCGCCGCTAATCGTGTCGCTACCACGCTGTTTTTCTTTTTCAATGACGCTCGCTAAAATCGCAAGACCTTCATTTAACGTTTCATGGAAACGCTCTTCTTCGTTTTTAATCACTTTTTGAATAAATTGTGCTTTTTCTTTCACTTCCGGATAATAGTCGACCATAATTTCGCCGACAACTGGAACGAGCTCATACATAAACGGACGTTGAATGTTTAATTGTTTTGCATAGCGAACCGCCCGGCGCAATAAGCGGCGTAAGACATAGCCGCGTCCTTCGTTTGATGGAAGCGCTCCGTCGCCAATGGCAAACGTCACCGTACGAATATGGTCGGCAATCACTTTAAATGCGACATCTTTTTCTGCATCGGTGCGATATGTTTCACCTGAAATTTGTTCTGTCGCCCGAATGATCGGCATAAATAAATCGGTATCAAAGTTTGTTGGCACGTCTTGTAAAATCGAGCACATCCGCTCTAATCCCATGCCTGTATCAATATTTTTCTTCGGAAGCGGCGTATACGTGCCGTCAGGGTTATGGTTAAATTGAGAAAAGACAAGGTTCCATACTTCTAAATAACGCTCATTTTCTCCACCCGGATATAATTCTGGGTCGTTCGGGTCGTTACCAAATTGTTCCCCGCGATCGTAAAAAATTTCTGTATTTGGGCCGCTCGGACCTTCCCCAATATCCCAGAAGTTTCCTTCTAATCGAATAATTCGTTCTTCAGGCAAGCCAATTTCGTTATGCCAAATGTCAAATGCTTCTTCATCTTCCGGGTGAATGGTCACAGAAAGACGGTTTGGGTCAAAGCCGATCCATTTTTCACTCGTCAAAAACTCCCATGCCCAATGAATGGCTTCTCGTTTAAAATAATCACCAATGGAAAAGTTCCCGAGCATTTCAAAAAACGTATGATGGCGCGCCGTTTTTCCGACGTTTTCGATGTCGTTTGTACGAATCGATTTTTGCGCGTTGCAAATGCGCGGATTGTCCGGAATGACGCGGCCATCAAAATATTTTTTTAACGTTGCGACACCGCTATTAATCCATAACAATGACGGGTCGTCAATTGGAATAAGCGATGCGCTCGGCTCAACGGCGTGACCTTTTTCTTTAAAAAAGTCTAAAAACATTTGACGTACTTGAGCAGATGTTAGCTTTTTCACGTTTCCTTCCTCCCTTAAAAATATAAAAAACTCCCATCCCTGCTCAGGGACGAGAGCTTGCTCGCGGTACCACCCTGTTTATGGACAGACGTCCATCACCTCAACCGCCGTAACGTGGCTTCGTCGGCAGGGTTTGCCTGCACTCCGGATTAGCGTTCTGTTACCCTTCATCTGGAATTTCTTTCAGCCGCGGAAATTCCTCTCTGTGCGCCAAAAGCGCGTTAAGATGGACTGTAACATACTCGATCCTTCATCGTTTTTTATGTATTACTCTTGTGAAAATTATAGACAAGCCCCTTTTTTTTGTCAATGTGCCATCGTTTTCAACGAGCGAATGTGGGGGAATGTCGCCTTCGCAATGGCAACGATAGGAACAGCAACAATTAAACCGAGAACCCCTCCAACTTCTCCACCGACAAATAATGAAAACATGATGATAAGTGGATGTAAATGTAAACTTTTCCCGACGATAAGCGGGGATAAAATGTTTCCTTCAATGAACTGCAAAACAAAGATGATGCCGACAGTAAGAAGCAACATGTTCATCGATATCGTCGCAGCAATGATGGCTGCTGGAATGGCGCCAATGATCGGGCCGAAATATGGGATGACGTTCGTCACACCGACAATGATGCCGAGTAAAAGCGGATATTTCATGCCGATGAGCCAAAACGAAAGCGTGGCAGCTGTCCCAATGAGCAAGCATACGAACAATTGCCCCCGAATATACCCGCCGAGCGTTTTATCAACATCGCGCAAAAATTGAACACCTTTTTTACGCCATTTGTTCGGAGTTAGCTCCCATGCTGTTTTTTTAATAAGTTCGGCATCTTTTAACATGTAAAAAGCGATAAACGGGATAATAAAGAAGACGATGAGACGATTAATCCACTGTTTTAACCCGATAATCGTGCCTGTTACCGCTTCGCTAATAAACGATTCCGCTTCTGTTATCAACGCTTCAACCCGTTTATGCACATCGTAAGGCCATGTCGCCGTCTCTTCGTGAATAGTCGTTGTCCACTGTTCATACGTGCGCACAAACATCGGCAAACTTTTATTCAAGTCTTCTAGCTGAGCAATAAATAGCGGTGTCCCTTTGTAAATAACGAAGCCGACTCCCCCAAAAAATAACGCATAAATAAAAAGGATCGCTAACGCCCTCGGCATGCCACGCCGATGAATATATTCGACGACTGGATGAAGCAAATATGTAATAAACGCGGCGATGAGAAACGGTGTAATTAATTTGATCAACATATGTAGAAATGGTATCCATACGTTCTTTAATTTCACAACGAAATAAATCAAAATGACAACGAGCAACATTTTCGTTACGCGAACAAAAAAGTGGATATGCGGATGTTCCAAAACAATCCCTCCCTTACTTATATAGTGTGAAAATAAAAGGGAGATGTTATACAACAAAACGGCACCCTATAAGCAGGATGCCGTCTGTCGTTACATAAATGGGCGCAACATTTGTTTGCCGACTTTTCTCACATTGCGCATATTCATGCCGCCGTTTCGTTGTGCTAATTGATATGCGGCTACTCCTGCACCGATCGCAATTAAAGAAGCGATTGTTCGATTCATCGTCATTCTCCTTTCATTACGAAGACAAAGTTCGTTCTTGTTCACTAAACAAATCATCGAGCGAGCTGAGCGTCCCGTCTTCTTCAACTTGGTGCGTATGAATTATTCCTTTTTGAACGGTTAGCTCAATAAAGCAGTTCCAACAATAATACTGATTAACACCGATTTTCCCTAAATCTTTACTTTGACAATTCGGACACTTTAACATAAAAGGACACGCTCCTTTTTATTTTTTCTTCTATCATTGGCATTTTTTTACGAAAACATACGTTCAATTCAGAAGAGAAGCGTGCCCATGTTCGTGTCCATTGTTATGTTATGTCATTTTCCATGAAGTCATACGGGGTAACACCTTCCATTCCGATGTTTGCATCTTCCATCGGAAGTAGTTGTTGTTCTGGTGAAATAGCAGCAATTAATTTTTCGTATAATGTCGTTTGTCTCGTTCCATCATCTGTTCGCATCACTCCGAGCTGGAACGCTTCTTCTTCGCCACATAAAATTAAGTATTGTTTACTGCGCGTCACTGCTGTGTATAATAAATTGCGCCGAAGCATACGATAATAACTTTTTACGACCGGCAAAATGACGATCGGAAATTCGCTTCCTTGCGATTTATGAATCGAACAACAATAAGCGTGTGTAATTTGGTGCAGTTCTTGTTTCGGATATGTTACTTCATTTCCATCAAACGAAACGACAACAAGGTCTTGTTTTTCTACATTTTCGTTGGCGTAAAAAATCGCAACAATTTCTCCAATGTCGCCGTTAAATACGTTTTCATCTGGCTGATTAACAAGTTGTAGCACTTTATCACCGACGCGATATGTTACATCGCCGAAAACAAGTTCTCGCTTTTGTTCATCTTTTGGGTTAAACAGTTGTTGCAACGTCTCATTGAGCCGATCAATTCCCGCATGGCCGCGATACATCGGCGCAAGCACTTGCACATCTTTTGCGCGATATCCTTTTTGCTTCGCATTTTCAGCTACTTTTTTTACGACGTCAACGACTTGTCCGCTCGTACAACGAATAAACGAACGATCTTTTTGTGGAACCGTCAAATCGTGAGGGATGGTTCCATCTTTCATTGCATGCGCAAGCGAAATAATCGATGAACCTTCCGCTTGCCGATAAATGTCTGTTAGCCGAACGGTCGGAATGACGTTTGCGCGAAGTAAATCTTTTAATACTTGTCCCGGACCGACAGAAGGCAATTGATCTTCGTCGCCAACGAAAATGACTTGCATCGTAGCTGGGACAGACTTTAACAACTGATTTGCTAACCACGTATCAACCATCGACATTTCATCAACGATTAACAGCTTTCCGCAAATCGGCTCATCTTCCCCTCGCTGAAATCCGTCTCCGCTCCAACCAAGCAAACGGTGAATCGTCATCGCAGGCAAGCCTGTCGATTCCGTCATGCGCTTCGCTGCACGTCCTGTTGGAGCAGCAAGCAAAATAGGAAATGGCTCATCCGTATCATAACTCGTCGGATCAAGCGATAACCCATGCAATTTCGCAAACAAATGAACGATGCCGTTAATAACCGTCGTTTTTCCTGTGCCCGGTCCGCCCGTTAAAATAAATAAAGGAGAGCAAAGTGCTTGTTGAATGGCTTCTTTTTGCTTTTGTGAGTATTGAATGTTTGCCTCTTCTTCCCATTCCCCGAGCGCAAGTAAAAATTCGGCTTCAGAAAATGTCACCATATCCGATTGTTGCAACAACCGTTTAACGTTTGACACAATGCCCTTTTCAGCAAAATAGAGGGAAGGAATATAAAAACGATCTTCTTCCACAATTAACTTCCCTTCTTCGGACAAGTGAATCATTTCACGGGAAATGCATGCAACGTCAATTTGTTCTTCACGTTTCGCTTCCAACAGTCGTTTCACTTCATCGAGCACTTGTTCATACGTCATATATACGTGACCTTCTTGCATGCAATGTTGCTCGATAACATATAAACAACCTGCGCGAATGCGATCAGGATGATTGCCCGAAATGCCAAGTTGCAAGCCGAGATCGTCTGCCCGACCGAATCCGATCCCTTCAACGTCTTCTACAAGCTGATACGGATTCGTGCGAATGATTTGTAACGTTTCATCTTTGTACACTTGATAAATTTTCATCGACAACTGCGGGCCAAATCCGAATTGCGACAAAGCGATCATGATTTGTTCTAATCCTTCATGTTCGCGCAACGTTTCATACAGTTGCTTCGCTTTTGCTTTTGTCAGTTTCGGTACGTTCGCGAGCACATCGGGGTCTTCTAATATTTTAGAAATGGCTCTCTCGCCTAACGTTTCTACGATGGCGGTTGCTGTTTTTTTCCCGATTCCTTTAAACATGCCACCTGATAAATATTGAATGACTCCTTCTTTTGTTTCAGGAAACTCTTTCCGAAAATGCTCGACAACATATTGTTTCCCAAAGCGTGGATGTTCTTTAAATGAACCGAAAAACGTATATGTGTCATACTCTCCGAGCAAAGGGAAATAGCCGGTTACAACAACATCTTTTTCTATATGCGCTTCATTTGTCTCTTCCACGCGTACACGAATGACGGAATATAAATTGTCTTCGTTATGGAAAATCGTGCCGATATGGACGCCTTTAATAAATGATCGTCCGTCTAGGTCTAACTGTTGTTGCAACGCCCTCTCCCCCCTCTTTTATTGTAACGCTCGTTCCATTAACTTTTTCCCGTGACCAGCTAACAAATGATCAGGTTGAATCGCAAGCGCCTTTTCAAACATCGTATGCGCCGTTTGTGGATCGTCTTTGTACGCATAGGCAACGCCTAAATTATAATACGCATCGGCATGTTGATTGTTTAATTGCACAGTGCGTTCAAAATAAGTCATCGCCTCATCGACAAACTGCAGTTGTGCTAAACAAAGCCCAAGTTGAAACGTCGCTTCCACATCGCGCTCGTTTAGTTCTACCGCCCGTTGTAAATACGGCATCGCTAAGCGCGGTTGCTCTAAGTACATGAGCGACATACCGAGCATAAAAAATACATCGCCATCTGTTAACCCAGCTTGAATGGCACGTTCAAATTGCTCTTTCGCCCGTTCGAACTGTTGCTTGTTGTAATAAATGGATCCGAGTCCGTAATACGCTGTTGCTGCTTTTTCATCAAGTTCAAGCGCTTTTTTGAAAAAACGGATCGCCTTTTCTTCTTCACCGACCGCTGCCAACACGTTCCCAAAATTAATGTAGCCAACAGGATCGTTCGGGTTTTGTTCAATCGCTTCATGAAAACATTTGACCGCTTCTTCATATTTACGTTGCTGTATATATTGAATGCCTTGTGCATTGTAATCCATCGATCTCACCTCATATGAATATTATAACAAAAAAGCCTTCAACTCGTCTGTTGAGTTGAAGGTTAGCCAACGTATGTCAGTCGGTTGCCATCGCGAAATACTTGATCAATCGTACCGCCACCGAGACATTGTTCACCGTGATAGAACACAACTGCCTGTCCCGGCGTCACTGCGCGCACGCGTTGGCTAAATGATACACGCGCTGTCGTCTCATCAATCATTTCTACAGTAACAGGTACATCAGGTTGACGATAACGGAATTTCGCCGTACATGAAATCGGTTCGTGCGGCTTTCGATCACTTACCCAATTGACATTCGTTGCAATAATGGCATCGGAATAAAGCAATTCGTTATCAAATCCTTGTGCGACGTACAATACGTTTTCTTCCAAATTCTTCCCGACAACAAACCAAGGCTCTCCGCTCCCGCCGATGCCAAGCCCGTGACGCTGCCCGATCGTATAATACATGAGCCCGTCATGCGTACCTTTTACTTCTCCATCGAGCGTTTGCATCTTGCCCGGTTGCGCAGGCAAATAATTGCTCAAAAATTGCTTAAAATTGCGCTCACCGATAAAACAAATGCCTGTGCTATCTTTTTTTCCTGCTGTTGCAAGCCCCGCCTCTTTCGCTATTTCACGCACTTGCGATTTTTGCAATTCCCCGATCGGAAACAGCACTTTCGACAATTGCGCTTGTCCGAGTTGATTTAAAAAGTACGTTTGATCTTTATTTGCATCTAACCCGCGCAACAATTGATATTCACCATCGCGGTAAGCGACGCGCGCATAATGTCCTGTCGCTAAATAGTCAGCTCCAAGTGCCATCGCGTGTTCTAAAAATGCTTTAAATTTAATTTCTTTATTGCACATCACATCTGGATTCGGTGTACGTCCCGCTTTATATTCATCTAAAAAGTACGTAAATACTTTTTCCCAATATTGCTTTTCAAAGTTCACCGCATAATACGGAATACCAATTTGGTTGCATACACGCACCACATCTTCGTAATCTTCCGTCGCTGTACATACCCCGTTTTCATCAGTATCATCCCAGTTTTTCATGAAAATGCCGATGACGTCGTATCCTTGTTGTTTTAACAATAGCGCTGCGACAGATGAATCGACACCACCAGACATTCCAACAACTACCCTTGCCATTCTTCTCCCTCCTTTCATGATTTTGTTAGTCGCTTCACAATTTTTACAATGTCATACGCTGCTCGTTCTACTTGTTCCAACGTATTTCCATATCCAAAGCTAAAACGAACGGATGAGCGAATGCGCTCCGACTCATTTCCGTACATCGCTACTAACACGTGCGACGGATCAATCGAGCCCGCTGTGCACGCCGAGCCGCTTGATGCGGCAATGCCTGCTAAGTCTAAATTGACAAGCAATGCTTCAACATTCGTTCCGAAAAACGAAACATTTAACACGTGTGGCAAGCGACATGTTTCATGACCATTGATTGCGCAATGAATCCCTTCTTGCGCAAACGTCGTTAACATGACTTTTTGAAACTGTTCATATAACGCTCGTTTTTCGGCCATCGTTTGTTGAGCAAGCTCTGCCGCTTTTTGCAATCCGACAATACCGGGTACGTTTTCTGTTCCTGCACGTCGTTTTCGTTCCTGTTCTCCTCCGTATATGTGCGGGGCAAGACGGACGCCTTCACGCGCATATAAAAAGCCAACTCCTTTTGGTCCGTTAATTTTATGACTAGATACGGAAAGTAAATCAATGCCAAGTTCACGAACGTCAATTGGAACTAAACCGTATGCTTGAACTGCATCCGTATGAAAATAAGCACCATGGTTGCGAAGCAATTGACCGATGTCATGAATCGGTTGCAAAACGCCGGTTTCATTGTTACCAAACATTACAGATACGATCATCGTATCATCGCGCAAAGCGCTTTTTAGCTGTTCAACGGAAATGATTCCATGTTCATCAACAGGTAAATACGTCACATCAAACCCTTGTTTTTGTAAATATTTGCACGTATTTAATACGGCGTGGTGCTCAACAGACGTTGTAATAATATGGCGACCTTTATCGCGATTCGCCATCGCTACGCCCACCAACGCTAAATTATCCGCTTCTGTTCCGCCACTTGTAAAAATGATTTCGCTTGCTTTTGCTCCAATTGTTTTCGCGATTGTCTCCCTCGCCTCATCAAGCGCGCGTCGACTTTCGCGGCCGAACGAATGAATGCTCGATGGGTTACCGAAATATGTCGTCATATACGGAAGCATTGCCTCAACGACTTGTGGATGAACAGGAGACGTCGCTGCATGATCGAAATAAATGCGCTCCAAATATATTCTCCTTTCTTAAATGTAAAACATATATGCGTCACCGTGATCGTCAGTATGGCTTGCTAAATCTTCAAGCGTCGTGCTATCTAACACTTCTTTTACCGCATCGCGAATGCGCATCCATAATTCGCGCTTCGCTGGTTCTTCGTCTTCTAGTTCTTCAACGACTTGCAACGGACCTTCTAATACACGAATGACATCACCTGCCGTAATTTTCGACGGTTCATTTGCTAAAATGTAACCGCCATACGCGCCGCGAATGCTTTTTACTAAACCAGCGTTTCGCAATGGGGAAATGAGTTGTTCTAAATAATGTTCCGATAAATTGTTCATTTGAGCAATCGACTTTAATGAAATTGGCCCCTCTCCATAACGCTTAGCCAACTCAATCATAATCGTTAAGCCGTATCGACCTTTCGTAGATATTTTCAAACGAATCATCCCCTCATTTACTATCAAAAGAAACACAAGCCATTATAACATAAAAGTGCGGAACAAAGGAACGTTACTGCTTTTTTCGTTCATTGAGCCGCTCATAGACGGAAGCAAACTGCTTTTCTTCTCCGTTTCGTTTCGGTTCATAATATTGCACACCGATTAAATCATCAGGCAAGTATTGTTGTGCCACCCAACCGTACGGATAATCGTGTGGATATTTATACCCTATTCCGCGTCCAAGATGTTTCGCCCCCGCATAGTGAGCGTCTTGCAGATGAAGCGGAATCGACTGCCCTTTTCCGCTTCGCACATCCGCAAGCGCTTGATCTATTGCTTCATATGCACTATTTGATTTCGGTGATAAACACATTTCAATCGTCACAACCGAAAGCGGAATGCGCGCTTCTGGCATCCCGAGACGCTCCGCTGCTTCAATCGCGCTCATTACTTTTACGCCGATGAATGGGTTTGCTAATCCGATATCTTCATAAGCAATGACTGCTAAGCGACGGCAAACGGCAGTCATGTCCCCTCCTTCAAGAAGCCGAGCTAAATAGTGAAGCGCCGCATCTACATCGCTACCTCGCACGCTTTTTTGAAAAGCAGATAACAAAGAATAATACGTATCCCCTTGTTTATCATACGTCAGCGCCTTGCTTTCTACACAAAACGAAACGGTTTGCATATCGACGATAGCACGTTGATCTCCTTGTTTCGTCGCATACACCGCTTCTTCTAAAATTGTTAATGCCATGCGCGCATCCCCGTTCGCTCCTTCGGCAATGATGGAAAGCGCCTCGTCGCTAATGTCAATATGCCAATTGCCTAATCCGCGTTCACGATCGGTTAAAGCGCGGTGCAGTAATTCGATCGTTTTCTCTTTTGTTAATGGCTGTAATTGTTTCATTTGTCCTAAGCGGCTCCGAACAGCAGGGTTAATCGAATGAAACGGGTTTTCTGTCGTCGCCCCAATGAGCGTAATAAGTCCGTTTTCAACATGCGGCAATAAATAATCTTGCTGCGCTTTTGTAAACCGATGAATTTCATCAATAAATAAAATAACGTTCCCTTCCAAACGAGCATCTGCCACGATTTCTTCGATTTCTTTTTTCCCTGCCGTCGTTGCATTTAACGCATAAAACGGGCATTTCATCGTTCCAGCAATCGCATAAGCGAGCGATGTTTTACCGACACCCGGTTGTCCGTAAAGTAAAAGGGATGGAACATATCCATTTTTAATCATTCGATATAATGCTGTATGCGGACCGATGACATCATCTTGTCCGACGACTTCGTCGATTGTGCGTGGACGCATACGATAGGCAAGCGGTTCTTGGGTAAACACTGTTTTTCACCTCACAACGCGAGCGCCGCACGTAAGGCAGGAACGAACTGACGCATGTCGCTTTGTTGTAAATATAAAAGAAACGCCTCAACAATCGCTTTTCTCGGTTCATCCCGCTCCATTTCTTCTTTCAATTGTTTCAACAAATCCATCGTATGATCATCACGTACTTCTTCAATCATCTCATCAATGAGGGCAAGTGCGCGCGCCTTTTCTGCTTTTGCATCGTGCCGAATGAGCGGCATGTCGTGCCGTAAACTATCAACAAGCGCATCCAGCCGCTCCATTAAAAAAGGAGCTAATCGATGAAAAGGAAACGGCTGTTTTTCAAACAAAGCAAAAAATAAATATTCTTTTAACATGCCATTTAACATAATGGCACAATCAAGCACAAATGGACGAATGCGCTCTCCGTATATATCGACGAAAGACTGAATGTACCAATCAAACAAATGAGAACGGATGCGCAAAACGAGCGCATGAACGTCTTCACTTACTTTTTGCGCATGGTCTCCCATATGCATTTGCACAATTTCTTTATGTTGTTCAAACGCTTCAATTTGTAAAGAAAGTTGTTTTAAAAATTTTTCTCTTGCCGTCAGCGAACGATCTGAAGCAATGCGCGCAAATTGTTGGAACAACTGATCGTAATGATATTGAAAAATCGACAAAACAATTTCTTCTTTTGACTTAAAGTAGTTGTATAGCGATCCTTTCGCTAAATGACTATGTTCAGCAATTTCTTGCATCGATGTTGCGTGATACCCTTTTTCCGCAAATAGTTTCATCGCGACTTCAATAATTTGCTCTTTTCTGCTCATGCGGCCTCATCCTTATTGTTTATTTCTCATTTCATTATAGCATGACAGGCTGACCGAATTTCAGCCAGCCTGTCATCAATTATGCTTGTCGTTCTTTTTTCGCTTGACGGAAGAAAAACAGTTCATATACAACAGGAACGAGAATTAACGTCAGCAATGTAGATGATGTCAATCCGCCGATTACCGTAATCGCTAATCCTTTAGAAATGAGCGTTCCTGATGATTTCGTGAGCGCAAGCGGAATAAGCGCAGCAACTGTCGCAAATGCGGTCATTAAAATTGGCCGCAACCGCGTTTTCCCTGCCTCAATGAGCGCGTGACGAATCGTCATTCCTTTTTGCTCCCGATTTTGTCCGATGCGGTCAACGAGAACGATCGCATTTGTTGTAACAATTCCAATGAGCATGAGTAAACCGATCATGACGCTGACAGACATCGGTTCATTCGCGATAAATAAGCCAAGTAATGAACCGATTGGGACGAATATGAGCGACGATAAAATGATGAACGGAATACGCGCTTTTCCAAACGTAATGAGCATTGTAATATATACAAGCCCAATGGCAACAGCCATCGCTAAGCCAAGCTGTTGGAACGTTTCAACCGTTTCATCGCTTCCACCGCCACCTTCAAGTGAGACGTCTTTTGGTAACTGTACGTCTTTTTTCACGCCATTGATGACGTCTTGTGTGACTTTTTGAATGTTATCGCCTACGATTTGGGCAGAAACGCGAGCAAACACTTTTCCATCTAGTTTTTGAATCGATGTAAACGTATCTACTTCTTTTACGTCCGCTAACTGTTTTACTGGAACAGGACCAAACTTTGTGAAAATAAGCGTATTTTCTAGCTCTTCCATCGACGTCATTTGTTCGTTATATGACAATTGAACCATTCGCTCTTCATCGTCGAGTTTTAACGTTCCGACTTGCACCGGACGGGTTTGATCAGCGATCGTGCCGAGAATTTGGAAGCCAGAAACTCCGTATTGTGCTGCTTTTTGCGGATCAATGTTTACGATCACTTGCTTTTGTTTATCTGAAAAGTTGTTTGTGACATATTTTAAATCGTCGCGCTTTTTCAAATAAAACTCTACATCTTTCGCTGCTTGTTGTAACGCTGTTAAATTAGTCGAATACAAGTCGATATTTACATTATTGTTAGACGGCGGTCCACCGGATTGCAATTCTTGGACGCCAACTTTCGCTGCTTTTACTTCAGCTTGGGCAATGTCTTCCATTTCTTTTTCAAGCTCTTTAATAAATTGAGAAATGTTTACGTTCTCTTCTAACGTAATGAAATAGTTCGCTTGATTTTTTCGTTTTAAGCCGCTTCGGAAGTCGCGCGTACCGATTCCAGCTGTCACTTCTTTAATTTCTTTCTTTTCATCAAACATTTTCTCGACTTGGAGCGACACTTCATTCGTTTTTTCTAACGGCGTCGAAGAAGGAAGTTCAATGGCAGCAATGAGCGTTTTTTGTTCTTCGTTTGGAATAAATGTAAAGCCTAACTTCGGAACAATCGCAAACGAACTACCGAGCAGTAAAACAGACACGAACAACACCGTTTTTTTATGATCGAGCGCCCATTCAATCGCTCTGCCGTAAGCTCGTTGTAACACCCCTTCTTTTTCTTCTGGCGGTACCTTTTTAAACGAGAACTTTGCTAAAATCGGAACGATCGTAATGGCAACAACAAGCGACATTAAAAGCGAAAATACGATCGTTAACGCAAATGGTAGGAAAAACTCACCTGTTACACCGCCAACAAGACCGAGCGGTAAAAAGACAACGACTGTCGTAATGGTTGATGATGTAATCGCCTTTAAAATTTCTTTTGTTGAATCTTGGACAAGTTCATCTGTTATCCCTGTCTTTGACTTCCGAACGCGACGGAAAATATTTTCGATAACGACGATGCTATCGTCAACGACACGTCCGACAGCAACCGCCATTCCACCGAGCGTCATAATGTTTAAAGAAATATCCATTCGTTGTAAGAAAATTGATGCCACTAGAAGCGAAAGAGGAATGGAAATGATTGCGATAATCGTTGCACGCACGTTTCGTAAAAAGACGAGCACCGCGATAGATGCAAACAATGCCCCAAGCAATCCTTCACGCACAAGCGTTTCAACTGACTTTTTAATTCCCTCCGCTGAATCAAATCCGATTGCATAATCGATTTTGTCTTTATATTTATCAAGCACGTTTAGCACTTTTTCTGCCACTTCAACCGTATTAGCATCTTGCTTTTTTGTAATGGCCATCGACAGCGCAGCGTTTAAATTGTAGCGCGTGATTTCTCCTTGTTCTGTGACAGGTTCAATCGTCGCCACATCTTTTAATGTAATCGTCGTCGGTGCTTCTTGTCCGCTTGCCGGCGCACCTGGTGATGCATTCATGATCGGAGAAGATAATGGTAAATTTTCAAGCTGTTTTATCGTTTCTATTTTTTGTTGAACGCGAATCGGAATTTGTACCGTTTCTGTTTGAACGTTTCCAGCTGGGAATGCTAAAAACTTTTCGTTAATTTGTTCTTTAATTTGCGTTAAGCTTAAGCCGTATTGCAACGCTTTTTGTTTGTCTACTGTAATTTGAATGAATTTTTCTTCCATTCCACCGACGGAAATGGAGTTAATTCCATTAATTTTTTTCAGCTCTGGAATAATTGTATCATCTAAAAGCTGCTGTGCGTTCGTATCTCCTTTAGCGAATACAGAAATGTTATAAATCGGGAACGTACCAAACGAGAAACGATTCACTTTCGTCTGCACGTTTTCTGGTAAATTCGCTTCTTTGACAAGCGATTCAACTTGTCGTTCGACTTCTTCCATATCTGTGTTAAATGGAAATTCTAAATTCACGATGGCAATGCTTTCAAATGACGAACTTTGAATCTTCTTTACTCCTTCAATTGCTTTAAATTTTTCTTCTAACTTCGCCGTCACTTGCTCATTCATATCTTCTGGTGAAGCACCCGGATAAATGACTTCCACAGACAATTGTGGAAACTCAATATTTGGAAGCAAATCCACCTTTAAAGAAGAAAATGAATATACTCCACCTAATATAAGTAAAAATGAAATGATGAACACGGCGACTGCGTTTTTTAAACTAAACCTTGTTAAAAAGTTCATCCCGCTCTTCCTTTCTTTCTTGAAATATGACCGATTGGTCGTTTAATTACGACCGAACAGTCACACTTTCACTATAATTCAATTTTTGTTTATTTGCAACTAATAATGTGCGATAAGAAAAGCGCAAAGCGCCCCCATTTCGCCTAAAGGCAGCCCGCGTCCTGCGGGCAACGGCGAAATGTCGCCATCCTTGGCTCCGCGAAGAGCGCACAAGCCCCACCGAGGAGAGCTCGAACCAAGCGATCGCTTGGTTCTGCGTGGGTAACATCACTGAAGTGTCTCAATGTGTCGCCGCCGAAAGAAGGGGCGGAGCGACTCGAGCCGATGGCGCTTGGAGCTAGACATCAATTTATAAAAAAAACGCAAAGGATTTCCCCTTGCGCTTATTGTTGATCAACACGTTGGATCGGGATGTCTTTTAATAATTGTTGCACGACATGTGCCGCCATAATGAGACCAGCGACAGATGGAACGAACGCATTCGATGACGGCGGCATTTTCGCTTTACGAATTGTCGCTTCATCGTTTCCTACTTCTTTTCGCACATCTTCGCGAATGACGATTGGACTTTCATCTGAAAAAACAACCGTGATGCCTTTTTTAATTCCTTCTTTTCGCAATTTTGTACGAATGACTTTCGCAATCGGATCCGTATGCGTTTTTGAAATGTCAGCGATGCGAAAACGGGTCGGGTCCATTTTATTTGCCGCACCCATGCTCGAGATGATCGGAATGTTGCGTTCTAAACATTGTTTCATTAAATGAATTTTATATGAAATCGTATCCGATGCATCGATGACATAGTCAATGTCATACGAAAAAATTTGTTCATACGTCTCTTCTGTATAAAACATTTTTAGCGCAATCACTTCGCACGCTGGGTTAATGTCAGCAATCCGCTCTTTCATCACTTCCACTTTCGGGCGTCCAACAGTTGATAACAACGCATGAATTTGGCGATTGACATTTGTAATGTCAATATCGTCTTTGTCAATTAAAATGAGGCGCCCGACGCCTGAGCGAGCTAGCGCTTCTACTGCGAACGATCCGACACCGCCAATACCGAGAACGGCGACTGTACTTTCGCTTAATCGTTTCAACCCTTCTTTCCCGATTGCTAATTCGTTACGAGAAAATTGATGTAACATGTTGTTCCTCCCATATGTAAGTATTTCAATCGGATATACATGCATTATGGCACAAAAAAAGCCCCAACGTAAAGCATGTTCTTTACGTTAAGGCTTTATTCGTTTTTGTTTCTTAAGTCCCAATCGTGCCGTCGCTGATGGCCTTTGTTTTGAACCCGCTCTCTCACAGGTGGGTGCCCTGTTTCAGGCTTATGTACGTCCTCTCTATGTAAATGAGGCATGTACGCCACCTGAAAACCCGAGCTCCCGTATCACACATTGTTCGGTCAAAACAATAGGTGATACGACAAACACATCAGGACTTCATGTTACCTGTATGTTAGCACACTTTAAATGGTTTTGCAACGTCACAAATTTAGTCTACTTTTTGAACGTCTTTGACGCGCAGATGCAGTTCGTCTAGTTGTGCTTCGCTTACTGCGCTTGGCGCTTCTGTTAGCAAGCAGCTTGCGCTTGCCGTTTTCGGGAAGGCAATCGTATCGCGTAAGTTGGAACGACCCGCAAGCAACATAACAAGTCGGTCCAATCCGAGCGCAATACCGCCATGCGGAGGAGTGCCGTATTCAAACGCCTCAAGCAAAAACCCAAACTGTTCGCGCGCTTGTTCTTCAGTAAAGCCAAGCGTCTTAAACATTTTTTCTTGTATGTCGCGTTCAAAAATACGGAGCGATCCTCCACCTAACTCATACCCGTTTAACACAAGATCGTATGCCTGTGCACGGACGCTTGCTGGATCTGTTTCAAATTTCGGCACATCTTCGCGTACAGGCATTGTAAACGGATGATGCGCTGCATAGTAACGACCTTCTTCCTCATCGTATTCAAAAAGCGGCCAATCTGTAATCCATAAGAAATGAAACGCGGATTCGTCAATCAACTTCAAATCTTTACCTAATTTTAAACGCAACGCGCCAAGCGAGTCTGCAACGACAGATTTTTTATCCGCTACAAATAACAGCAAATCGCCAATTTCTGCTTCAAGCGTTTGCATCATTTGTTTTTGCTCGTCTTCGTTAAAAAATTTCGCAATCGGCCCTTTTAATCCATCCTCTTCCACTTTCAACCATGCTAACCCTTTTGCCCCGTAGCGAGCCACATATTCCGTCAACGCATCAATATCTTTGCGCGAATATTTATCCGCAGCTCCTTTCACGTTGATCGCTTTCACTTGTCCGCCATTTTGTACTGCGCTAGCGAACACTTTAAAGCCGCAATCTTTCACTTGCTCAGATAAATCGACAAGCTCAAGTCCAAAACGTGTATCTGGTTTATCTGAGCCGTAGCGCGCAATCGCTTCATCGTATGACATGCGCGGAAATGGAGTAGGAATGTCGATCCCTTTTGCGATTTTCATGACGCGTGCCATCATCCGTTCAATCATGGCTAAAATATCATCTTGGCTCATAAACGATGTTTCGATGTCGACTTGTGTAAATTCCGGTTGGCGATCGGCACGTAAATCTTCATCGCGGAAACAGCGAGCAATTTGATAGTACCGTTCAAAACCGGCTACCATTAATAATTGTTTAAAAATTTGAGGTGATTGCGGTAACGCGTAAAACTCCCCTGGATGGACGCGGCTCGGCACTAAATAGTCACGTGCTCCTTCTGGCGTGCTTTTCGTTAAAATTGGCGTTTCTACCTCTAAAAAGCCTTCTTCATCTAAAAAGTCGCGAATCGCCTTCGTCACTTGATGACGCAATCGAAACGTTTGAAACATGACAGGGCGACGTAAGTCCAAATAACGATATTTTAAACGAACATCTTCCGATACGTCTGTTTTATCTGAAATTGGAAACGGCGGCGTTTTTGCTTCACTTAAAATCGTGACGTGCGTCGCATGCACTTCGACTGTTCCTGTCGGTAAATTCGGATTGACTTGTCCTTCCTCGCGCTGAACGACTTTTCCTTCTACGTCTAACACGTATTCGCTACGAATCGTCTCCGCTACTTGTAACGCTTCTTTCGATACATCTGGACTAAATACAATTTGAACGATGCCTGTTCGATCGCGCAAATCAATGAAAATAAGTCCTCCTAAATCGCGACGTTTTTGCACCCATCCTTTTAAACGAACCGTTTGACCAATCGCTTGATCCGTTACTTCTCCACAATAATGCGTCCTTCCAAACATCGTTTCCCCTCCTATTGCAATGCGTTTTTCATATGTGAAATAAATGTATGAAGCGATACTTCTTGCTGTTCTCCTGTTGCCATATGTTTGACGTTAATGACTCCTTTTTGAAGTTCATCTTCCCCTAAAATAGCAACGTACGTCGCATGTAAACGATCGGCTGCTTTCAGCTGTGCTTTCACTTTCCGATCTTGATAATCTTTTTCTGCAGCAATTCCTTCTTGACGAAGGGCAGCAACGAGAGCAACCGCCTCTTCTTTCGCTTGTTCCCCTAACGCAACAACGTAACAGTCGATTCCTTCTGAAATTGGTAGCGAAATACTTTCTGCTTCTAATGCCGCAAGCAAGCGTTCAATGCTTAAAGCAAATCCGATACCTGGCGTTTCAGGTCCGCCAATTTCTTGAACAAGACCGTTGTAGCGGCCGCCTCCACATAACGTCGTAATTGCACCAAATCCTTCCGCCTCGCTCATAATTTCAAACGCAGTATGATTGTAATAATCTAAACCGCGCACAAGCCGCGGGTCGACTTCAAATGCGATGCCAAGCTTTCGTAAATACATTTGCACTTTTTCAAAATATGTGCGCGACTGTTCATTTAAGTAATCAAGAATAGACGGGGCCGTGCGCATCAGTTCGTGATTACGGTCTTTTTTACAGTCTAAAATGCGCATCGGATTTTTATGTAACCGCGCTTGGCAATCATCGCAAAACTCGTGAATGCGATGTTGGAAATGATCAATTAACGCTTGTCTGTGCGCCTTTCTACTTTCGATGTCACCTAAACTATTGATGACAAGTTTCAGCTTTTTCAGTCCGAGTGTGCGATATATATCCATCGCTAAAGCAATGACTTCGGCATCAATGGCCGGATCGTTGCTCCCGAGCGCTTCGACACCAAATTGAACGAACTGACGAAAACGACCTGCTTGCGGACGTTCATAACGAAACATCGGACCCATGTAATAAAGTTTTACCGGCTGATTTGGATATCCGTACATTTTATTTTCAACAAATGAACGGACGACCGCTGCCGTTCCTTCTGGACGAAGCGTCAAACTGCGACCGCCACGATCTTCAAATGTGTACATTTCTTTTTGAACAATATCGGTCGTATCGCCGACACCGCGTAAAAATAGTTCTGTATGTTCAAAAATAGGGGTGCGAATTTCTTGGTAATTATAACGACGACAAAGCTCGCGCGCAACTCGTTCAATATACTGCCATTTCGCTGCTTGTTCTGGCAATATATCTTGCGTCCCGCGCGGAATTTGAAATGACATATATTTCCCTCCTTTAGTTTTTGTGCAAATAAAAATCTCCCACCCCTAATAAATTAGGGACGAGAGACGAATTCCCGTGGTGCCACCCTAGTTGAAGCGCATGCTTCCACTTTTATCCGATAACGCCCGGAAAGCGTTCTCTCCTACTAACGATTGCGCGTTCAAAGAGAAACCTACGGAGTGTTCGTTCGTTAAGTCATCATGGAGAAATGCTTCCAGCCTACGGCATTTCCTCTCTGGCCATGTGTACTCTTAACTACTTTTCTCCATCATCGGCGAAATGTTGAATTTTCTTTTTATATTACGTACGAACAAACCATTTGTCAAGATGACCGTTATTTTCCGAAATAGCGAACCAATCCGTTACAAATCGCCTCTGTCACGGCTTGTTGATATGTTGGTGACACAACGAACATCTCTTCACTCGGATTGCTTAAATAGCCAAGCTCTAGCAACACGGAAGGACGGCTATTTTCGCGCAACACATGATAGTTTCCGACACGAACCCCGCGCTGTTGAATGCCTGTTAATCGACTGAGGGGATCAAAAAGCGCATCCGCAAGCGAACGGTCAATTTGCTTATAGTAATATACTGTTAAACCGCTAGCGGAACGGTTTAAAGCGCTATCGTAATGGATGCTAACGAACGCGTCGGCTTTATTTTTTCCAGCTATTTGTACTCGCTCACTTAACGATAAAAACCGATCGTTTTCGCGCGTTAAAATGACGTAAGCGCCCGTTTGTTTTAGCTTTTCACCTAGCAACAATGCGGTTTGTAACGTTAACATTTTTTCGATCGTTCCATTCACACCTGTTGTACCGTAATCTTTTCCGCCATGTCCGGCATCAATGACAATCGTTTTTCCTACGAGCGTTTTCGGTTGGGAAGGAGACGGTTGGTTACTTACTTGAACGACCCATTCTGCTACATACCCAATCGTTTGATCATCAACTTGGATAACATACCATTGCCCTTCTTTACGAATGACCGAAAACTGATCGCCACGCTTTGCTTTTGCAACGGCAGGCGATTGCGTAGAAGGAGCAGAACGAATATTTGTATTGTCGTATAACATTTGAACGTATGTATGTTGTTCATTGGGTTGTTCATTGGGTTGTTCGTTATTTTGCTCATTTTGCTCAACATTCGCTACATATGACCGATGCACCCAGCCTTCTTTTCCGTCCCAACGTACGTACACCCACTCCCCTTGGGCAATCGTTGCCGTTCCTTTTTCGTTGCGATTGACATACCCGATGACCGCAAAAGTCGTACCCGGACCTTTTCGAATTCGCAAACCGTCGACTTGACAGACGACAGGTTGTTGTATTTGTTTTTTCGTTTCATTCGTTTCATTTTGTATTTGAACATATTTCCCATGCACCCAGCCAGTTCGGTTCGATGCGAGCCGAATTTGCAGCCATTCGCCTCGCTTTTGGACGACAGCATATTGCTTTCCTTTTGCTACTTTTTCTTGCACGGCAAACGTCAATCCTGGACCGGTGCGGACGTTCAATCGGTCAACAACGATGCGCACATTCATTGCTGCTGATGCTGTTTGAACGATCAGCAACAAACAACAAAAAATGAACAATGACGCGATAAGCGATTTTTTCATGTTGCAAATCCCCCTACGTTGTCAATAGTCGCTACTTTATTTCTTCATAAACAAAAAAAATCCTTCTTTGAATGGAAAGGTAGAAAAATTGGGAATAATACGAACGACTTTGACACGAAAGGAGATTTGTCATGCGCCATAGTGAAAAAGGAGAGTTTATCCATTCACAATCCCCGCTTATGCACGTTGATTTTCACTCATTTATTCAAAAAGAAAACGAACTGACATCGTTTGAACTCGCTTCTGAATTCGGGCTTACTCTTCGCGACGTACAAAAACTAAAGAAACATTTAGCGCGGGGATAAAAAAACCGAGCTCGTCCATATGCGAGCGCGGTTTTTTATTTACTTTCGACAATGAGTGTCACCGGTCCGACGTTCGTTAACGTCACATCCATCATCGCTCCGAAAACGCCTGTTTCCACACGAATCCCTTTTTGACGCAATTGCTCATTCAATGCTTCATATATTTGTTTCGCATGTTCCGGTTTTGCCGCATCCATAAAATTTGGTCTTCGTCCTTTCCGACAGTCCCCGTACAGCGTGAATTGCGAGATGGATAAAATTGACCCACCAACATCTAAAAGCGACACGTTCATTTTTCCATGCTCATCTTCAAATATGCGCAAATGGGCAATTTTGTCTGCAACAAACGCCGCATCTTCCTCTGTATCATCATGAGTAATACCAACTAGCAACACAAGCCCAAAATCAATTTTTCCAACGACTTCGCCAGCTACTGTGACTTTTGCATCCTTTGCGCGCTGAACGACAACTCTCATTCCGACAACCCTTTCTAGTTCATAATCCGTCTTACTGAATAAATATCTGGAATTTGTTTAATGCGCTCAACAACTTTTTGTAAATGGCTTACGTTATGAATAAAAATCGTCATATGAATCGTCGCCATTTTATTTCGATGATCTGTTCTTCCAGATACAGCCGAAATATTCGTTTTTGTTTCATTTACAGCTTGCAATACTTCATTAAGCAAGCCACGCCGATCGTAACCAGTAATTTCGATATCGACTGTATATTCTCGTTGACAATTTGCACTGCTCTCCCATTGAACAGGAATGAGCCGCTCTTTTGCTTCTTCTGCAAGTACATTCGGACAATCCGCACGATGCACGGAAACGCCACGACCTTTTGTAATAAAACCGATAATTTCATCGCCCGGAACCGGATTGCAACAGCGCGACAAACGAATAAGCAAATTGTCCACACCTTCGACGCATACGCCAAAATCGCGCTTTTTCATCGGTGCAATCGTTTTTGCTTCTTGTAGCATGTCCGACAGGCGTTTCGCTTGCTCTTCTAAGTCGCGTTGTTTGCGCCATTTTTCTGTTAAGCGATGAGCCACTTGAGCCGCGGTAATGCCGTTATAGCCAACAGCGGCATACATGTCTTCTTCGCTGGCGAAATTAAATTTTTCCGCAACACGTTTCGTGTTTTCCGCAGTAAGCACTTCTTTTACGTCAAAGCCCATGTTGCGAATTTCTTTTTCAACGAGCTCTTTCCCCTTTTCAACGTTTTCTTCGCGACGTTGCTTTTTGAAAAATTGTCGAATTTTATTTTTCGCATGCGATGTTTGTGCGATTTTCAACCAGTCTTGACTTGGACCGTATGAATGGTTAGACGTTAAAATTTCAACGATATCTCCCGTTTGAAGCGGATGATCGAGCGGCACCATTTTTCCGTTTACTTTCGCCCCGATCGTTTTGTTTCCGATTTCTGAATGAATGCGGTATGCAAAATCAATCGGCACCGAACCAGCTGGAAGTTCAATGACATCGCCTTTTGGTGTAAAAACGAACACCATGTCAGAAAATAAATCCATCTTCAACGTCTCTACAAATTCTTCGGCGTTGTTCGTTTCGTTTTGCCATTCGACAATTTCGCGAAACCATGATAGTTTTTCTTCAAACGTATTTGGACGAATCGTCTTTCCCTCTTTGTATGCCCAGTGGGCAGCAATTCCAAATTCCGCAATATGATGCATCTCAAACGTCCGAATTTGCACTTCAAGCGGCTCGCCTTTCGGACCGACAACCGTCGTATGAAGCGATTGATACATATTCGGCTTCGGCATGGCAATATAATCTTTAAAGCGCCCCGGCATCGGCTTCCAACATGTATGAATAATGCCAAGAACCGCATAACAGTCTTTAATGCTTTCAACGATAATGCGCACAGCAAGCAAATCATAAATTTCGTTAAATTGTTTATTTTGCAAAATCATTTTTCGGTAAATGCTATAAATATGTTTCGGACGTCCAGAAATTTCTGCCTGAATGCCGACTTCGTTCAACCGTTCACGCATTTCTCGAATGACTTCTTCTAAATATTGCTCACGTTCCGCACGCTTCTTTTTCATCAAGTTGACAATCCGATAATATTGTTGCGGATTTAAATAGCGGAGCGCTGTATCTTCGAGCTCCCATTTAATTTTTGAAATTCCGAGACGATGCGCAAGCGGTGCGAAAATTTCCAACGTCTCATTGGCGATACGGCGCTGCTTCTCTAACGGCAAATGTTTTAACGTGCGCATATTGTGCAAACGGTCCGCTAACTTAATTAAAATCACCCGTATATCTTGCGCCATTGCTAAAAACATTTTTCGATGGTTTTCCGCTTGTTGTTCTTCATGTGATTTGTATTTAATTTTTCCAAGCTTCGTCACGCCATCAACGAGCATCGCTACTTCTTTGCCAAATTCTTTTTCTAAATCTTCCTTCGTCACAGCTGTATCTTCAACAACATCATGTAAAAATCCCGCTGCAATCGTTGCAGGATCCATTTCCAAATCGACTAAAATACCCGCCACTTGAATCGGATGAATAATGTACGGTTCTCCAGACTTCCGATATTGCTCACGATGCGCTTCTTTCGCAAACTCATATGCCCGTTCGATAAACTGTATGTCGTCTTTCGACAAATAACGGCTCGCCTTTTCAATGACTTGTTCCGCCGTTAATACTTGTTCATTTGCCATGCAATCACCTTTTTTATTTTAAACGTATTGACAATATTATCATGAAAATTTTTTTAAATGTAAAGAGCAACGATGTGAAAAAGAGGAGCGTTTTGCCCCTCCTTCCTTAAAATTGCATTAGCGTTAAAATATCGTATCCTTTTAACTTCTCGCGACCTTCTAAGTACGTTAATTCAATTAAAAACGCAATACCTGCGACGACACCGCCAAGTTGTTCCACGAGCTTAATCGTTGCTTCAATCGTTCCACCTGTCGCTAATAAATCGTCTGTAATGAGAACGCGTTGCCCTGGCTTAATCGCGTCTTTATGCATCGTTAATACGTCCTTGCCGTACTCTAAGCCATATTCCACGCGAATGACTTCGCGAGGTAATTTCCCTTCTTTCCGAACAGGAACAAATCCAACACCGAGCGCGTAAGCAACCGGACAACCGATAATAAATCCGCGCGCCTCTGGCCCGACGACGACATCAATTTTCTTTTCTCGCGCATATTCAACGATTTGATCTGTCGCGTATTTATATACTTCTCCTTTATCCATAATCGTTGTAATATCTTTAAATTGAATACCTGGTTTTGGGAAATCAGGAACAATCGTGACGTATTGTTTTAAATCCATTGACTTTTTCCTCCTCATACAGTGAATCAAACCAACGTTTTAGTTGGGCATAAGATGAATATAAAAACATATGTTCAAGCTCCGCTTGCGCTTGTTTCAGCCGATAAGACGGCGATTCCGTTAAATCCCGCTTTTGTACATCACGTGCTAAGGAAACGATCCCGTTTTCGACTGTAATGAAGCCAAGCTCTCTAAACACTTGAATCATAAACAAAATCGTTTCTTTCGTCCAACCGCGCGAGCGAGCTAAATCGTCTGCGTAACGCCGCACATCAAACGGACTACGCTTATGCAAAAAAGAATACAGCCACTTAAAATGTTCGCGCGTTGGCAACACGCTGAAGAAGTGACTCTCCCTTTGATAGAATAACGCATAAATGCGTTCAGGTAAACTACAACTTAATAAAACTTTAACGATTTGTTGCGATGGAGGTAAGTCAAGAAGGACGACATACTTTCCACTCACATCAATCTCCGCTTCTTGTTCGCCTTGCACATAAACAATTTCATTAGCATAGGCGGACAATTGCAACGCATCTGCCGTGTCGCGATGAAAAGCAATAAATAACCGCTTTTCTTTCGGAAGCGATGCCATGAACTTGCTTGGATGACGAATATGACGGACATCAAACAGCTGCCACTCATTTACAGCTATATCTTGAATCATTAATTGCGGTTTGCGAAAGTTATTCCATTCGTTAATAGACAGCTCTCCCACGACCGAAAGACGGGCGTTCGGTGCAATTTCATCGCCAATATGTCCAAAGCCAAATCCGATCGCTTCTAACGTTTTTCCATCTTCAACTAACAACAGCTTCAAATGACTTTGATCTGTTCCAATTTTTCGTAACGTATCAAGCTGCACATGTTCGAGAAGAACACGCGGTTTCGGATTCCCCATGCCAAACGGTGCAAGCCGATTCATTTGTTCAATTAATTCAAGTGAAACGTCCGAGATCGAACAGCATACATCGACATGCGTGACGGGAATGAAATGTTCAGGAGTTAGCTGTTGCTTCGCTGCCTCGTTTAGACGGTGACGTAATTCATGTACATCATGTAAAGAAAGCGTCATCCCTGCAGCCATCGGATGTCCACCAAAATGCGGTAAAATGTCGCGGCAGTTTGACAAATTGGCAAATAAATCGAACCCCTCAATGCTGCGCGCTGATCCTTTCGCAACTCCCTTTTCTTGATCTATACTTAAAACGATCGTCGGGCGGTAAAATCGTTCCACTAATCGCGAAGCAACAATGCCAATGACGCCGACATTCCATCCTTCTTTCGCTACAACTAACACGCGGTCGTCGGCATAATGTTGTTCAACGAGTTGAATCGCTTCTTCTGTTATGTCGTTTACGAGTTGTTGACGCTCGCGATTCATCATATCAATTTGTTCAGCGAGCATGTCCGCCTCATGCACATCTGTCGTCAACAACAATTGAACAGCTGGATCGGCACAATCGAGGCGGCCAGCTGCATTGATGCGCGGGCCAATCATAAACGCGATCGTATCTTCTGTCACCGCCGTATGAGATACGCCACATTGTTTACAAAGCGCCTGTAAGCCAAGGCGGTTCGTTTGCCGAAATTGTTCAATGCCTAACCGAGCAAATAAGTGATTTTCATCTTGAAGCGGAACGAGATCGGCAATCGTCCCGATCGCAACAATGTCAAGCCACTCATATGGCACGCGCCCGATAAGCGCATGAGCGAGTTTAAATGCTACACCGACGCCGGCTAAATGCTTAAACGGATAATTTGGACTAATTTTCGGATGGATCGTCGCATACGATTCAGGAAGCACAGGACCCGGTTCATGGTGATCGGTAATAATTAAATCGATGCCAAGCTGTTTTGCTACGTTCGCTTCATGCAAAGCGGAAATGCCTGTATCGACTGTAATAATTAGCGAGACACCTTGTTCTTTCGCAAGCCGAAACGCTTGTTCATTCGGGCCGTACCCTTCTAAAAAGCGGTTCGGAATGTAAAAGGAAACATTCGCTCCTTTTTCCCGTAACGCACTTACCATCACAACTGTGCTACTTACCCCATCGGCATCGTAATCACCGAAAACGAGAATATGTTCACCGTTTGTAATCGCTTTCTCTATTCGCTCAACCGCTTTTTCCATATCGTTTAACAAAAATGGTGAGTGAAACGATTGCTTTTGCTCAAAAAAAGAACGAGCGGCTTCAACGGTATCATAGCCGCGGCTAACAAGCAATGTAGCAACGAGCGGAGCTATATGTAACGCTTGCGCAATCATTTGCACTTGTCGTTCGTTTACTTGTTTTATGTTCCAGCGGGTTTTCGATGCTAACATGTCATTCACCCCTCAACCTTTTTATTATACAAAACAATAGGCTAAGGGGCAATTTATTCATCGTATGGATTAATATGCACCATCACATTATGCACTTGTGGAAATGACAATAACTTTTCTTTCACTTTTTTTCCAATATCATGTGCTTCCAAAACCGTTAAGTGTGGCGACACGGCAATTTTTAAGTCAACAACAACATAATGACCATGTTGACGAGCATAAAGCGAATCAATGCGCTTTACTTCTGAAAATGACAAAACAGCTTCGCGCAAGTTTATCGTTTCTTCCTCATGCCACACATGGTCAAGCGCATGATGAATTGACTCTGCTCCTAACTTCCACGCCATTTTTAAAACGAGAAGCGAAACAAATAGCCCAGCAACAGGGTCGGCGTAAATAAGCCAACGAATGTCGATATTTTGTCCAACGATGGCAGCGACGATGCCGATGAGGGCAGCGAGCGATGAAAAAACGTCTGAACGATGTTCGTAGGCGTTCACGATAATGGCATCGCTTTTAATTTTTTTTCCTAATGCATACTTGTAACGAAACATCGCCTCTTTCACGACGATCGATAAAACGACCGCATATACAGCTATCATTTTCGGCGGTTCAATCGGATGAAAAAATGAAGAAAAAGAAGATGTTCCAATTTCTATTCCGACGAGAAAAAGCAAAACCGCGACAATAATAGCAGCAATTGACTCCGCTTTCCCATGTCCGTACGGGTGATCCTCATCAGGAGGTTGTTTGGCTGCACGCAAGCCAATCCATACGGCAAATGATCCGGCCACGTCAGATGCAGAATGTACCGCATCAGCAATAAGTGCCTTACTGTTTGCGATCATTCCGATCCACCCTTTAATTACCGCCAGAATAATGTTGCCGACAACGCCAACTATAGCGGCAAATTGAGCCTGTTGAAAGCGCGTTTGTTCATTCACCCCATTCGCTTCCTTTCTCTTTTGTTTTTTTTAGTGTATCCTATTCACTCCATGAAAAAACGTCGCGGCATGCGCCACGACGTTTATACTTCTGGTTCTGCTTCCCATTGTTCGCGTTTTTGTTTTCCTTTTTTCAATTGTTTCGATTTCCAAATGAGCCATAATTGTGCTGCGATAAAAAGCGAAGAATATGTGCCGGAAATTAAGCCAGCAAGCAACGCAAATGAGAAATTGCGAATCGCTTCACTGCCGAACAATAAAAGGGCGACAACGGTAAACACAACGGTTAATACCGTATTTAAAGAGCGACCAAATGTTTGTTGTAATGCTTTGTTGACGACATCTTTTAAATCATCCACCGTTTTTACTGTCCGCTTTTTCATTAAATAACGAATGCGGTCAAACGTCACGATAGTATCATTAATTGAATAACCGACGATCGTTAATACAGCGGCAATAAACGTTAAATCGACCTCTAAACGCGTCAAACTAAAGAAAGCGATAATGAAAAACGCATCGTGCAACAGCGCAACAATGGCCGCAATCGCCATATACATTTCAAAGCGAACGGTAACGTAAATAATGATCCCAATTGACGCAATGAGTACAGAAATAAACGCATTGCGCGCTAGTTCTTTTCCGACCGTTGGCGATACCGTGCTTACGTTTGGCTCGATGCCATATGTTTCTTTAAAATGGGATTTTAACTGTGAAATTTCTTTTTGGTCAAGTACACCGAGAAAACGTACAATCGCCATCTCGTTGTTATTGCCTGACAGAACGACATCTTTCGGCTTAAGACGTAATTCACTTAATTCCTGCTTCACTTCTTCTGTTGTGAGCGGTTTTTCACTCATTAAATCGACACGAGTTCCGCTTGAAAAATCAATGCCTAAATTTAATTTAGCGGTCAACAGTAACGCAAGTCCAATAACGACCATCGCTCCTGAAATCATGAAAAATAGTTTGCTTCGTTTCACAAAATCGAGACGTGCAAATTTTGTCGGAACATCTGTATCATCTGTTACTTTTGCAATATCTAATATATCTTTCGAATTGACGCCAAAATAATGCGGTTTTTTATCGAATAAGCGGCTTTTCACGAGCAAGCCGAGCAATAGACGAGTACCATATACTGCTGTAATAAAGCTTGCTAAAATGCTAATGATGAGCATCGTTGCAAATCCTTTTACCGAACTCGTCCCGTATACAAACAAGACAACGCCAGCAATGATCGTTGTAATGTTCGCGTCTAAAATCGTGCCGAAAGAACCACGATTTCCGATGCGGTACGCTGACATAAGCGATTTTCCAAGCTTTAACTCATCTTTTATTCGCTCGTATGTAATAATGTTTGCATCGACTGCCATCCCAACCCCAAGAATGAGTGCAGCAATTCCCGGTAACGTTAGCACACCGTTCATCCAATCAAAGACGAGTAAAATAAGGTAAATATATACGCTTAAAGTGACGACTGCAACAATCCCAGGCAAGCGATAAAACAAGATCATAAATAAAAAGACGAGCGCAATACCAATGATTCCTGCAAAAATCGTTTTTTGTAATGCTTGCTCTCCAAACTGTGCACCTACCGATGTTGAATAAATTTCTTTTAATTCCACAGGAAGCGCGCCCGCATTTAATAAATCCGCTAATTGTTTCGCTTCTTCAACGGTAAAGTTTCCAACGATAGAAACGTCCGTCTGGTTGAACACTTCATTGACTTGGGCCGCCGAAATAAATTTCGGATGCTCTTTTCCTACCTCTTTTGCGTATGAGTCAACGCCTTCCTCAAAATCAAGCCAAATAACGAGCACATTATTTGGTGCCATGCTTAATACTTTTTGTGTCACTTCTTTAAACTTGTTTGCATCTTTTAATCGAATCGCCACACTTGGCTTTCCTTTATCATCAAACGTTTGTTTTGCGCCTCCTTCAACGAGGTCGCTTCCATCCATCAATACGTTATCATGTACGTCGCGAAACGTTAATTTCGCCTCTGTAGATAAAATTTCGCGCGCTTTATTTTGATCTTTCACCCCTGCTAACTGAACGCGAATGCGATCGTTTCCTTCTACATCAATGCGCGGTTCACTTACTCCAAGCACGTTAATGCGTTTATTTAATGCGCTTACCGTGCTAAGCAATACATCTTTCGTAATTTTTTCTCCTTCTTTTGTCGGCTTCACTTCGTATAAAATTTCAAAACCACCTTGCAAGTCTAAGCCGAGTTTAATATTTTTGACAATTTTCTCTGCTGTCGTTCCCATCATGCCGCCTAATAAAACGACAAGAAGGAAAAAAGCAATGATGCGACTACGTTTTACCATAAAAATCCTCCTCGATTCTGGACATACCAGAATTTTTACCAACAAAACAAATTATGAATGACAGTACACTTTCTGTCAATTTCCAAATGAAAGATTAAAACAACTGTTCTAATTCTGAAAGACCTTCTTCCGTAAACCAACGGTCGTGCTTTTGCTCTTTTGTCATAATATAGGCCATATAATCCGTTGCACGTAATGATAACACATCGTTCACAAGCTCAAATAACCGCTTCTCCTCATTATTTTTTTTCCATTTTTTCACCATTAAACAATTCCATACATCTTCAATCGTCGCGTGTTCGTAGCCGAGCAGCTTTAACTCATCTACTTTACACTGTAAAGCTGGCATTAATTGTTCCCGATTCACGGTCATCTCCCCCATTTTGTCATGCTTGGCCAACATATGCATATATTTCATTGTATAAAAGATGACCTCATTTGAGAAGAGAGGGAGGAACATGTCTAAATTTTTAAAAGGGACGATCATTTTAATTATCGCAGGATTATTAACACGTGTACTCGGATTCATTAATCGTATCGTCGTGGCCCGTCTCATTGGTGAAGAAGGCGTCGGATTATATATGATGGCAGTGCCGACGCTTGTGCTAGCCATTACGATTACGCAATTTGGATTGCCTGTTGCCATTTCTAAACTCGTTGCGGAAGCAGAAGCTTTAGGTGACAAAAGAAAAGTAAAAAAAATATTAGTCGTTTCTTTATGTATGACAACGGTGTTAAGTTTAATCTTTTTTCCAACGTTGCTCGCAGTTGCCCCTATTCTTTCTGAAACGTTGTTTACAGATGCGCGCGTATATTACCCGCTCGTCGCCATTGCACCGGTTGTCCCGATTGTCGCCGTTTCTTCTGTCTTACGTGGCTATTTTCAAGGAAGACAGCAAATGAAACCGTATGCGTATTCCCAATTGCTTGAACAGGCGGTGCGCATTACGCTCATCGCTGCTTTTACAACCGCCTTTTTACCGTATGGTATCGAATATGCCGCGGCGGGCGCGATGATTTCTGCCGTCGTTGGCGAGCTTGTCTCCCTTATTTATTTGTTTATTACGTTTAAACGAAAAAAGCCGATTCGCATTCGATACCGTTTTTTTGCATATGTCAAACAAGGGAAAGATACGTTTGTTTCGCTTATGCGCATCGCTGTTCCAACTCTTGGAAGCCGGATGATTGGATCGATTGCATGGTTTTTTGAACCGATCGTCGTTGCACAAAGTTTAGCGCTCGCTGGCATCACTGCAACTGATGCGACAAAACAATATGGGGAGCTTACCGGATATGCGCTCCCCCTTCTAATGCTTCCATCGTTTATTACATACGCACTCGCCACTTCGCTCGTCCCAGCCATTAGCGAAGCCGCCGCCCAAAAGCAGCATCGTTTAATTGAATATCGGTTACATCAAGCTGTACGGTTATCGCTTTTCGCTGGGGGATTGTCCATTGTCGTGTTGTACGTATTAGCGGAAGAAATCATGTATTTGATGTATGGAGCTAATCAAGCAGCAATCTTTGTTAAAGTTATGGCGCCGTTTTTCATCTTTTACTACTTGCAAGGGCCGTTGCAAGCTGTATTGCAAGCACTTGATTTAGCAAAAGAAGCGATGACAAATAGCTTAATCGGTGCCGTGATCAAAACTGCGCTTATTTTTTGGCTCGCTTCTCAATCGTCGCTCGGCATTATGGGGGCTGCGCTAGCCATTACGGTCGGCATTATGATTGTCACGTTATTACACGCTGCTACAATCGTTAAAGCGATTTCGCTTACTTTATATATCAAACAATATGTCGCTCATTTCATCGTTATCGTTTCAGTTGCAGCAATTGGACATATGCTCGTTCCAATTTTGCCGTTTTCATTGCTTATGAAAACGATTGTTGTCATCGTAATGATGACATTCATATATGTCGTTCTTGCACAATCGTTTCGCTTAATTGAAAAAGATGAATTTCGCCAATTGTTTCGTTAATCATTCATCTTTTTCATCAATGTAGAACGTCCCATTTTCATATGTACAATAAGAAATATTTTCAATTCGTTTATATCCGAGCTTTTCTAGTTGCTTTATTAACCACGTGGGCGTTTGATTGATCAATGTTAAATGTTCTTTTTGAATGATACCGTCTTTAATGAGAGGCAAGGCTAAAGACGGTGTTTTCTTTTTCCCTTTTTCTTTTTCAAATACAGACAGTTTACCGGACGGCTCTAAAATGGCAAATTCAACGTCCGCAATGTTTTTAATATTTTTTTCACGCAATTGAATAAGTAAATCATCAAAATTGTACCGTTGCTTTCGCATCGCTTTTTCATCAATTTTTCCGTTGTTAATAATGATGGTTGGCGATCCATCAACGAGACGCCGAAACGCTTCGCTTTTTAAAGAAAAAAATGCAAAGGCGATTTGGGCGATTGTCAATACAATCATCGGAACGAGCGTATGGAAAATCGGATCTTTCGGCTGCTCGATCGCAATGACCGCCATTTCCCCAATCATAATAAAAACAACTAAGTCTAAAATGCTCAACTCCCCAATTTCCCTTTTCCCCATGATGCGAAAAATAAATAAAATAGCTCCGTACAACAGTAACGTTCGCAAAATAATCGTGACGTACTCCACCTTTATTTCCTCCTCATTTGTTCTACGTTTTTATTCTAAACAAATGGACAATGGAATATGTTTGTACTAAATGTAGTAAGGAGGGATAAAGATGATTCGCGCTATTTTGCATGGGGTCGTGACAATTTTTATAAGCGCCATCATATGTAGTTTTATATTTGCGCTTTTATTGAAGTTGACAAGTTATGATGAAACGTCATTGCAATGGATCATACACGGTCTCGCATTTTTATCATTATTTTTCGGCGGGTTTATTGCAGGCGGAAAAGGGAAAGAGCGCGGCTGGATGCTTGGTGGAGCAACGAGCATCATCTTTACAACGATCATTTTTTTATTCCAATTTCTCGGAATGAATCAAATGTTTTCGCTCGAACAATGGGGATACCATGCTGGTTTTCTTATTACGGCCATGGTTGGTGGCATGATTGGCGTCAATGTAGCGACATCGAAATCACGAAGCGCATAAAAATAAGACAGGCCGCAACCTGTCTTATTTTTCGTTGACAACTTCACGAATGGCCGCACGATCGTATGTAAGACGTGAACCGTCACCGGCACGAATGACAACCGTATGTTCATCGAGCGAATCGATGATGCCGTGCAACCCGCCAATCGTAATCACTTTGTCTCCTTTTTGCAAGTTCGCCTGCATTTGTTGAACAGCCTTTTGGCGCTTTTGTTGTGGGCGGATAAGCAAAAAGTAAAAAATCGCAAACATTAAAATGATTGGTAGTAAGCTAACTAACGTTTCCATATTTTTCACCCCCTTTTAAAAGTTTTTTGCATTCGGCTGATTAAAGCCGTATTGTTCAAAAAACTGCTCTCGGAAATCGCCAAGGCAATCTTCGCGAATGGCCTGTCGAACTTGCTCCATTAATTTTATCAAAAAGTAGACGTTATGGTAAGACGTAAGTCGAATGCCAAACGTTTCATCGCATTTAATTAAATGACGAATGTACGCGCGCGTGTAATTGCGGCACGTATAGCAGTCACAGTTCGGATCAAGCGGCGTAAAATCGCGCGCATATTTCGCATTTTTAATGACGACGCGCCCTTCGCTTGTCATCACTGTTCCGTTGCGACCGATGCGCGTCGGCAACACACAGTCAAACATATCAATGCCGCGAATCGCTCCGTCAATAAGTGAGTCTGGTGAGCCAACACCCATTAAATAACGAGGTTTATTCGCTGGTAATAGCGGCGTTGTAAATTCTAATACACGGTTCATCACATCTTTCGGCTCACCAACCGATAATCCGCCGACCGCATATCCTGGGAAATCGAGCGATACTAAATCTTGCGCGCTCTGTTTGCGAAGTTCTTCAAACTCCCCGCCTTGTACGATACCGAACAGTCCTTGTTCATTCGGACGTTGATGCGCCTTTAAGCATCGCTCTGCCCAACGGCTCGTCCGTTCAACCGACCGTTTCATATATTCGTACGTGGCAGGATACGGTGGACATTCATCAAACGCCATCATAATATCGGAGCCGAGCGCATTTTGAATTTCCATCGCTTTTTCTGGCGATAAAAATAGTTTATCGCCATTTAAATGGTTGCGGAAATATACTCCCTCTTCCTCGATGCGACGAAATTCACTTAAACTAAATACTTGGAATCCGCCGGAGTCTGTTAAAATTCCGCGATCCCAATTCATAAAAGTATGGAGACCGCCTGCTTCTTTCACGATATCATGGCCTGGGCGAAGCCATAAATGATACGTATTGCTTAAAATGACGCCAGCTCCCATTTCTTTTAATTCCTCCGGAGAAAGCGTCTTTACCGTCGCAAGTGTACCGACAGGCATAAACATCGGCGTTTCAAACGATCCGTGCGGCGTATGCAATATGCCGAGACGCGCGCCTGTCTGCTTACACGTTTTAATGAGTTCGTAACGAATTGGTGTCACATATAGTCCCCTTTCTCGTTTTATATAATAAGCATCGCATCGCCAAAGCTGAAAAAGCGATAACGTGCTTTTACGGCTTCTTCATAGGCACGCAGCACGTTTTCCCTTCCAGCTAATGCGCTAACAAGCATAATGAGCGTTGATTTTGGCAAATGGAAATTTGTAATCATTCCATCAATAGCACGAAACGTATAACCGGGATAAATAAAAATATCCGTCCAGCCGCTTTCTGCGACAAACGTTCCTTGATGGCGAGAAGCAATCGTCTCAAGCGTGCGCGTTGATGTCGTACCAACGGCAATAATGCGTCCACCTTTTGCTTTGACATCATTTAGCAATTGAGCAGTACCTTCCGTCATTTGATAAAACTCCGCATGCATATCATGTTCTTCAATATTTTCCACGTTCACCGGACGAAATGTACCTAATCCGACATGTAACGTAATAAAAGCAAGATGGACTCCCTTTTTTTTCACATCATCAAGAAGTTGTTCAGTAAAGTGCAACCCTGCCGTCGGCGCCGCCGCAGAACCAGCTTCACGCGCATACACCGTTTGATATCGGTCGCGATCGTCAAGCTGTTCTTTAATGTACGGAGGAAGCGGCATTTCACCAAGCGACTCGAGCACTTCAAGAAAAATGCCATCATATGAAAACGAAAGCACACGTCCCCCATGCTCAAGTTCAGCGACACACTCCGCGCGTAAACGTCCATCACCGAATGAAATCGTTGTTCCTATTTTCACACGTTTCGCCGGCTTCACAAGCGTTTCCCATTGATCTCCACTAAGCTGTTTTAATAAAAGCACCTCAATGTGCGCCCCTGTTCCTTCTTTTTCTCCATACAATCGCGCTGGCAATACACGCGTATCGTTTAAAACGAGGCAGTCCCCTTCTTTCAAGTACGATAAAATGGCACGAAACGTTCGTTCATGCGTCACTTCCCCTGTTTTCTTATGAAGTACCATCAGACGTGATGCTTCACGATTTGGCAATGGGGTTTGCGCAATAAGCTCTTCTGGTAAATGAAAATCAAATAAATCTACTTTCATATTCACGTCCCTTTCTTTACCCTATTAACGAAAACGACCGATGATATAAAAAATAAGCGATAAAACGACGCTTAAAATGATGGACGTCATAATTGGAAAATAAAATGTCGCATTTTCTTTTTTAATAACAATGTCCCCAGGCAAGCGCCCAAGTTTAATAAATTGCATGAGAAAACCAACGATGATAAACATGACGCCAATGAGCATGATCGTCTTTGGCAAGTTCATTAGCGCGGCACCTCCAAACCGAAATGGTTGTAAGCAAGCGATGTGACAACCCGTCCCCGCGGTGTTCGCTGCAAAAAGCCAATTTGCAATAAATACGGTTCATATACGTCTTCGATCGTTTGCGCCTCCTCACCAATTGTAGCGGCGATCGTTTCTAATCCGACCGGACCTCCGCGAAACTTCTCCATCATGTTTTTTAATAGTTTATGGTCAAGATGGTCTAATCCTAAACGGTCAACTTGCAATTGTTCAAGCGCCTCATTCGCTAAAATAAACGTAATCGTTCCATCGCCCCGCACTTGAGCAAAATCTCGCACGCGGCGCAGCAATCGGTTCGCGATGCGCGGTGTTCCACGCGAGCGGCGTGCAATCTCAAACGCTGCTTCTTCTTCAATTTCGACAGCAAAAATGTGGGCGGTTCGCTTCACAATATGAGCAAGTTCTTCTGGCGTATAATACTCTAATCGGCTTAATACACCGAAACGGTCGCGAAGCGGGGCAGAAAGCGCCCCCGATCTCGTCGTTGCCCCTACAAGCGTAAACGGCGGCAAATCGAGGCGGACGGAACGAGCGGCCGGCCCTTTCCCAATGACAATATCTAAACAAAAGTCTTCCATTGCCGGATATAACACTTCTTCCACTGCTCGTGGCAAGCGATGTATTTCATCAATGAATAGTACATCACCCGGCTCAAGCGTTGTTAAAATGGCAGCCAAATCCCCCGGGCGCTCAATCGCTGGTCCAGCTGTTGTACGCAATTGAACGCCCATTTCGTTTGCGATAATGGCAGCCAGCGTCGTTTTTCCAAGCCCTGGTGGGCCATATAACAATACGTGATCAAGCGTCTCTCCCCGCATTTTCGCCGCTTCAATAAATACAGTTAAGTTTTCCTTTACTTTTTGTTGCCCGATATATTCTCGCAACTGCTTTGGGCGAAGACTGTATTCAAACGAGGCATCGTCGTAATCGGCCGCGCTTGAAATGAGACGCTCTTCCATCATGCATCCTCCCTTACTTTAATAGTTTTTGTAAAGCGAGCTTAATATATCCTTCTGTCGTTAACTGCTCTTGTTTTAATATAGGCACAACTTTTTGAATTTCTTTCTCAGCATAACCGAGCGCCTTTAACGCTTCAAGCGCTTCAGAAAGCGGGTCTGTTTCTTCAATCCGCTCCGTAAATAAATTCGGAAAAGCGTCTGGGACGACTGCTTGCAATTTTCCTTTTAAATCTAAAATCATTTGTCGTGCTGTTTTCTTTCCTACTCCTGGAAACTTACATAAAAACTTATCATCTTCCGCTTCGATCGCTTCAACAAGCTGTTCAAGTTGACCAGCCGCTAAAATGGCAAGCGCCCCTTTTGGTCCGATCCCCGACACTTGCAATAATTTAGCAAATAGCGCTCGCTCTTGGCGCGTATGAAATCCATAAAGGGCGAGGACATCTTCACGCACATACTGATATGTATATACAACGATTTGTTGTTGTTTATTCGTTTGGAATGAAAACGGATTAGGGGTAAAAACTTGATAGCCTATTCCGTTATTTTCAATAACAATATATTCCGGACAAACGTAATCTACATAGCCGCGAATAAATTCAATCAAAGCCCCGTCCTCCTTTTCTCACGCCTCTCATTTTAACATAAGATGAGAAAAGCGGAAAGCGCAAGTCACTCATGAAAAAAGTCCGCTGTTATGCGCGGACTTATTTTCCAAATGGCTCATACGCTTCGATGACCCGTTCAAAATTTCTTTTCGAGCGAACAGAAATACCTTTTTTCAGCTTTTCTCGTTCGTGACTTTCAAGTTTTTTTACATCAATTTGAAAAAACGACTGAATGACGCGAGATGACTCACCAGGTTTTCCTTCAAAAATAGAAAGCGTGCCATCTTCAGTCAGACCGAAATACCCTGCTTTCGTTAATGGCGAAAGGTCATCAACGTAACGTTGGAAAACAATTTGTTCGTCATCCATATTGATGAGCTGCCAATCTTTATATTTGTTCCAAATGTCTTTCATCGATATTACTGTTTCTTCTCTTATTTCCTCGCTCACCTCTCCATCCATATATACCGTTTCTAAAATGACTGTCATCTGTACAGGAGATGTGTGTTGTGTCAAAAATAAACTAAGGCATAGTGTAAGGACAATATTCATCATTCTCACCTCATTCATATGTTGACCATTTTCGCCAAAAATAAACGGTCTTGCCATCGCAAGACCGTTATTCTAACATCGATTCATCTAAATTATGGTAAATTTCTTGCACATCATCATCATCTTCAAGCATATCAATAAGCTTTAACATTTTCGTTAAATCGTCGCCTGTTAATGTTGTATATGTTTGCGGAATCATTGTGATTTCAGCCGTCGCAAACGTAAACCCTTGCGCAGCTAACGTATTTTTTACTTGCTCAAACTGTTCAGGGGATGTGTAAATTTCAAACGAATCTTCCGTCGTTTCCATTTCATCTGCCCCTGCTTCGATCGCTTGTAACAACATCTCATCTTCGTCTATGTTTAAATCTTCACGAGCGATGACAATTAATCCTTTTCGATCAAATAAATACGATACGCATCCCGTTTCTCCTAAGTTTCCACCATTTTTCGAGAACGCGACACGAACGTTAGATGCGGTACGGTTTTTATTATCTGTTAAACAAATGACCATGACCGCTACGCCACCCGGTCCATATCCTTCATAACGAATCTCTTCGTAATGTGTATGTTCTTGATTGCCTGTTGCTTTTTTAATCGCACGCTCAATGTTTTCATTCGGCATGTTCGCTGATTTTGCTTTTTCAATCGCAAGACGCAACGTCGCGTTTGTCGTCGGATCGCCTCCGCCCATTTTAGCAGCTACATAAATTTCTTTTGCAAGCTTCATGAACAATTTTCCGCGTTTCGCATCTTGTGCATTTTTACGCCGTTGAATATTTTTCCACTTGGAATGTCCTGCCATTCGGATCCCCTCTCATATGTGAAAAATGTCCATAAAAACTATACCAAAAATAAATAAAAAAGAACAGGGGGTAGCCCCCATAGCCATCAAGTTAAGAATTTGGGCCTTTGTACACCGTTAAAAACATGGTATCCTTTCTAGCGAATACTCTTCGTTAGAAAGGATTTTTTCTATGGAAAATCAAATGCAAGCATGGATGAAAACCATCCGCCAACTTTTCTCACCTAAGACATTGACTCATCTTGCTCAAGAAACAGGATTTATCCAACGAAAACGGGCATTAACGGCAGAAGCATTTTTGACTCTTTGTGCATGGGGAGATGGCTCACTGGCACAACAATCACTCCAACGGTTATGTACGTCTCTCACGCTCCGCCATGACTGTTCCCTGTCCAGCGAAGGATTGAATCAGCGCTTTACCGAGCGAGCCGTGGCGTTTTTGCGAGAAGTGTTTTTCCTTCTCCTCCAACGACAACGCCCATTGCTTTGGTCCACCATCCAAACCTACCGGACGTGTTTTACTCGCTTGCGGATTTTGGATTCGACCAGTTTTTTGGTTCCTGCCGACTACGGGGAGGACTACCGAGGTTCCGTCTCATCAGGAGCGAAAATTCAGTTTGAATATGACTTGTTGTCTGGTGCCTGTCTTCAACTATGCGTTCAATCGGCCAATGACTCGGACGCCCGTTTTGCCTATCATGCCCAGCACACGATTTTGCCGAATGACCTATGTATTCGGGATTTGGGCTTTTTCTCCGTTGCCGCACTAACCGAGATCGACGCCCGAGGAGCGTATTATATTACTCGGCTCCGTTCCGATATGAAAGTGTATATCAAAGAGAATAGCCAGTGGAAGGAATGGGATTGGGAATCTCTTGGGAATCAATTAAAGGAAGGGGAATCAGTAGAAATGGAACATGTATACATCGGGTATGAGCGTTTGTATATCCCACGCTTGATTTTTCGACGTTTGACGGAAGAAGAATGGCAAAAACGGGTGGCGTATGTGCGAAAAAGGGAAAAAAGAAAAGGGAAGGCGCTGACACGCCAAACCCTCGAACAAAAGAAATACCACATCTTACTGACTAATTTACCACAAGAGTCGTTTGATGGGCAACAGGTTTATGAGCTTTATTCTTTGCGGTGGCAAATTGAACTGCTGTTTAAAGCGTGGAAGTCCGTTTTTGATTTGGAGAAAGTGAAAAAGATGAAGAAAGAACGGTTCGAATGCCATGTATATGGGACGTTGATTGCCATTTTGGTGACTCAGACCTTTCTGTTTCAAGCTCGAACGTATTGGCAACAAACAGAAGGGATTCAAATCAGCGAACGGAAAGCACTAGATGTTCTCCAATTCTATTGGCAACAACTGCTTTTGCGCCTATCCAAGGAAGAAATCAGCCTTTCTTCTCCCCTCCTTCTATTGAGAAAACACGGAAGAAAGGATCGAAGGAAAGGAAAAGAAACGGCATCGGATCTCTTGGTTAAATTGGGTATTTATTGATTAGATTCATAAAAACGCCAAATAACCCTCTCCAAGAGGGTTATTTGGCATGCCTAAAACATGTGGTATTCTTTTTCTTCAGCTAATGATCACAAACATTGCGTATGGACACAACGACCCTTAACACTAAACTTGACGGGTATGGGGGTAGCCCCCTGCTCTTGTTACCCACGATTCATAAATGGACGTTCCATCATGTCGCCCATATCATTAAATATGTCGCGAATATCACGCTCTAGTTGATCCATTGGACCACCGTCGCGAATATCATTATCGAGCGTGCGAATACGGTTATACATGCTTTCATTTGTTACGATGCGCACCGTTTTTCCTGATGTCAATGGAGCGATCGCTTGGCGGACAAGTTGTTCCACGCGCACCGTATTTCTATCTGTCGTCGATACGGCAACGACGACACGATCTCCTGAGACAACGGCGCGCGCATCTTTCACATTTTCTACGTTTGCTGCACGTTTTGCAATTTTTTCAGCTAACGCCCCGTTATAGTTGCGGTAATACGACGGACGTGTGCGTTCATCCATCGCATTTAAATGTCCATGATAGTTTCGGTCAGCACGACTAAAATTGCGATCGACTTGCGGTGTTCGCGTTGTTCGATCCATCCCCCGATCAAGCATTTCTGTAATCGGTCCATCATTATCGCGCACTTGACGAACGTTTCCGTTTAAACGTTCCGTCCCGTAACGACCGTATTGAAAGCCGGTCATATCGTTTTCGTTCGAGTAATACCCGATCGGGCGTGTACGGTCGGTATAGCGCGTATCAAGCGCTTGGTTATTACAAGCTGCTAATCCACTAAGTGCAATGACTGCACCGAGAGCGACGATTCGTTTCCGCAAAGGAAAAACCCCCTTTTTGCTTTTGTAGACAATGCGTCTACATCATTAGCTTGGCGCAAAAAAGAGGTTTTATCGCTGTTAAAATTTTGGCGGAGCAATGGCTAATTGCCGTTTATGGTGCGAACGTTCATGAAGTCGCTCAATAATTGCACGGTCTCGTTCTGGAACGGGCTCACCTTTTAAATATTTGTCAATCATATCATACGTTGTACCCATTTCGTTTTCGTCCGTTTGTCCTTCCCAAAGTCCGGCACTCGGTGCTTTCGTAATAATTTCTTCTGGTACACCGAGAATGCGCGCCATTTCACGCACTTCCCCTTTTGTGAAATGAACGAGCGGCACTAAATCGACGCCACCGTCACCGTATTTTGTAAAATACCCTGTATGCCATTCCGCCGCATTATCCGTTCCGACAACAAGATAACCGTAATTGTTCGCCACAGCATACAACGTCGTCATGCGCAAGCGCGCGCGTGTATTTGCATCCCCAAGGCGAGCCGCTTGCTCGTTCCATTGCCCTTTTCCTTTTAATTGCTTTTCAATTTCGCCAAATAGTACACGATGCGTTTCTGTTAAGTCAATGACATGGTAATCAATCCCACAACTTTCGACAACTTTTAATGCGTCTTCTTTATCTTTCGGATTGCTTTTACACGGCATAATTAATCCTAACGAGTTGTTAGGAAACGCTCGTTTAATTAAATGGGCAACGACAGCAGAATCGATTCCGCCGCTAATGCCGACGATCGCTCCATTCATTCCAGCTTCTTGTACCCGTTCACGAAGCCATGTAATTAGTTTTTCAATTTTTTGTTCCATATATGTACATCCCTTTCTTTTTCCATCATCATGTTCATTTTATCACACAAACAGCAAAAAGAAAAAGAGGCGACATTATTGCCCCTCTTCTTCCTCACGATAAGGAACAGAAAAATACGGATTGATGTACGGTTGCCCCGGCCACCCTTGTTGCCATCCGTACGGACCATACGGCATAGCTAGCTGTGGCATATACATCGGCTGTTGCATCATGGGTACATTTTCACCATACGGCATTTGTTGTGGATACGCTACTTGTTGTGATTGCTGTGAATATTCACCTGTTGGCATTTGTGGCATCATCGGTTGCAACTGTTGTGAATATTCTCCTGTTGGCATTTGCGGCATATATGGTGTCGGTTGTGACTGCTCGCCACATCCACAATCATCGTTATTCATAGCACCATGGGGATACGTCCATGGCATAACAGGATACATCGGTGGGAACCATGGATAAAAACCGTATCCTGGCATAATCGGTGAAACAGGAACGCACGGCATTGGCATCGGCACAGGCATTGGAACAGGCTGCGGCTGCACCGGTTGTTGTGGTTGTTCTTCCATGACTGGCGCCTGTGTCGTTGGAACCGGTGGAATGTCTGGAAACGGCGGCATTGGTATCTCTTCTTCAGGCTCCATCATATTTGGCATAATATTTGGTGGCTTCGGCGGTAAAAGCGGTGTTTCCTGTTTCGGCTGTTCTTTTTTCTCTTGTTCTTTTGTAATTGGAATTTCTTTTGCAATTGGTTCAACATTCACCGGCTGTTGCAACGGTTGCTCCTTTTTGTTTACATGAATGTCCACATCAACAGAAATATTTTGTGTTTCTTTTTTGACAGGTTTTACTGGAGCTACTGGCGTCGGTACTTTAATTTTCATACCTGGCATAATGTAGTTTGGATCACTTAAATGAGCATTCATTTTTTTTAACTCTTCAAAATCAACCCCATATTTTTGCGCAATTTTCCAAAGAGTATCTCCTTTTTGAACGATATGAATTTTCACGTGTTTCCCCCTCCTATACTCAGACGTGACGTGTATGTCATGTTCAGCTTGTCGCTACTAGGCTTCAACATAACTTATGAACAGAAAGCTTTTTTTATGATAAAAATAAAAAAGACCGGCAAAAAAATGCCGATCCGCTTATGCACGCGCTAACATGCGCTCAAGCGCAAGCATCGCTCCTTCAGCTACATCTTTCGGAACAGTAATGCGATTGACAACTTTCCCTTCAAGCAATGATTCAAGCGCCCAAAGCAAATGTGGTAAATCGATGCGATTCATCGTTAAACATGGACACATATATGGGTTTAACGACACAATTTCTTTATCTGGATGTTGCTGAATAATACGGTTAACTAAATTCATTTCTGTTCCGATTGCCCATTTACTTCCTGACGGTGCTTGAGCGATCGTTTCAATAATATATTTTGTCGAACCTGCATCATCTGCTTGTTGAACAACTTCCCAGCTACATTCTGGATGAACAATAATTTTCATATCCGGCTTTGTTTTTCGGATATGTTCAATATGTTTTACTGTAAAGTTTTCATGGACAGAACAATGTCCTTTCCATAAAATTACTTTAATTTGCTGAACGTCACCGTCGTATTGAAGTGTATTTGTCGCTGGATCCCATACAGCCATTTGTTCAAGTGGAACACCAAGATCGTAAGCTGTATTTCTTCCTAAATGTTGATCAGGCAAAAAGAAAATGCGTCCCTTTTGTGTAAACGCCCAAGCGACCATTTTTTTCGCGTTTGATGATGTCACCGTTGCTCCGCCGTGTAAGCCGACAAACGCTTTAATCGCAGCGGTCGAATTAACATACGTTAACGGTAAAATCGTATCTCCAAACATTTGTTGTAATATTGGCCATGCTCGCTCCACTTGTTCAATTTCCGCCATATCTGCCATTGAACATCCAGCACGCATATCTGGCAAAATGACGACTTGTTCATCGCTTGTTAAAATATCAGCCGTTTCGGCCATAAAATGGACGCCGCAAAATACAATATATTCAGCTTCTTTATTTTTCGCTGCTACTTGGGCTAATTGCAATGAATCACCTGTCGCATCGGCAAATTGGATCACTTCATCTTTTTGATAGTGATGTCCCGGAATAAATAAACGCGTACCAAGCTCTCGTTTGACACGAGCTACGCGCTGTTCCATTTCCTCAACCGACAAATGTTTATACGTCTCTGGCATCGCGTCGTGTTGTTGCATGAGTTGTAATACGTTCATCGCTCATTCCTCCTACTGCACGTTTAAACTAATATCTAACGCTTTCGCTGAATGCGTCAACATGCCTAATGAAATGTAGTCCACACCTGTATCCCGATACTGTGCAATATTTTCAAGAGTAATTCCGCCGGAAGCTTCCGTAATGATTGATGATGGGACGAGTTGAACAAATTCACGAATTTCTTCAGGCGTACGGTTATCAAACATAATGACATCCGCTCCCGCTTCAACTGCTTCGATCACTTGTTGTTTCGTTTCTGTTTCTACTTCAATTTTTACCATATGACCGAGCTTCGAGCGAACGCGTTCGACTGCTTTTGTAATCGAACCACAAAACGCAATATGATTGTCCTTAATCATCACTCCATCATATAAACCGAAGCGATGGTTGTATCCACCGCCACACGTTACAGCATATTTCTCTAACATCCTCAGTCCCGGCGTCGTTTTTCGCGTATCACAAATGCGCGTATGGTTGCTGTTTAACGCTCGAACAGCTCGATTTGTCAACGTAGCAATGCCGCTCATACGCTGGAGTATATTTAAAATGACGCGCTCACCTGATAAAATCGGAATGGTCGGACCTGAAACGACCGCGATAACTTCCCCTTTTTTCACGCTTTCTCCATCACTTTTATATAATTGACACGTAATGGATGGATGCAATAACTTATATCCGATATCAATGATCGATACCCCTGCGATAATTCCGTCTTCTTTTGCAACAAATATCGCTCTTCCTTCATCCTCACGAGAAAAGATCGTTTCGCTTGTTATATCGCGTTCTCCGATATCTTCTAAAAAAAACTGATTAAGCAATTCCTTTAGCTTTAGCTCATTCAACGAAATCCCTCCTTCATGAGATGTTCTTCTTTCGTACGCACAATTCGCCGCTTTTCCCAATACGTTTTTTCAAATGGCTCGTCGCTTCGATAATGAGCCCCTCGGCTTTCTCTTCTTTGCAAAGCTGAAGTCGTCACAAGCCACCCAACGATCAACATGTATATAATCGTCCGCTTCTCGTCATCATGCTCCGGTAACATGTTTACAAGCTCATCAATCGAATATTGTTCAAACCATTGTTTCGCGTAAAACAGTTGATCATAATCGCGCACAATGCCGACATATTGCGTCATGATATGCTGAATGTCCTCTTTTGTCGGTAACGCAATATGTACGTTATTTTCTTTTCTTTCGCTTTTCCTTAACATCAAACGTTGCTCCGTTTTGTTCAACAAATGGAACGCAACACGTCGACTAAAGACGAGCGCTTCAAGCAATGAGTTGCTTGCTAAACGGTTCGCTCCATGCACCCCTGTACATGCTGCTTCCCCAACCGCATACAATCCCGGTAATGTCGTTTCACCATCGACATTCACAACGATTCCGCCCATTAAAAAGTGAGCACCTGGGACAACAGGAAGAAAACCGTTGCGCCAATCGACTTGATAGCGCTCACAAAGCGATGTAATCGTTGGAAAACGGGATGAAAAATGCGGAATCATCGAGATATCTAAAAAAACAAAATGACCGTTTTTCATTTCGCGCTCAATTGCTCGAGATACGACGTCGCGCGGCGCTAAATCTTTTTGTGGATGCACTCCGTCCATGACGCGTCGACCGTCATCCGTCAATAAAATCGCCCCTTCCCCACGAACCGCCTCAGAAATGAGACCGACAGCTTTTCCGTCCACATAAAGCATCGTTGGATGAAATTGCACAAATTCCATATCTGCTACAGCGGCACCTGCTCGATATGCCATCGCAATTCCATCTCCCGTTGCCGTTTCTGCATTTGATGTAAACGTATATAACTGTCCAATCCCACCTGTCGCAATCACGATCGCGTTCGCCGTATACGTTCCTTTTTTCGTTTGTACACCTACGCAACGTCCATCGGAAACGAGCAAATCAATGACTGGATCGTTTTCAATAAACGTCACACGGCTAGAAAGCTTTTCAAATAAAAATGAAACCATGTTTTTTCCTGTCGCATCGCCTCCCGCATGTAAAATGCGCCTCATGCGGTGCGCCCCTTCTTGCCCAAAAAGCAATTGTCCATGCTCATCAACATCAAATGAAAAACCGAGGTTCATAAACTGTTGAATGACCTCGCGTCCTTCTTGAACTAAAATGCGTACCGCTTCCTCGTCATTATGCTCACATCCGGCAATCATCGTATCCGTATAATGAGATAACCAATGATCGCCAGGATGAATAGCAGCAGCGACTCCCCCTTGAGCAAGCCAAGAGTTGCTCGTTTCTTTATTCGATTTCGTGAAAATAATCACATTTTTATGCTCACATAAATGATAGGCAACCATTAATGCTGCAAGGCCGCTACCAACGATAATTACATCCGCTTCACGCATGGATGTTCCTCCATTCCATACTGTCTTGACACCTATATTGACATATATTTAAACTGATGACAAGACTTTTGTTTTTGGAAGTGGTGAACGAGATGATTTATTTAGATTACGCAGCAACAACGCCCATGAGTGAAGAAGCTCTAGCGGTCTATGTAGAAAGTGCGAGGACATATTTTGGAAATGCAAGTAGCCTCCATGATGTCGGAACAGCAGCAAACGAATTGCTTACAATTTGTCGAAAGCAACTCGCTCAACTCATTCGTGGCGAGGAAAAAGGAATATATTTCACAAGCGGGGGAACAGAAGCGAACGTTCTCGCTATTCGTTCGCTCGCTTACGCCCATCTCCGTAAAGGGAAACACATCATTACATCAAGCGTCGAGCACGCTTCCGTTCACGCTGTATGCGCGCAACTCGAACAAGAAGGATTTACCGTTACGTACGTGCCAGTCGACCGCTTCGGGCAAGTGGATATCGGAGCGCTTGAACAGGCATTAACGGACGAAACGATTCTCGTCTCTGTTCAACATGCCAATTCTGAAATTGGTACGATTCAACCGTTGCAACAAATTGGTGAATTATTAAAAGAAAAACAAATTGTCTTTCATAGCGATTGTGTACAAACTTTTGGTAAAATACCGATAGATGTGAAACAACTTCACCTCGATAGCATATCGATCGCTAGCCATAAAATTTATGGTCCAAAAGGGGTTGGGGCTGTTTATGTGAACCCGAGTGTACGCTGGCATATGTGGCTGCCAAACACAACACATGAAGGCGGATTTCGTCCTGGAACGGTAAACGTTCCTGGCATCGCTTCGTTCACAACCGCAGCGCTTGAAGCGGAAAAAAAACGAGAAACGGTTCAACAAAACATAACCGAACTGCGTCGTTATTTTGTTGAACAAATCGTGAAAAAACAACTGCCAATCACTGTTTTCGAACATCCGACAGACCAACTACCGAATATTGTTGGCTGTCTCGTTCACGGCTTTGAAGGACAATATGTGATGTTGCATTGCAATCGTCACGGCATTGCGATTTCTACCGGAAGCGCATGTCAAGTTGGCAAGCAAGCACCATCAAAAACGATGATCGCCATCGGGAAAGAGGAAGACGAAGCAAAACAATTCATTCGCCTATCATTTGGCATGTATACGACAAAAAGCGAGGTCGAAGCCGTTGTTTCCGCACTTGAACAGCTTCAAAAAGAAAGGATGTCACGATGAAAAAAGAGAGAAAACTACTAGGGGAAGAACGTCGAACGCTCATTTTGCAATGGTTAAAAGAAACGAAACGCCCGATGACAGGAATGGAGTTGGCTAATAAAACGAACGTGAGCCGCCAAGTGATCGTTCAAGATATTTCCCTATTAAAAGCAAAGAACGAACCGATTATTGCAACAAGCCAAGGGTACTTATATTTATCCCCTTCTTCTACTCATATGTATACGCGCACCATCGCTTGTTGCCATACGCCAGAACAGACGAAAGACGAACTATATACAATCGTCGATCATGGCGTCACAGTAAGAGACGTGAAAATTGAGCATCCGGTATACGGAGATTTAACAGCGTCCATTATGGTTAGCAATCGGTTAGAAGTTGATGAATTCATTCAAAAAATTAACGAAACGAAATCTGCCTATTTATCTCAACTGACCGATGGCGTCCATCTGCACACACTCGAAGCAGATTCCATAGAAAAGCTTGATGAAGCATGCGCTGCGTTAAAACAGGCACGGTTTTTGATTGAGTAAAAAAACATCCCTTTACACGAGGGATGTTTTTTTCACCGTATAGTATGGATAGCTACCTAATATTTGCACCGTGCAGCCGAGCGCTTCCAGTTCTGCAATCGCTCCTGGAATTAAAACATCGTCCATTTTTTGATCAATATCAATAATAAAAAAGTAGTTCCCTAACCCTGTTTTCGCTGGGCGGGATTCAATTTTTGTCAAGTTAAGTTTTCGCCATGCGAACGCTGATAATACTTGATGAAGCGCTCCTGCCTGATCTTTCGGCAACATGACCATTAACGTCGTTTTAAACCCATCTTCTTTATCTGTAACAGGCAACAAATAACGCTCGCGATGCAAAACAATAAAGCGCGTATGGTTGTAGTCATAGTCATGAATGTTTTCTTTCGCAATCGCTAAACCGTATTGTTTCGCTGCAAGACGATTGCCGATCGCCGCAATCTTTTCTTCTGAATGCTCGCTCACATATTTTGCTGCTGCGCTTGTTGATGTGACGTATTCATACGTGGCGTGCTTTAAATGGCGATGTAAAAACTTATGGCATTGGGCAATCGCATGCGAATGAGAATAAATGCGTTCAACATGCACCCAATCGTCCAATTGAGATGGATGTACGAGCAAATGTTGCTCAATTGGCGCAATGATTTCTCCAACAATCGGTAAATTGCATTCATGGATTAAATAATCGATCGTCAAATTCACAGAACCTTCTAGTGCATTTTCTAGCGGGACTACGGCTAGCTCGACTTCCCCGTCGCGGACAGCGTCCATACATTGTGGAATGGTATGATATGGAACGTTTCGGATATGAGGGAAAATCGCTTCAACAGCCGCATGCGTAAACGTCCCTTCTGGTCCTAAATATCCTATTTTCACCGTTTCTCTCCTCTCTACGCCCCTGAACCGAGAATTTCTACTTTTTCAACAAAAGGCAACTGTTTTAATTGCGAAAGTAACTCATCGATCGTCATCGTCATCTCGCTCGTACTGACAGATAATGTGACATTCGCGCGCCCTTGAAGTGGAATCGTTTGGTGAATCGTAAGAACGTTGCAATTTGCCGCGGCAACGACGCTTAATAGCTTCGAAAGGGTGCCTGAGCGGTCTTCTAAATGAAAAAAAAGCGTAATAATTTGTTCCCGAACCATCGTATGAAACGGGAAAACAGCGTCACGATATTTATAAAAAACGCTTCGGCTGACATCGACAAGCTGTACAGCGTCAGCAACAGAATCGACTTTTTTTCGTTCAATTAATTCTTTTGCCGCCAACACTTTTTTCATTGCTTCAGGCAATACATCTTCTCGCACTAAATAAAATTTTTTATCCACCGCACAAGCTCCCCCTTTCGCATTAGTCAACAAATTCAAATTCGTAATTCAACAGTTTGACAATATCTCCATCTTTTGCTCCGCGCGCGCGCAGCGCATCGTCAACACCAAGCGAACGCAATTGACGTGCAAAGCGACGCACCGACTCTTCCCGTGAAAAATCGGTCATTTTAAACAGCTTTTCAATTTTTTCTCCTGACAAAATAAACGTTCCATCATCATCACGCGTAATATGAAACGGTGCTTCCTCTTTTTCTAATTTGTAAACAACGCGATGAATGGCCTCTTCTTCTTGTGGATAAAGCGGAAATTCTGGCGTCGTTTCAAGCAAATCAGCAATCGCAAATAATAGTTCGCGCAACCCTTGGCGTGTTACTGCTGAAATTGGGAAAATAGGCACATCTTCCTTTAGCTTTTCTTTAAATTCACGCAAATGTTGTTCCGCATTTGGCATATCCATTTTATTTGCAACAATAATTTGCGGCCGCTCTGTTAGACGCAAATTGTACTGTTTTAATTCTTCGTTAATGACTAAATAATCTTCATACGGATCTCGCCCTTCCATCGCAGCCATGTCAATGACGTGAACGATGACGCGCGTCCGCTCAATATGGCGCAAAAATTGATGCCCGAGCCCGACACCTTGATGCGCCCCTTCAATAAGACCTGGCAAATCAGCCATAACAAAACTGCGGCCGTCTTCTGTTTCAACAACACCTAAATTCGGAACGATCGTTGTAAAATGGTATGCTGCAATTTTCGGCTTTGCCGCTGAAACGACGGATAGCAACGTTGATTTTCCAACACTTGGGAATCCAACAAGTCCAACGTCCGCGAGCAATTTTAATTCTAGCGTTACGTATCGTTCTTGCCCTGGCTCACCATTTTCAGCAATTTCCGGAGCCGGATTGGATGCAGTCGCAAATCGAGTATTTCCACGTCCACCTCGTCCGCCTTTTGCTACGACAAATCGTTGTCCATGCTCTGTTAAATCAGCAATCACTTCTTTCGTTTCATCATCAATGACAACCGTTCCTGGTGGCACTTTCACAATTAAATCTTCTGCGTTTTTTCCATGTTGATTTTTCGACATGCCATGTTCACCGCGCGGCGCTTTAAAATGGCGTTGATAGCGAAAATCCATTAACGTGCGCAATCCTTCGTCAACAACGAAGACGACGTCCCCTCCTTTTCCGCCATCTCCTCCAGCCGGTCCGCCTTTTGGCACGTATTTTTCGCGTCGAAACGCGACCATTCCGTTTCCGCCGTCGCCACCTTTCACATATATTTTCACTTGATCAACAAACATGTTTTTCTCCTCCGATCTTTCCATCTTTTATTTAAAAAGATGAATGATTGCACATACCGTTAATTCATGTTCGTGAACGACATGTTCACAAAGCGCTAGCCCATCGTGTTCGCTATATTTTTGAATCCATGTTTTCACTTGCTCAAGATTATAGAGCATGCCGCGATAATCGAAAAATAACCGCACATCTTTCTCCGTTAAGTCAATTGTAATCGTTACATAGTTTTCAACATGTGGAGAAGAACATTCCTCAAGCATATGTAAAAATTGTTGACACCACGTAGCGAGCATATGATCGTATGCATGCAATGAACGCGGCTCTCCTAACACTTCATACTCTAGTTGAATATGACGTGCTTCCCAATGGTACGTCATAAGCAGCTCGGCGAATTGCTCCGTTTGCAAATTCGTTAACTTTGCTTCATTTTCCGCTTCCATGATAATTTGTTGAATGATTTCATTGACGCGATCGATGCGCTGTAAAGATAAATTTCCTTTAATTAATTGGATTTTATTGAGCCAATCGTGTCGGGAATGGCGCAATGCCTCCACAATCGTCCACCGCTTCTCCATGATCCATTCTCCCATAAACAGTTTGACTATAATTATAACATACGCCAACAAAAAGAAAACCCTAACCAAGTCGGTTAGAGTTTTCCACTTCCTTATGCTTCTTTCACAACAGGATATACGCTCACTTTTTTACGATCGCGACCCATGCGCTCGAAACGCACGATGCCGTCAACTTTCGCATAAAGTGTGTCGTCGCCACCGCGTCCTACGTTTAATCCTGGGTAAATTTTCGTTCCGCGTTGACGATAAAGAATAGAACCGCCTGTAACGAATTGACCGTCTGCACGCTTCGCGCCAAGACGTTTTGCGATCGAATCACGACCGTTCTTTGTTGAACCTACTCCTTTTTTCGATGCGAAAAACTGAAGATCTAAACGTAACATGCCGTGTCACCTCCTACAACGTTTTCGTCGTTATTTTGACGTATTTCCCGTAATCACGCTCAATCGTTTGGAGCGACACGATCATCGCTTCAAGAAGAAGCTGCACATCGGCTTGTGCTTTCTTATCTTCAATCGTCGGAAGTTCACAATGAAGATAGCCGTCTTTTCCTTGTTGAATGATCGGTTTCACGTTCGTCAATGCGATGATCGCATTGACCGCACCAAACGAAATGGCTGATACACCGGCACATACAATATCTTGGCCACGCTTCGCAAACTGAGCATGTCCGCTAATCGTAAAGGAACGAATCGTCCCTTCCACCGTTCGATTAATCGTTATACGAATCATCGCTTACGCCTTATGCGTTAATTTTTTCGATCACAACTTTTGTGTATGGTTGGCGATGACCTTGTTTACGACGATAGTTTTTCTTTGGCTTATATTTGAAAACGATGATCTTCTTTTGACGACCATGTTTTTCAACTTTCGCCGTTACTGTTGCGCCAGCGACTGTAGGATTGCCGACTTTGACGTTTTCGCCACCTACAAATAACACTTTGTCAAATGTTACTGTTTCGCCTTCTGCTGCATCAATTTTCTCGATGTAAATCGCTTGGCCCTCTTGTACTTTAATTTGTTTTCCACCAGTTTCAATAATCGCGTACATATTTGCACCTCCTAAATTAGACTCAGACTCGCCAGCTGTGAGGCGGTTCAAGCGAACGCTTAAATAGCCTTAGCTGAGCGGTTGTAGCACAGGTGCTACACAACATAGAAGATGATAGCATAAAAAGAAAACAATTGTCAATACGTATAAAGCAAATGGCCGATCGGTTCATTCGTTCGTTTCTCATGAAAATAAGCGTACAACAACTCGTTTTCATCAAGCTCCACTTCCATTTGATTTTTCTTTACGATAATCGCATGTTTTTTCCCGCGATGAAATAAGAGAAGAACGTGAAATAACGAATCGTTTGCATCAACGACAAGTCGCTTTAACGCTCGATATTCGACCCGTTTTCCGTAATATCGTTCCAACAAAAAACGCATCCATACATACGGACGTTGCTTCCATTCCATCCAAATGGCATGCGCTAAAAAGCAGGCGATGATCCATAAATTCATATGCCATGGAGCGGTGATCAATAAAGCGACGAAACAGATGCCTAAAAAAAAGACGGAAGCATAAAGCGTTTGTTCGTGCGCCCGTCGAAACGATGTACGCGCCGTACGATACAAAAAAAAGAGCTTTCCTCCATCAAGTGGCCAAATGGGTAATAAGTTAATGAGTAAAATAGATATGTTATATTCTATTAATTTCCAATATAATTCATTAGATAACATGTTCGCCTCATGAGCGATATACGCGATGAAAAAAATAAATATATGCTGAAACGGCCCTGCTAATGTGACGATCAATTCTTCATGAAACGGTCGGTTCCCGTGTTCATCCATTTCAGCCACCCCGCCAAACGGCAAAAGTAAAATGCGTTTGACGCGCCATGAAAACATATGCGCTGCGACAACGTGTCCTAGTTCATGCCAAAGCACAATCCAAAACAATAAAAGAAGTGTCTGAAATTGTGCAGTCATAATGGCAATAAGCGCAACAACCCAAAAAAGCGGATGAATATGAATGTTTATAAAAATAGATAACCATTTATTCAAAGGAAATCACCTGAACCGGGTCAATAAAATGATCCCCTTGCTTCACCGCAAAATAAAACACACCTTTATGATCATTCGTTTCCGCTCTTCCTACTTCTTTTCCCGCCTCAATGAAATCATACAACTTTACCGAAATAGCGGATAACTTTCCGTACCACGTTTCACTTCCATCCGCATGTTGAATAATGACTGTTTTTCCGTACGGTTCTTTCACTCCTGCAAATACGACAATTCCTTCTTCAACTGCTTTAATGGCTTGATCGGTTTCAATGACGATGCCTTGTCCATTATGTTCAAACGTTTCCACGACGCGCGCTGAAGCTGGAAAGGCATATGCAGCTATTGTTGTCTCTTGTTGTTTTTTTGCGTTAAAAAATGCTAATGGCTTTCCAAATGTTTTTTCGTACCATTGGGCAACTGTCGCAAATTGAAAATCTTTTTCCATCGCTTGTTTCACAAATGTACGCACACCTTCAACTTTCGGAGAGTCATATTGAAATAAAATCGCAACGCCAAAAAACAAAAGAGCTGATAGAAAGCTTTTCAATAAAAATATATCTTTGCGAAAAAGTGGCGGTTCTCGCTCCCCATCGTACGTCACAACTGTTGGATTCCCATATTTTTCTTCTTCACTCCAATTTGTCATCATCGTTTGAACATAACGTTCACGCTCCTTTTTTCGCTTGGCGATTCGCTTTCGAATATGTTCAATTCGATCGCTCACACTCCCACCCCTCTCGTCCGATTTGTATTATATGTATGGCGAAATGGGGAAGATATGAATGAAAAAAGCACCTCCAAACGGAAGTGCTAACGTGCGCTAAATAGCTTTTTTATTTTCGAGAAAAAGCCTTTTTGTTCTTCATCATCGAGCGACATAAGCGGTACGGATTCGCCGAGAAGGCGACGGGCGATGTTGCGGTATGCTAAAGACGCTTTACTGTTCGGATCAAGAACGATCGGTTCACCATTATTTGACGCTTTAATCACATGTTCGTCATCGACTATAATCCCAAGTAAATCAATCGATAAGTGCATCACAATTTCATCAATATCTAACATATCATGATTTTTTAACATATGGCTACGAATGCGATTAATAATTAAACGCGGTCGTTTCATATGCTCTTCTTTTTCAAGTAAACCAATAATTCGATCCGCATCGCGCACAGCTGAAATGTCTGGCGTCGTCACGACGATCGCTTCATCAGCTCCTGCAACGGCATTTTTATATCCTTGTTCAATGCCTGCTGGACAATCAATTAAAATATAATCGTAATCTTGTCTTAAATCGTCAATGAGTTGTTTCATTTGCTCTGGTGTGACAGCCGATTTGTCACTCGTTTGGGCAGCTGGCAATAAATATAAACGATCTTCAAATCGTTTATCTTTCACAAGCGCTTTTTGGATGGTACAACGTCCTTCGACGACGTCGACAAGATCGTAAATAATGCGATTTTCAAGTCCCATAATGACATCAAGATTGCGCAAACCGATATCGGTGTCAACGAGACAGACTCGCTTTCCTAATAACGCCAGCGCTGTTCCGAGATTTGCCGTCGTTGTCGTTTTGCCAACGCCGCCTTTGCCAGAAGTAATAACAATCGCTTCTCCCACTGTCAAAAACTCCTTTCTAACCGATTTAAATTCGGACGTAAATGCATCAATAGCTGGAGTCGATCGACAACAATTTGATCGTGTTCATCAATATAAGCGCACTCCATTTCATTTCCTTCCTCGCTGCGATAGTCTGGCGCTCGATTCATCACATCACTAATACGCAACTGCGTCGGTTTCATCACGGACGCAGCGATAATAGCTTGGCGGTTTCCTTCATATCCTGCATGAGCGATACCGCGCAACGCCCCTAATACAAAAATATTTCCTGTCGCAACGACAGTTCCGCCAGGATTGACATCACCAATTAAAAGTAAGTCCCCGTCAACGTGAAGCACTTGTCCGGAACGAACAATTTTCGCAACCGATACGATTTCATTTTTCTTTTTCCATTCTAACGCTTCTTGTTTCGTCATGACATTGCTTACAATCGAGTGGACAATTAAATGCTTTTTCGTTCGAATCACATCGCGCAATCGTTCTTCTTGTTCGCGCGTCAAATATCTGTTGCCAACATGAACGTGCACAGCAACAAGCGGGCCTTCTTCGTCGCGTGTTGTTGTCGTCAATAGTTCATCCACTTGCTTTAACAATTCGTCATAGGCACACGTATCATCAAGATGCAACGTCAGCCCTTCTTTCGTCCCTTTCATCGACACATATGGTCTCTTTTCTTTGCCAGCCACGACTTTCACCTCAATGAATAGTTCTCCGCATTTTTCTTGTATTCCTTCATACTGACGACGATTCGTCCCGCTTCTCATACCACTTCAGCATCGTTTGCTTTAACGGATAAGCAATGATTAAAATAACAATGGTATGAATAAATAGCGTTGGCAAAAAGCGCGACTGCAAAAACGTTTGAACAGGCATCGTCGTCCGGCTAATCACGAGTTGAATGGCATATGCGTACCATTCGACACATGCGATGGCAACAATCGCAAAAAAGGAAGCTGTCCATGCATTTTTGTGAAAAACATTCATCGCCTTTGCAATTAAATAAGCGATAAGCGAAAAGGCGAACGCATAAGCGCCTAATAGTTCTGTATATGCTACATCATATAGCAGACCAAAAATGAATCCGTACGTCATTCCTTCTGTTTGCCCGATAAAAATCGTAATAAACACGATCAAAATAAGCAAAATGCGCGGAACGAGCGAATAAACATCGAATAACGGATCGGGGAAAAGTTGTACGATAATGCTTTCCAATAAAAACATAACGGTCACAAAGGAAGGAAGAAACAAACGTCTCATTGTCCTTCCTC